>CAZOIK010000276.1:0-1918 GCA_964579765.1 uncultured Bifidobacteriaceae bacterium
GGGGCGATCTCTTCCTCGAGAAGTACAACAACGCCGAGGCCATCAAGTCGTACCAAGCCGCGTTCGAGGACGATCCGCGCTGGGTGCCCGCGCTCCTCGGCGCCGCGCGCGCCCTGCAGGACGACGACCCGCCGCAGGCCGCGATGATGATCAAGCGCGTCCTGCAGATCGACCCGTCGTCGGTGGACGCGCAGATCCTGCTCGCCGCGCAGGCCGCCGACGTCGATCACCGCGACGAGGCCCGCGAGGCCCTGAAGCGCGCGCTCGCGGTCAACCCGGCGAGCATCGAGGCGCACAGCTCGCTCGCCGCGCTGGCGTTCGTCGAGGACAAACCGTCCGAATTCGACGCTGAAGTCGCGAAGGTCCACCAGGTCGCGCCGATGAACGCGTCGGTCTACCGCGACGCGGGCGAGCTGCTCGCGCACAACTATCGCTTCGACGAAGCCGTCGCGATGACGCGCCGTGCCCTGGCGCTGGCGCCGCGCGACCCGCAGGCGCTGGGCGATCTCGGCGCGCAGCTGCTGCGCACGGGCGACGAGTCCGCCGCGCGCACGGCGCTGGAGACCTCGTTCAACATCGATCCGTACAACGTCTCGACGTTCAACATGCTCCAGATGCTCGACTCGCTGGACAAGTTCGAGACGATTCGCGACGGCGACCTCATCGTCAAGCTGCACAAGGACGAGGCGCCGGTGCTCAAGGACTACGTCGTCCCGCTCGCGCACAAGGCGCTCGAGACGATGGCGGCGAAGTACGAGTTCCAGCCGAAGGGGCCGATCCTCATCGAGATGTTCCCGAAGCACGACGACTTCGCCGTCCGCACGGTCGGTCTGCCCGGCATGATCGGGGCGCTGGGCGCGTGCTTCGGCCGCGTCGTCACGCTCGACTCGCCGCGCGCGCGCCAGCAGCCAGGCGACTTCCTGTGGGAAGCGACGCTGTGGCACGAGCTCGGCCACGTCATCACGCTGCAGATGTCCAACCAGCGCGTGCCGCGATGGCTGACCGAGGGCATCTCCGAGTGGGAAGAGACGCAGGCGCGAAAGGACTGGACGCGGCCCGGCGAGGACATGTTCGCGCGCGTGCTCAACCGCAAGCAGGACATCAAGCTGAAGGATCTGAACGAGGCGTTCCAGGATCCGAGGCGCATCTCGCTCGCGTACTACCAGGGCCGGCTCGTCGTGGACTACATGGTCAAGACGTACGGGCAGGCGTCGATGAATCGCCTGCTGCGGGCGTACGGCCAGGGGCTCGACACCGACGCCGCGCTGAAAGAGGTGATGAACACGGATCTCGACGGCATGCAGTCTGGGTTCGAGCAGTACCTGCAGAAGGAATTCGGCGATCTGCAGCGCGCGCTCGTCGTGCCCGACGGCGTGGACCTCGCGAAGACGCCGACCGACGGCCTCGAGAAGCTCGCGAAGGACAACCCCAAGAGCTACCCGATTCAGGAGGCGCTGGCCTTCTCGCTCCGCAAGGACGGCCGGACCGACGACGCGGTGAAGGCGTTCGAGAAGGCGCTGACGCTCGCGCCGACCGCGATCGGCAACGACAGCCCGCACGCGCAGCTGGCCGAGATCGCGCTGGAGAAGAAGGATCGCACGCGCGCCATCGGCGAGCTCACGGCGCTGATGAACGTGGATTTCGAGAACCTGCCGGCCGCGCAGCATCTGGCGGCGCTGTACCGCGAGACCAACGTCACCGATCCCGCGAAGACGCGTCCCGTCTACGAGCGCATCGTCGCGCTCGATCCGTTCGACGGCGACGCGCACGCCGCGCTCGGCCGCCTCGCGCTGCAGAAGGGCGAGGCGGACTTCGCGTCGCGCGAGTTCCGCACCGTGATTGCCCTCAAGCCGATCGATCCCGCCGTCGCGCACACGGATCTGGCCGAGAGCTATCTCAAGGCGGGCAAGCGCGACGA
>CAZOIK010000277.1:0-20349 GCA_964579765.1 uncultured Bifidobacteriaceae bacterium
GCCGAAAAGGAATTCGGCCAGCTGACGTGCGGCTGCCACCCGAACTGCGGCGTGGGCATGGCGGTGATGATCGACAAGGAAACCAAGGAAGCCGTCCCGGTGACGGCCTTCCTCAAGGCCGAGCAGCTCGCGAAGGACGTCCAGCAGGTCAGCGATGCGGCGCGTGGGCGCGGGCTGTCGGTGTTCGGCATGGCCCTCGCGCTGATGCGCAACTACGACCCGTTCAAGGCGCCGACCGAGTTCAAGCTCGTCGATCTGCTCCGGAAGTTCGACAAGACCTTCGGCGCGACGAAGTCAGCCGAGAAGGGGAAGTACGGCAAGGTCGAGGGCGACCGCACGCAGGCCGACATCGTCAAGCGCCGGTCGGATCGCTGGAACTTCCTGTTCATCGCGGGCATGTGGTTCCAGGATCTCTTCAACTACGACTTCCGGCGCACCGAGATGTGCATCATCCCCTATGCCACGCAGCAGGGCGAAATCTCCTTCTGCGCGTACAACACCGGCATCGGCTGGCGCAACATCATCGAGAAGATGCACATGACCGCGACGCTCACGAAGTGGTATGAGGAGCACGGCCGCCACGAGATCTTCGCCGGCAACAAGGACGTGCCGCTGCCGACCACCGACCATCATCTGGCGCTGAATGCGGAGGCGGTCGCCGCCGGTGCGCAGACCGACCTCGACGAGCTCGGCATCGCGAAGAACGCGCGCGAAGAGAAGCTGCGCAAGCGCGACCACAACGACAACCCGAAGTATCACGAGGAGATGGCCCGCCTCTACCGTCAGCAGGTGCTCAAGGAGCAGCCGACGATCCAGATTCAGGGCCTGCGCGCCAGCAAGAAGAACCCGCAGCAGGTGCTGCACAAGGCGACGGAATAGTCACCAGCCGTCAGTCACCAGCCGTCAGTCAGGGCCGGCGAGCAATCGCCGGCCCTTATTTTTTGCGCGGCGTGCGGCGCGGCGGCGGGACGGGATGGTACTCGACCATCACGTTGCTGATGACCGCAATCGGCCGGCCGGGCGACGAGTACGTCGCCGTGCCGTCGAGACGCTCGACCGTCAGCTTCTCCCCGAGGATGCTGACCTCGTCCACCTCCTCGGGAATCGGCATCGACACGGACTCGGTGCCCGTCGGGCCGACGGCCTTCAGCCCGGAGGGCCCGGCGCCGCCGCTGATGCGATCGACGAAGTCGGTGACCTTCCGGAACTCGCTCTGCACGGCGGCGCGGCTGATCAGCGTGTTATCCAGCGTGAGCACGCCGATCGTCGCCGTGTACCGCGCGAACGCGCGGTTCGCCTTCACCTGCTCTTCGGAATAGGTGTGACGGTTGTGGAGATCGAACGTCAGCGTCACCGGCCCGCGATGCTCCGGAAACCGGATGAGGACGCCCTGCGCGGGATCGCGCCCGCTCATGACGTCGCAGAAGTCGAGCTTCGTGGCCACGCCCGTGCCGAGCGGCGTGGGGCACGTCATGTCGGCCGCGACGGTCTCCGGCGGAGGCAGCGGCGCCGGCCGCCGCGCCGCCGGGCGCTTGGTCTGGGCGGCGAGCGGCGCCGCGAGGACGAACGCGACGATCGCCGCGGCTACTCGTCGATGCATGCCAGGTTGGCCGCGGCGCCCATCTCGCGCGCCGACAGCGCGCCGGCCCGCAGTTTGATCAACTCCAGAAACTCCATCCGCGTACGCGAGTCGGTGCGGAACGTCCCGAGCATCGCGCTCGTCACGGCAAACGAGTTCTGCTTCTGGACGCCGCGCATCGACATGCACAGGTGCGTCGCCTCCATGACGACGGCGACGCCCATGGGTTTGATCGTGTCGAGAATGACGTTGGCGATCTGGTTGGTCAGGCGCTCCTGCACCTGCAGGCGACGGCTGAAAACATCCACCAAACGAGGAATCTTACTCAACCCGATCACTTTCGTCGTCGGGATGTACGCGATGTGACACTTGCCGAAAAATGGCAGCAGATGATGCTCGCACAGGCTGTAGAAATCGACGTCCTTCACGATCACCATCTCGTTGTAGTCAACCGTAAACAGCGCTCCGTTCAGGACTTCGTCGATGTTCGCGTCGTAGCCACCGGTCAGAAACCTGAGCGCCTTTTCGACGCGTTTGGGCGTGTTCATCAGTCCCTCGCGGGTCGGGTCTTCCCCAAGCTCCGCGAGCAACTGTCTAATCAGATCCTGCATCTGCCTATTGTAGAGGAATGACGGGAACCTGCGGACACACAACCAGTTGCCGTCGCAGCACGTCTGTACAGCTGTGGTGGAAAGGCTCCGGACCGGTGTCCCCCGCACTCAAATCGGCAGGGAATCGGCCTGCCTTGCCGTGGCACGGTTCCTGAATTAATGGGTCGGCAGAGGACGCGATGGAAAAAGTCGTCATCGTCAACGGCACGAGCGAGGTGCTCGACATGGTGCAGCCGGTGCTGACGGCCGGCCGGTACGATGTCGTCTTTGTCGAATCGAACCAGCACGCGTACTCGCACATCAAACGCGAGCGGCCGTCGCTCGTGATTCTGTGCCTCGACATGCAGGAGCGCGAAGGCTTCCAGGTCCTCTCGATGCTCAAGCTGGACGACGACACGCGATCCATCCCGCTTCTCACCTGCTTCGGCGAAGCTGCCGGCGCGACAACGCCGGAGGTCGATGCCGAAGACGACGACGACGAGATGTTCTCGCATGTGCCGGTGTCCATGAACTAGCGTGGTATAGTCCAGCCGGGATGGCCGACTCCCGCGAAGACAAGCGCGACACCGAACGCATCGAGATTCTCGGCGAGCTCAACGGCGAGGTCATGGTGTTCGCACCCACGACCATCAAGGAGATCAGCCGCGGGGGCGCCCAGGTGGAAACAGCGTTTCCGCTGCATCTCGATTCCCTGCACGAGTTTCGGCTGACGCTCGGCGATCGATCCATCGTGGTGAAAGGCCGCGTCGCCCACTGCAGCATCAGCGACGTCGAACAGGAAGGCGTGATCTACCGATCGGGCATCGAGTTCATCGAGCCGTCGGAACGCGTGTTTTCCGTCATCGCCGATTTCATCGAAGCCATCAAGACCGGCCGTCGCGCGGTCTAGCGCCGTTTCAGCGCTTCACCTTGAGATAGTCGAGGTAGTCGCCCGAGGCGATGCGCGGTGCGTTGCCGAGCGGAGCGTTGTAGAAATAAGTCCACGCCATCGCGGTAGTCCCGTCGCTGAGCGTCACCGGCGTTTCGAGTCGTGTATAGAGGCTCGAGTCCGGCTGCTCGGGCCGGAAGCCCTCGATCTCGTCGAGCTCGCGCAGCACGGCGTCGGCGTCGATCATCCGGTACAGCTCGCCCTGCACGCTGGAGTCCGCCGCAGGAATCGCCGCGGGATAGAGTCCGATGTCGAACAGCGCGGCGCGGATGGAGCCGCGTCCGACCGGTGAGAGCACCGCCTCGAGACGCTCGCGGCCCGGGCGTCGGAAGCCGCTCATGAGGGTGCCGTAGAAAAAAACAAGATCGGTCACGGCAGTGTGAGGATTCTACCGCAGCGCCCGAAAGTTGAAGAAGACTTATTGGGGTTTCTGGGGCGACGGCGGCCTGGGCAGCATGGCGCCCAGCGCGTCGAACACCTGTGCCGGCACGTCAAGCGACACCGAGACGGTTTTGCCGGCGCCCCCGAGCTGGAACGACTGCATGAACTGCTGTAACTCGGGCTTGGCGCTCGTCTGGAGCTTCGCCAGGGCGAGGAACCCGCGAACGACGTCGCGCAGCTGGGTGGCCGAATCGTCGTCGCGCGCTTCGGCACTGAGCTCCGCCTGCAGCCCGCCGTCCACACGGCCGCGCACGCTGAACCACGTGATCGGCGGAAGCTGTGAGGTCACGACCTCGGGCAGCCTGGTGCGCTCTCGCAACACGTCCATGCGGCCGACGACCCAGGCGTTCCCGTTCTCGACCGGACGGATGTGCGACACCAGTTCGTCGTTCGTCGCGGCGCTCGGTCCGCCCGACGCGTGCAGGTCGATCGCATGCTGGACGAGCGGCGTACCGCCGAACGCGATGAGCCCCGGCTCGAGGAACGCCA
Source organism: uncultured Bifidobacteriaceae bacterium (assembly GCA_964579765.1). GTDB lineage: Bacteria > Acidobacteriota > Vicinamibacteria > Vicinamibacterales > CAVVIG01 > DATNBT01. The sequence goes on from CAZOIK010000277.1 coordinate 4,049, forward strand.
GCGCGAAGCTGGAGTGCTCGGCGCCAAACGTGTCGGCGCCGGGGTGGTCGATGATGATCAGCCGCGTGCCCTTGTAGTCCTGCCGACGCGCGCCGTGCTCTTCCATGAGCGACTCGATCTTGACGTCGTCGAACACGCCGCGCGCGAGCGCCAGGCCTGAATTCGATTGTCCCCCGTTCGGAGACGAGGAATCGAAACAGCCAAGCACGCGCTCGATGTCGGTTTCGAAGTTGATGCCGGTGAGGCTCTGGAACTGGCGCCGCCCCTGGTCCTGCTGTGGCGACGTGATGTTCTTCCGGAGGCGCTGGCGGAGATCGGATGCCATGATCTCCCGCACCTGGACGTAACCGACGACGGAGGCCGTGTCGGGCAGATAGCGCAGTTCCTCAGGTCCGTTGCGGCTGAACAGGGACGCGGCCGGGAATCCGACATAGTAGGCGATCAGGCCCGTCCCCAGCCCGACGAACATGACGAGCAGCGAGACAATCACGAAATAGCGCGTCTTCACGGTCATCGTCAGCGCCCAGATGTCACTAGGATGTTAATACGAGGGTGCGGCCCCTATTGTTCGAGCACGTACTCGCGCTTCTCGACGGCGCGGCCGCCAAGCCAAAGGGTTACCACAGTTATACCGATGAGGCATACCAGACTTACGGGCACGGACGGCAGTTCCTGAAACGCCTGCAGCAGGGCGCTGATGGTCGAAGAATCCTGCGGCATCGCATGCGGCACCAGGGCCTGCAGGTAGTACGCGATGCTGAGCCGCTTCAGATAGCCGGGAATCAGCAGCACCGTCGATTCCCAGCCGAACGCGAACACGAGCCCGATGATGAGCGGCCGCTTGAGCGCGGCCCCGACGAACGCGAAAAGCGCGCCGTAGGCGGCGAGGCCGACGAGCAGCATCCCGAGATCCTCGACCAGCGACGGAAACGACTGGCCGACGCTGCCTCCAATCGGCACGACGAGGAAGTAGACGACGACCACCGAGGGCAGCACGAGCAGCACGACGCACGCGAGATACGAGAGATACTTGCCGAGCAGAATGGCCGACCGCGGAACGGGCCGCGTGAACAGATACGTGATGGTCTTGTCGTCCACCTCGTCGGCAATCAGCGCCGTCCCGTAAAACACGCCGAGCACGGGCACGACGAAGCGAACGAACAGCAGCCAGATCAGCAGCCCGAACATCGTCGGCCCGCTGAGGCCGGCGCCGTTGACGGCGGGGAGCCCCCGAAACGAGGCGACCAACCTCACCGCGGCGGCCAGCACGATCGGCGCGCCGACCAGCACGGCGAGGAAGACCGACCGTCGCGACCAGAGCATCTGCCCCAGCGACAAGTCGAACACGCGCGCGGCCGACGTGAGCACACCCGGCTGCTTCACGACTTCACCAGATATTGAAATACCGCCTGCAGGTTGTCGTCAGGCGACGTCACTTCGTGGATGGCGCCGAGTTCTCCGGTCGCCGCAAGCTCGGTGAGGCGCGCATAGAAGCGGTCGGGCTTGCCGGTCTGCACCACCATGCCGCCGTCCTCGAATTTCAGACTCAACACGTCGTCGTCCGCGAGGAACTCACGCGCGAGCGCGCGAGTGTGCTCCGCGCGGACGAACACGGAATGCGGGTGTTCGTCGATCAGATCGCGGATCTGATGGACGTTGCCTTCCGCCAGGATGCGTCCCTGGTTGATCAGCAGGATGTTCGAGGTCATCGATTCGATCTCGTGCAGGATGTGGCTGGACACGATGATGCTCTTGCCGGCGCGACCCCAGTCCTTGATCAGGCGGATGGTCCGCCGCCGCACCAGCGGGTCCATGCCCGACAGGGGCTCGTCCAGGATCAGCAGCTCCGGATCGTGGGCGAGCGCCTGTGCCAGCTTGACGCGCTGGCGCATGCCCTTGCTGTATGCGGCGATCTTCTTGTCGGCGACGTCGGTCAGTCCCACGGTCTCGAGCGCTCGCGCCGTCATCTCCCGGGCTGCGGCCTCGGTGACGCCGTTCAGCCCGACGAGCGCGGTCACCCACTCGCGTCCCGTCATGCGCTCGTAAAAGCGATCCTGCTCCGGACAGAAGCCGATCCGGAAATATGCCGACGGGTTCTGCCAGATCGGTTCGCCGAGGACGACGACGCCGCCTTTGCTCGGCTTCAGCTGCCCGGTGATGAGCTTCATGAACGTGGACTTGCCGGCGCCGTTCGGGCCGAGCAGCCCCGTGATGCCGCGCGGCACCGAAATCGTCACGTCGTTCAAGCCGATGACCTGGCCGTACCACTTCGACAGGTGTTCGGCGGACACCACGCTGGTGGCGCTCACGCGACGATCTCCACGCCGCGGACCCGGCGCTCGAGAATGAGCGCGGATACGGCGATGAGGCCGGCGACCACCGCGAGCGACACCAGCCACGGCGTCTGGTAGCGAAGCGGGACGCGGAAGATCTCGTCGCCGAGCTGCGCGAGGTTGTTGCCGAACGCGACCCAGGACACGCTCGTGCTGCCCGTCACGGCGCGCAGCACCCCGTACAGCGCGTCGCTGAAGAAGATGAGCGCGGCGTAGAGAATGCCGACAAACCGGCTGCTCGTTGACAGCGACGACAGCGCCAGGATGCACATCGAGACGAGCGTGACCTCGATGAGGGCATACAGCGTGATGGCCGGGACCAGATACGCGTTGTTCGCCAGAAACGTGAAGTTGCCCGCGAAGGCGACCTGCACGACGAGCAGGAGCATCGCCGGCACCCACGTGATGAACAGCAGGAACGCCATCAGCACGGACAGCTTGCCGACGATGTACTCGACGCGCGTCAGCGGCTTCGACAGGTAGATCTGCAGGGCGTTCACGCGGCGATCTTCGGCAATCGACACGGCGCCGAGCGTGATCGTGACGAGGAAGACGAACAGGTCCTGCTTGTCGAAGAAGTCGCGGAACGTCGCGGCCGTCGGCGCCACGATCGCCGCCTGCGAGAAGTTGGCCGCGATGTAAAACTGCACGGCGCGGACGACGAACTGAATCCACGACGCGATCATCAGCAGGAGCCACTTGCGGTTCTGGAACATGCCGAAGAACCCGGCGCGAAACATGACCAGCCACGCGCGCCCGCGCGTGCGGGGCCCCGCATAGCGCCGGTAGCCCTGATCGTGAATCGGCATCAGTCCTCGCCCACGGCGTGCGCGAACACGTCCTCGAGCGTCGGGACGCTCGGCCGCAGATGCCGCACCTGCACGCCCTCTTGGGCGGCGAGCGCGAACAGCCGCTGCGCGCCGCCCTCGCCCGGCACGAACACCCGCACGACGTCGTCGTCGGCCGAATGGCACTCGAGGCCGGCTGCGCGCAGGTGATCGAAGAACGTGTCCAGCTCGCCGTGTGTCTTCACGCGCAGTTCGTACACTCGGCCGCGCGGCTGCTTGAGCGCGTCGATCGGGCCGGCCGCCGCAATCCGCCCCTTGTCCATGACGACGACGTGGTCGCAGGTGTACTCGACGTCCGGCAGCACGTGCGACGAGAGCATGAGGTTCACGCCCTTGTTGTACGCCAGGTCGCGGACGAGCTCGAGCATCTCGTCGCGGCCCTTCGGATCCATGCCGTTGGTCGGCTCGTCGAGGAAGAGCAGATCCGGGTCGTGCACCAGCGCCTGCGCGAGCTTGATCCGCTGCTTCATGCCGGTCGAGTAGGTTTCGACGTTGCGGTAGCGCGCTTCGCCAAGCCCCACGTAGTAGAGCACCTCGTGCGCCCGCTGCGTGGCGTCGCTGCGCGGCAGCCCGGCAAGCTCGCCACAGTACGAGACGAACTGCACCGCCGTCAGGCCGGGAATGTGCGCGTCGTTCTCAGGCATGTAGCCGATGCGCGCCCGAATCTCGACCGGGGACGCGGCGACGTCGAGCCCGAGCACGCGCATCTGCCCCTGCGCCGGCACGACGAATCCGAGCAGCGCCTTGATCATCGTGCTCTTACCGGCGCCGTTGGGGCCGAGCAGGCCCACGGCACCGCGCGGAAACGACACGGTGACGCCGTTGAGCGCCCGGTTGCGTCCGTACTCGACGACGACGTTGTCGAGCGCGGCCACGGGATCGGTGTCAGCCATGGACAGTGGAATATACGCAGCCGTGCGGGAAAAAGGTCCTCAGAGCGTGCCTCGGAGTCCCAGCGCGCCGGCCTGCTCGCGCATGAACGCGATGACGTTCGCGATGTGCTGCTCGAGCGGCAGGCCGAGGGCCTCGGCGCCGCCCCGCAGGTCGTCGCGCTTCACGCCACGCGCGAACGCCTTGTCCTTCATACGCTTCACGACCGAGGACGGCTCAAGATCGAGGATGCTCTTGCTCGGCCGCACAAGCGACGCCGCCGTGATGAATCCCGACATCTCGTCGCACGCCCACAGCGTCTTCTCGAGCGGAGTCTCGCGCGGCACGCCGCTGTAGTCGGCGTGCGACAGGATCGCCCGGGTCACCCACTCGGGATAGCCGCGCTCGCGCAGGATCTCGCAGCCGCGAAAGGGATGATCGTCGAGCGACGGCCATCGCTCGTAGTCGAAATCGTGCAACAAGCCGACGACGCCCCAGGCGTCCTCGTCCTCGCCAAACGTGCGCGCATAGCCGCGCACGGCCGCCTCGACGCCCATCGCGTGCTTCAGCAGGCTCTCGCTTTTCGTGTATTCAGTCAGCAGGTGCCAGGCGGCCTCGCGGTCCATGGCCGCATCTTATAGCGTTCCTCTCGTTGTAGGGCAGACCTTCAGGTCCGCCCGACACGCAGGCCTGAAGGCCTGCCCTACACGGCAGTGGACCAGACGAGAGGACGATCACCCTTCTCGAAGCCGCGCGCCGCGGCCTTGCGGATCACCGCCACGGTGACCGCCGCGACGCCGTATCGCTCCAGATCCGTCAGCGCCACCCACGCCGCATCGTCGGCGTCCGACGCGCTGCGCAGGAGACCGTCGCCCGGACGGCAGACGAAGTCCACGAGGACGAAGTGATGCTCGACGCGTTTCTCCGCATCGCGATCGATCCGGTCGAGCACTTCGACGATGGGCCCGACCCGAACCGACAGCCCGGTCTCCTCGAGCACCTCGCGCGCAATCGCCTGCTCGAGCGTCTCGCCGAGTTCGACGCCGCCGCCCGGCAGGCTCCATTCGCCCTTCAACGGCGCGTGACCGCGCTTGACGAGCAGCACGCGATCCCCGTCGATGACGACGGCGCCGACGCCGACAATGGGCCGGTCGGGATAGGGGCTCATGACGGCTCGCCGCGCAACCGGCGTGCGCGGACGTGCAGTCCGCGCCGGCGCACGCTGACGCTCACGTCGTGCAGCGGCTTCGTCGAGGCCGCGGGCCAGTAGCCAAGCAGGTAGTACGTGCCGGTGTCGCGCCGCACGATGTCAATCGGCCGGCCCAGGTCGTTCGAGTTGCGGAAGACCTCACCGCCGGAGAGGTCAGCGATGTTCGGACCGGGACGTACTCCGGCCGACGCGCCGTTCGGCTCGAGCGAGTACAGGCTCGCGTTCGAGCGGCTCATCGCGGCCATCGCGTCGATCCAGAACCGCCACAACAAGCTGGTACGCCCCTGCGGCTCCGGGATGCTGCACACGTCAGGGACGCCGACGCAGACGAGCGCCTTCCGCCGGTGCTCGATCGGCTCGAGCGTGCGCGACACCTTCGCGACCGCTCGCAGCGCGTTCTCGAGCGTCTCGCGTCCGAAGAACGGCAGCGCGTCCGATCGGTACTCGTCGATGCGCAGCAACGCTTCGAGCCGATCGCCGAACGCCTCGTCGCGCCGGTTGTTCAGCCTGACGACGCTGAATTCGTCGGGGGGCGCCATCCGCGCCACGAACGTGCGCGCAATGAACTGAATCGGCGTGGTGTTGCCCGCGCCGAAGCCGCTGTCGTCGAGCAGGAGGACAATCGACCTCGCTACAGGCTCGTGCGCGGTGTCGGCGACGGCGTCGAAGGTCTTCACGTCAACGCGCTTGCCGTCGTCTTTGATCTCGAAATCGTCCCGGGTCAGCCCGGTGACCGGCCGGCCGGCCGCATCCGTGACGACGGCGTCCATTTCGACGAGATAGGTCGCCGTCTGCGGCTGGCCCGCCTGGACCACGACGCCTGCGACAATCAACGCTCCGCCGACCCACCAGACGCGGCGACGAAGGCGCATGCCGTCAGAGTCCCATCACCTTGACGACGACGCGCTTCTTCCGCTGGCCGTCGAACTCGGCGTAGAACACCTGCTCCCACGGTCCGAGATCCAGCCGGCCCGCGGTAATCGGCAGCATCACCTGATGCCCCATGATCGTCCGCTTCAGGTGCGCGTCGGCGTTGTCTTCGCCCGTCTGATGATGTTTGTAGTCGAGTCCGGCGGGCGCGAGCTTTTCGAGCCACACCTGGAAGTCGCTGATGAGGCCCTCTTCCCAGTCGTTCACGTAGACGCCCGCGGTGATGTGCATCGCCGACACGAGCGCCATGCCCTCTTTCACCCCGCTCGCCTCGACGATGCGCGCCACGTCGTCCGTGATGCGGATGAACTCCTGGCGCTTCTTCGTGGTGAACCAGAGATAGTCGGTGTGGACTTTCATAACACCAGCGCGGCGTCCGCGTTCAGATCTGCCGGCGCGAGGATTCCCGCACGCAGCTTGCGCAGCCCGGCCGCGGCAATCATCGCGGCGTTGTCCGTCGAAAGCGAGAGGCTCGGCAGGAACGTCGGCATCTCGCGCTGCTCTCCGTGGTACGTGAGATCCGCGCGGAGACGGCTGTTCGCCGAGACGCCGCCGGCCACGCCGATGCTGCGGGCGCCAAAGCGCCGCGCCGCGTCGAACGCGCGGTCGATCAGCGTCGTGACGACCGTACGCTGGAAGCTCGCGCAGATGTCCGCGACGTCCCGCTCCGCCATCGGGCCCGCGGCCGCCTGCTCGCGTTCGCGCACGTAGCGCAGGACCGCCGTCTTCAGGCCGCTGAAGCTGAAATCGAGATCGCCTTTGAGATGCGGCGCGTTGCGATCCGCGTGCGTGAGGCGCGTGCCAGGCAGCCGGACGGCGCGATCGTCGCCCGATTTTGCCAGGCGGTCGATGACGGGCCCGCCCGGATATCCGAGCCCGAGCAGCTTCGCCACCTTGTCGTACGCCTCGCCGGCCGCATCGTCGCGCGTGCGGCTCAGCAGCTCGTAGTGCCCGGGCCGATCGACGAGATACAGGCTGGTATGGCCGCCGGACACGACGAGCACGATCGACGGCAGCGGCAGCTCGCCGTTGTGCAGCACGAGCGACTCGATGTGACCGGCGAGGTGATGGACGGCGACAAGCGGCAGCCCGGTCGCGGCCGCGGCAGCCTTGGCGAACGAGACGCCGACCAGCAGCGAACCGACGAGCCCTGGACCCTGGGTCACGGCGATCGCGCCCAGATCGCTCCAGTCCGACTTCGCCTCGTCCAGCGCGCGTTCGACGACGCCGCAGATGTCGCGGATGTGCTGCCGCGAGGCCAGCTCCGGCACGACGCCGCCCCACTCGCGGTGGATGGGCGCCTGCGAGGCGACGACGTTCGAGCGGATGGCCCACGGGCGTGCGGCGTCACCCGTTTCCTCCACGACGGCGGCCGACGTTTCGTCGCACGACGTCTCGATTCCGAGGATCCGCATGGCGATCAGGCGCGCGCCGCCTCGAGCTCGAACGCGCGCGCGAGCGACTCCGTGTACGGCTGGCGGAAGATGCCGCGCTCGGTGATGATGCCGGCAATCAGGTGATTCGGTGTGACGTCGAACGCCGGATTCCAGACCTGCGCGCCGTCGGGCGTGAGCTGCGCGCTGCCGACGTGCGTCACTTCCTTCGCGCTGCGCTCTTCAATCGGAATGTGCTGCCCGTCGGGCGTGTTGAGATCGATCGTGGACAGCGGCGCCGCGACGTAGAAAGGAATCTGGTGCTCGCGCGCGAGCACCGCCACGCCGTACGTGCCGATCTTGTTGGCCGTGTCGCCGTTGGCCGCGATCCGATCGGCGCCGACGACGACGAAGTTGACCTTGCCCTGGCGCATCAGCGCGCCGGCCATGTTGTCGGTGATGACCGTCGTGTGGATGCCGTCGCGCACGAGTTCCCACGCCGTCAACCGCGCGCCCTGCAGAAACGGCCGCGTCTCGTCGGCGAAGACCGCGACGGCCTTGCCGCTCTCGACCGCGCCGCGGATGACGCCGAGCGCGGTGCCATAGCCGGCCGTGGCGAGCGCGCCGGCGTTGCAGTGCGTGAGGATTCTCGCGTCGGCGGGCACGACCTCGGCGCCGAACGCGCCCAGCGCCCGGCAGCTCGCGACGTCCTCGTCGTGAATCCGCTGTGCCTCGAGGTCGAGCCGGTCCTTGATCTGATCGACCGACTCGCCAGCCTGCGCGGCGGCGGCGAACGTCCGCTTCATGCGATCGATGGCCCAGAAGAGGTTGACGGCCGTCGGACGCGTGCCCGCCATCAGCTCGCACGTGTTGTGAAACTCGGCGGCAAACTTCTGCGTGCCGGTGGCCTTGCTCTTCCGCATGCCGAGCGCGATGCCATACGCGGCGGCCACGCCAATCGCCGGCGCCCCGCGGATGACCATCGTCTTGATGGCGCGCGCAACCTCCGCCGCGGTCTTGCAGCGCACGTACACCTCGTGCACCGGCAGCTTGCGCTGGTCGATCATGACGACGACGTCGTCTTCTCTGGCAATCGTTGGGAGCATCGAACGATTTTACCCTTGGAACCTAGAGCAGCCTCGCGTCGAATGGGAGCGGCAGCAGCGTCTTCAGCCGGTGCGAGGCCTGCTCGGTGGTGAGGTTGGCGAGCACGATCTCCAGATTGCCGCCGAACTCCCAGAGAATCTGCCGGCACGCGCCGCACGGCGGCGTCAGCGTCGGCGTGTCGGCGACGATCGCGATGCGCGTGAACGCGCGATGGCCTTCCGAGAGCGCCTTGAACATCGCCACGCGCTCGGCGCACATCGTCAGGCCATAGCTGGCGTTCTCGATGTTGCAGCCGGTGACGACGCTGCCGTCGGCGGCCTCGAGCGCGGCGCCCACCTTGAAATGCGAGAAGCGCGCGTCGGCGTTCTCTCGCGCGCGGCGCGCCGCGGCCACGATGTCGAGGTCGCCGGTCCGCCCGCGCATCCGGCGCGGCCCGAGCCGCCGATCCGCCTGGCGGCGGTCGCCTTCCGGACGGCCGACGTCTTTGACGCGGCGATCGAATCCGCTGCGCCGATCGGGCTCGACGCGGGCGCGCCGGTCGTCGAGCAGCAGGCGAAGCTGATCCTGACGCCGCACGCCGTTGACGATGTGCGTGACGCGCGCGATCTGATAGAGGCGCGTCGTCAGCGCCTGGATGTCCGGATCGGCGTGGCACGCCTCGGCCGCGGACGCGCTGGCCCAGTGGCGCACGGCGTAGAAGCAGTTCGGCGACGCCTCGTCGCGGACGATGTCGGTCCGGCCGTACTCCTTCTTCGCCATGATGACGGAGAACTCGCGCGCGATCGCGATGAAGGCGCCTTCCTGCCCCTCCACGACCTCGACCATTGCGACTGACAGACGTCCTTCAAGGGAGCCGGCCAATGATGCCCTCCAGCAGCGCCGTGAACTGTCCACGCACGCGCCGCGCTGTGTCCATGACGTCGGCGTGATGGAGCGGCTGCGGCAGCACGCCGGCCGCCATGTTCGTGATGCACGAGAGGCCGAGCACGTCGATGCCCATGTGCCGCGCGACAATCGCCTCGGGCACCGTGGACATGCCGACCGCGTCGGCGCCGATCGTCCTCAGATATCGGATCTCCGCCGGCGTTTCGTAACTGGGGCCGAGCAACGCCGCGTAGACCCCGTGCGCCAGCGCCATGCCCGCCGCCCCGGCCGCGGCGTCGGCCAGCGCGCGCAGCCGCAGGGAATATACCGCCGACATGTCCGGAAAGCGCGGCCCGAAGCGTTCGTCGTTGGGCCCCGCCAGCGGATTCTGCCCCGTCAGGTTGAGGTGATCGTCGATCGCCATCAGCGCGCCGGCCGAAAAGGCGGTGTTCACCCCGCCGGCGGCGTTCGTGAGGATCAACGTCCTCACGCCAAGCAGACCGAGCGCGCGTGTGGCAAACGTGACCGTCTGCCCGTCGAACCCTTCATACAAATGACAACGGCCGGCGAGGACGGCCACCCGGCGGCCTTGCGTCTTGCCGACGACCAGCACGCCGGCGTGGCCGGCCACGCCCGAGACGGGCCAGTGCGGCAGATCGCCGTAGCCGATCGAGACGGCGCCCGACAGCGACGCCGCGAAGTCGCCCAGCCCGGATCCGAGGACGATTGCGGTCCGCGGGAAATCGGGCACTCGTGCACGAACCGCCTCGACCGCCGCGTGGACGCGTCCGTAGTAGTCCATCTAGAGCAGAAACCCGGCGATGGTCGCCGTCATGAAATTGGCGAGCGTGCCGGCGAACATCGCCCGGAGCCCGAGGCGCGCCAGGTCGTGGCGCCGGTTCGGCGCGAGCGCGCCGATGCCGCCGATCTGGATGCCGATCGAGCTGAAGTTGGCGAACCCGCACAGCGCGTAGGTCGCAATCGTGAACGACTTCGGATCGAGCGAACCTTTGAGCGGCCCGAGTTGCGAATAGGCGACGAACTCGTTGAGCGCCATCCGCGTGCCGAGGAGGTTGCCCACCGTCGGCGCGTCACGCCACGGCACGCCCATGCTCCACGCGATGGGCGAGAAGATCCAGCCGAAGATCTGCGGCAGGCTGAGGTGCACGAGGCCGAGCAGCGCGTTGACGAGCGCGATCAGCGCGAGAAACGAGATCAGCATCGCGCCGACGTTCAGCGCGAGGTGCAGGCCCTCGCCGGTGCCCCGGCCCGCCGCGTCGATGACGTTGACGTCCGTCGTCTCGACGGCGAGGCGGACGGTGCCCATCGTCCTGGGCGTCTCGACCTCCGGCACGAGCATCTTGGCCATCATGATCGTGCCGGGCGCGGTCATGATGACCGCCGTCAGCAGGTGCTTCGCCTCGACGCCGAACAGAATGTACGCCGCCATCACGCCGCCCGAGACGTGCGCCATGCCCGACGTCATCACGGTCATCAGCTCCGACTGCGTCATGTCCGGCAGGAAGGGCCGGATGGTCAGCGGCGCTTCGGTCTGGCCCATGAAGATGCTGGCGGCGACGTTCAGCGACTCGGCGCCGCTCGCGCCCATCACGCGGTGCATGAGGACGGCGAACATCCGCACGACCACCTGCATCACGCCGAAGTAATAGAGGATGGCGAACAGCGCCGCGACGAAGATGATCGTCGGCAGCACCTGAAACGCGAAGATGCTCGCCTGCTGCGCGCCCGCGGGTCCGAGCGCCCCCGCCATCACCTTGCCCCAGACGGTCGAGTCGCCGAGCGCGCCGAAGACGAACGCCGATCCGACGTTCGCGAACCCGAGCAGCTTCGTGATGTACGCGCCGAGCGTGGCGAAGACGCGCTGGCCGATCGCCGTCTTGAGCACGATCACCGCGAACACGATCTGCAGGCCGAGCCCCCACGCGACCGTGCTCCACCTGATGGCCGCGCGGTTGGTCGAGCCCGCGATCGCCATGGCCAGGATCACCGCCGCGCCGACGAGCGGCTGCAGCAGCGCCGGCATCAGCGGACGTCCCCGACGATGAGCGGTCGGCGCGGCGGCGGTTCGTCGCTGATCACGATCGCGCGCTTCACGAGCTCGAGCGCCGCGTCCAGTCGCGCCTTCTCCCGGTAGATCACGTCGAGTACGTTCTCGCCGGCGCCGATCTTCGCGCCGGGCTTCACGTTCACCAGGATGCCAACGGCCGGATCGATCGCGTCTTCGACGCGGTCGCGGCCGGCGCCGAGCGCGACCGAGGCCCGGCCGATGAGCTCCGCGTCCATCCGCGCGACGTAGCCGCTCCGCGTGGCCTGCACGCGGTGCCGCTGCTTCACGGCCGGCAGCCGCGACGTGTCGTCCACGACGCGCGGGTCGCCGCCCTGGGTTTCGATGATGCGCGCGAACTTCTGCAGCGCCTGGCCCGACTCGAGCGCGTGCTGCGCGAGCTGGCGGGCCTCGCCTGGCGTGCGCGCGACCCGTCCGAGTACGAGCAACGGCGCGGCGAGCGCCATCGTCACCTCCATCAGGTCGGCCGGCGCGCTGCCGCGCATCGCCTCGACGCACTCGACGACTTCGAGAGCGTTGCCGACGGCGCGGCCGAGCGGCGCGTCCATGTCGGTGATGACGGCCTCGGTCTTCACGCCCGACGCGTTGCCAATCGCGACGAGCGATTCGGCGAGCCGCCGCGAGTCGGCCTCGGTTTTCATGAAGGCGCCGCTGCCGGTCTTCACGTCGAGCACGAGCGCGTCGATGCCCTCGGCGATCTTCTTGCTCATGATCGACGCGCTGATGAGCGGGATGCTCTCGACCGTGCCCGTGACGTCCCGCAGCGCGTACAGCTTCTTGTCGGCCGGCGCGATCTGATCGGTCTGGCCGATCATGCCGCAGCCGATCGCCGCGAGCGCGCGCTCCATCTCGTCGAGCGAGAGGCGCACACGGAACCCGGGAATCGACTCGAGCTTGTCGAGCGTGCCGCCGGTGTGGCCGAGCCCGCGGCCCGACATCATCGGAATGGGCACGCCGCACGCGGCCGCGAGCGGCGCGAGGATGAGCGACGTCTTGTCGCCGACGCCGCCGGTGCTGTGCTTGTCTACCTTGATGCCGGGAATGCGCGAGAGGTCGGCGCGGATGCCCGACTTTACCATCGCGTCGGTGAGCCACGCCGTTTCCTGCGGCGTCATGCCGCGCAGCACGATCGCCATCAGCAGCGCCGACGCCTGGTAGTCGGGCCACGTACCCGCCGTCACACCGGAGACGAATGCCGAAATCTCGTCGCGGGCCAGCGCTCCGCCGTCCCGTTTCCTGACGATGATATCGACCGCGCGCATCAAAGCGGGCAGTATACTGCAGGGAATCCATGTCACAGGCGTCTCAGCTCTCCCCGGAGCTCGCCCGGGGCCTGCTGCAACTCGCGCGCGCGCTGCTCGCAGCGGCGCGCAACTGGACGCTCTACCCTTCTGAACATCCCACCGTCCGGGCGTCGGTGTCACGCCTGTCAGATGCGATCCGCCAGGCGACGGGCGGCGCCGTCTTTTCGATCGGCATCACGCCGGAGACGCTGCTGATCGAAGACGCGTCGGCCGACGCGGGCCAGACGAGCATCGCCGAGGCGGCCGCGCTGCTCCACGATCGCGATCTGATCCGCCTCACGTTCGTCGGCGACGTGACGCCAGACGCCGTGCTCGCGCTGCTGCGCGTGCTCGCGCTCGATCTGGACGAGCGCCGCCGGCTCGGCGGACCCGCGAAGATCTGGGAGACCGACGGCCATCCGTCCATCCAGCTCGAACAGATCGACTACGCCAGCCTGCTCGCGCGCCAGGAAGGCGACGTCCCCGAGCCGGCCAGGCGCGACAACCTCTGGAAGTCGATCGTCCTGTCGATCTCGAACGCGCTGACCGTGTTCGACGAAGCCGCGCAGGAACGCATCCTCGCGATCGCTGGCAGCGCACCCGACATCGGCGATCTCGCCACCGCCGTCGCGGCGCCGCGCTGCACGATGGACGGCTCGCCGATGATCACCTCGCAGGCGGCCGCCGTCCTCGCCGCGTACCGCCACCTGACGGGCATCGTCTCGGCGAAGGCGTCGGACCGCATGTCCGACGTGATGAACAACCTCGCAACGGCCTCGCTGCAGCTCGATCCGCACGTCGTGATGCAGGTGCTGCAGACGGAGGACGACCCGAAGGCCACCAACCAGATCGTCAAGGGGCTCGCGGCGGCCTTCGACGACACGAAGGTCGCGCAGCTGCTGGCGACCGCGCTCGCGATCGACGGCCAGGCCTCGGATCGCCTCGCCACGATCTTCAACACCATCGCCCCCGACGACGACCGCCGCCAGCGCGTCATGACGCTCACGCGCTCGATGCTGAGCGAAACCGACTTCGGCAAGGCCGGACAGTTCCAGACGCTGTGGTCGTCCATGGAGGAACTGCTCGTCTCCTACAACGACAAGCCGTTCGTCTCCGAGTCGTACCGCACGGCGCTCGACGGCGTCGGCGGCCGCGCCGAACGGATGGCGGTCGTGGATCTGCCGCCGGAGCTGCCCGACTGGATGGAGAGCCTCGGTCAGGAAAGCGTCCGCGCGCTGTCGGTGCAGATGCTGATCGACCTGATGACGATCGAGACCGACCCGAAGCGCGCCGGCGAGATCGCCGAAGACATGGAGGCGCTCGCCGAAGACCTGCTCATGGCCGGAGCGTACGACGACGCGAAGTCGGTGGTCGCCGCGCTGGGCGCCCGGGCGTCCGCGGCGAAGGCGATTGGCCGCGACGCGTGCCGCCAGGCGCTCGATCGCCTGGGCGACTCGCTCGCGATGCGCGACACCATCGCGATCATCGGCGACGTGGACGACGGCAGCTGGGGCGTCATCCGCCTAATCGTCACGGACGCGGGTCCCTCCACCGTCGGCGCGCTCGCCGCCGCCGTGGCCGTCGAAGCCGAGACCGTCGCGTCGCGCCGGGCGACGGAGGCGATTGTCGCGTTCGGCAAGCCCGCCGTGTCGCGGCTCGCGCCGCTCGTCGGCGACGACCGCTGGTTTGCGCAGTGCGCGGGCGCCGCCCTGCTCGGCACCATCGCCGCGCCCGAGGGCGTGCCGCTGCTGCAGCCGCTGCTGCGCCGGAACGATCCGCGCGTGACGCAAGCCGCGGTGGCGGCGCTCGGCCGCATCGACGACCCGGCCGCGGCGCGCGCCGTGCAGACCGGGCGCCGCGCCGCGAGCGGCGCGAACCGCCGGGGCGTCATCGAGGCCCGCGTCAGCCAGCGCGACGCCCGCGTCGTCCCGATGCTGGCGCGGATCGTCGGCGAGAGCGAGCCGCTCGGCAAGGATCACGAGGTGGTGCTCGAAACGGTGGACGCCATGGCGGTGGTCGGCAGCGACGTGGCTCTCCCGACGCTCGTCACGCTGGCCCGGCTGAAGAAGTTCTTCGGGGGCCGCAAGCTCAAGACCGTCAAGGAGCGCTCCGTGGACGCCATGGCGCGAATTGGCGGGGCAAAGGCCCAGGCGGCCATGGCCGAGCTCGCCGCGTCGGGCGACCGCGCGCTCAAGAAGATCCTCGCCCAGAAGCGCCGATAAGACGACTGATGGAGCAGCGAAAGGCCGAGGAGCTCGTGCGGCGACTGGCGGCGGCGGTCCGCGGCACCGAGCTGTACGCGCCCAACCACCCGCTCGTGCTGCGCGGCATCGACGCGCTGAGCGCCGCCGCGCTCGACGGCCTGCAGGCGGCGCCGACCATTGTCATCGCGTTCCTCGGCGACGAGGTGGTCGTGGACGCGGCGCGGCTGCCCAAGGGCAGCGCGACGCTCGTCGGCTTCGCGCGCGACCTGCGCGAGCGCGACATCGAGAAGATCACCTTCACGCGCGGCCTGACCAAGGAAGAAGTGCGGACGCTCGTCGGCGTGTTCAGCGATCGGCGATCGCCCGTCCCGATCATCGACCGGCTGCTCTCGAAGGGCGTCCGCCACGTCACGCTCGGGCGCGTCGTCGTCGACGACACGAGCGACCAGGAAGCCGGCATCGCGGCGGCCCGGCGCGTCTACGCCACGGCCGTCGACACGGCGGAGACGCTCTGGCAGGCGGCCAAGGCGGGCGACAAGCCGGACCCCGGCGCCGCGAAGAAGATCATCGACGGGCTCGCGAAGCTGGTCACCAACGACCGGACGTCGCTGATGGCGCTGACGGCGCTCAAGAAGTACGACAACTACACGTTCACACACATGGTGAACGTCGCCGCGCTCGCCATGGCGCAGGCGCGCGCGCTCAACATCGACGGCACGCTGCTGCGCGAGTTCGGCTTCGCCGCGCTGATGCACGACATCGGCAAGGTGAACACGCCGCTCGAAGTCCTCAACAAGCCCGACAAGCTGACCAGGGATGAGTTCGAGGTCATGAAGCGGCATGTCGTCGACGGCGCGCACATCCTTCGCCGGACGCCGGAGATGCCCGCGCTCGCGCCGATCGTCGCGTTCGAGCACCACTTGAAGCAGGACCTGAGCGGCTATCCGGAGAAGATCGGCAGCCGGACGCTGAACCTCTGCACGATGATCGTGAGCATCGCCGACGTCTTCGACGCGCTGCGCAGCACCCGCCCCTACCGCAAGGGCCTGGCGACGGATCGCATCCGCAACATCATGGGCGAGCAGGACAACCCCGCCTTCAACCAGGTGCTCCTCAAGCGCTTCGTGAACCTGATGGGACTTTTCCCGGTCGGCAACCTCGTGCGCCTCAACACCGAGGAGCTGGCGATCGTC
>CAZOIK010000278.1:0-9040 GCA_964579765.1 uncultured Bifidobacteriaceae bacterium
TGAGATGGTCGCCGAAGGTCCGTTCGTGCCGGCCACCCCGGCGCCGCAGGGCAGGGGACGCGGAGGCCCCGCGCCGGCGCCGCAAATCGTGCCCGCGCACTGTCGCATCGACGCCATCCTGCGGCCGTCGCCTGATTCCGAGATCGAAATGGAGCTGTGGTTGCCCGCCACCGTCGAAAACTCCGGCGTCGCGGGCTCAGGCTGGAACGGCAAGTTCCAGTTCGTCGGCGGCGGCGGGTGGGCCGGCGTCATCAGCCTGCCCGCGATGGTGACGGCGCTGCAGGACGGCTACGCGACCGCTTCGACGGACACGGGACACAAAGGCGGCAACGCGCTCTTCGCGATCGACCATCCCGATAAACTGATCGATTTCGCCTATCGCGCGGTGCACGATTCGACGGTCACGACGAAGGCGCTGATTGCGAGGTACTACGGCCGTGCGCCGCGGCTGTCGTACTGGAACGGCTGCTCGACGGGCGGCCGTCAGGGCTTGATGGAGGCGCAGAAATATCCGGACGACTTCGACGCCGTCATCGCCGGCGCGCCGGCCAACTATCAGACGCATCTGCACACCTGGGATCTCAGCGTGTCGGTGCCGGTGCTGAACAATCCGGCCGAGGCGCTGTCGGCCGCGAAGCTCGAGATGCTCAACAAGGCTGCGCTCGCCGCGTGCGACGGCAACGACGGCGTCAAGGACGGCATCATCAACAACCCGCGGGTCTGCAAATTCGATCCCGCGGCGCTGCTCTGCAAGAACGGCGACGCGCCGGACTGTCTGACGGCGCCGCAACTCCAGGCCGTGAAGCGCGTCTATGCGCCGGCGAAGACGAAGAGCGGCCAGTACGTGTTCCCGGGGAAGGAGCCCGGCAGCGAGACCGGCTGGGGCGGCGTGCTCGGCGGACGCATCGCGCCGGGCGTCTCGGTGGGATCGTTCCAGGTCGCCTACAACGACGCGAACTGGGACGCGAAGACGTTCGATCTCGATCGCGATCTGAAGATCGTGGACGAGAAGGTCGGCGCGCCCGTCAACGCGATCAACCCGGATCTGTCGGCGTTCAAGGCGCACGGCGGCAAGCTGCTCCTCTATCACGGCTGGAACGACACGGCGATCTCGCCCGGCAACACGATCGACTACTACCAGAGCGTGGTGAAGAAGATGGGCGGGAAACAGGACGACCTCGTCCGGCTGTTCATGGCGCCCGGCATGCAGCACTGCGGCGGCGGCCCCGGTCCAAATCAAGTCAACTACATGGCCGTCATGGAGCGCTGGCGCGAAGGCGGCGTCGCCCCCGCGTCGATGGAAGCGGTCCACGTCACGAACAACCGTGTCGATATGACGCGCCCGCTGTGCCCGTACCCGCAGGTCGCAACGTACAAAGGCACCGGCAGCCCCAACGACGCCTCGAATTTCGTCTGCAGATAGCGATGGGTTCATCGGGTGATTTGGTGATCTCGTGATTGGCTGAGATCGCCAAATCACCAATCACCAAATTACCAAATCACGCAATGGCTCAATCTCTCCTCGCGAACAAGTTGCGTCTGAAACCGGGCATGCGCGTCGCCGTCGTCGGCGCGCCGGCGGACGTGTCACTCGCGGCGAGAGGGGTCACGGTCGAGAAGTCGCTCGAGAAAGACCTCGATCTGGTGCTGCTGTTCGCGAAGACGCAGAAACAGCTGCAGTCGCAGTGGGCGAGGGCGCTGGCGTCGGTGAAGCAGGACGGCGCCGTCTGGGTGTCGTATCCGAAGAAGAGTTCGGGCATCGAGACCGATTTGGGCATGGGCGAGTGGGACGCGACGAACGGATCCGACTGGAATCCCGTCGCCATGATCGGGCTCGACGACACCTGGTCGGCGGTGCGGTTCAAGTACGCACCGGGCCTCGAGCAGGCGCGTCACGCGCGTCAGACGGAACCGATCCGAGATGCGGACGGCAGCGTCTGCGTCGATCGCGAGCGCCGCATCGTCACGCCGCCGCAGGACCTGCGGTCGCTGCTCGCGAAGCACGCGAAGGCGCGCTCGGCGTTCGACGCGCTGTCGTTCACCAACCGCAAGGAATTCGTCGTCTGGATCGTCGAGGCGAAGAAGCCCGAGACGCGCGCCGCCCGGCTGACGAAGACGGTCCAGATGCTCGCCGCAGGGAAGAAGAACCCGTCGGCCCGTTGAGGCTCCGGCAGCATCAGAGCCTGGATCAAAAGATCGATTTCTCGCCGGCGAACGTGGTCGCCGCGATGGCGGGCGTGATGCGGGCGAGCAGTCCGGTCAGGTGGCCCAGTTCGACGCCATCGATCGCGCCTTCGATGGCGCCGCAGGCGGTGTGCCCGTAGAGCAGGACGAGCCTGGCCCCGGCGGCGGCGCACGCAAACTCCAGGCTGCCGATCAGATCGTCGTTCACGATGTTTCCCGCGATCCGTGCGCTGAACATGTCGCCGATGCCGACGTCGAAGATGATCTCGGCAGGGGCGCGCGCACGGCGCTGCGCCGCGTAGTCTCGGGCGGCCATCGAGCCGGCTCGGAAGCGCTGGTTCCCCTGCTTCAATTCCTCGAGCACCTGCCGAGGCGTCATGGCGTCGCGCTCGGCCTGTGTCAGCACACCGGCGGCCGTCGTTCCAATTTGCGCGCTCAACGACGCCGCGGTGGGAGCCAGGCACGCACCCATAGAGAGGGCGAGAAACTGCCGTCGATCGACTGCCGGAGTCGCCCGAGCGCCCGCGATCGACCTGACCTTCACAGCTGGCGATATGTTGAGAGTGGCCGGAGCCGCTACCCTTCGTACTGCAGCACGTTCAGCCCCGCGTTCCAGTCGCTGCAGAAGATCATCCCGTCGCGCGTGACGAAGATGTCCGCGGTCTTCGCGGCCAGGTCGATGCCGGGCCGTGGATCGACCAGCCGCTTCGGCGTCGGCGGCAGCCACGACGCGATTTCCCTGGGCGAGAACTGGTCGCGGATGTCCCAGACGCGGACGCCCGCGATGTTGTAGGTGCCGAAGAGGATCTCCTCGCTCTGGAGCGACCCGGGCCGGTTCTCGTGCAGGTTGTGCGGGCCGAATGTGCCGATGCTGCAGAAGTCGCGGCCCGTCGGTGCCGGCAGCGTCGCAATCGGCACGGGATTCTCCTTCGCGCGCACGTCCACGACGAACGTGTGGAACGCGCCCTTCGCGCACCGCTGCGCGTTCGCCTCGTCGGCGACGATGGCGAGCTGGCGGCCGGGGAGCGGCAGCGGCGTGTGCGTGCCGCCGGGGAAGGGCGGCGACCAGTTGATGTGCGACAGCAGCTTCGGCTTCGTCTTGTCGCTGAGGTCGTGGATGGTGAACCCGCCGTCCCGCCACGCGCCGTAGCCGTAGTCGCCGGCGACGATCATGTGATGCAGTGCGACGCGCTTGCCGGGCTGCAGCGTGGACGGCTCGCCGCCCGCGCGATACATGCCCGGCAGCCACCACTTCGACACGATCTCCGGCTTGGTGATGTTCTGCAGATCCACGACGGCCAGGATGTGATCCGTGTAGCCGTCGAAGTGGACCGCGAGGTACGCGTAGCGGCCGCCGGTCCACCACAGGCGGTTGATGCCGAAGCCGGGAATCTCGAGGAACGCGATCTCGCGCATCTCGTTCGGCTTCGAGATGTCGTGGATGCTCAGCCCCGATCGGAACTTCTTCTTCTTCGTGATGCTGTCGGCGAGCGCGTTCTCGAAGTAGCCGCGCAGGTTGTCGTACGACTGCATGGCGACGATGTTGGCGCCGTTGGCGAGCAGGAGCAGATCGCCCGAGACCTGGAGGTGATGCGTGCGCGTGTCGTCGCCGCCGGTGAAGAAGCCGACCGGCTTCAGCCGCCGGGGATCCGCGGCGTCGAGAATCGTGACGCCGTTGCTGAACATGTGGCCGACGTAGATGTGCTGGCGGTTGTACATCACCTGCACGCCGTCGGGCCGTCCGCCCTGGTCGCTATAAGAGATGTGGCGGATCTTCCGGCCGATGCCTTGCGGCGGGACCGGCGGGTCGGCGGCGAACGCGTCTGCCGGCAGCGCGGCTGCCGCGCCGAGCGCGAAGAGGCTCTTCAGATGATCGCGGCGGTTCATGATGATGCCGAGTCTACACGGGCTGCGTCTTCGTGCCCTTCGTGCCTTTGTGGTTTCTCATTTCGGGGCAAACGCGAGCAGGACGTTGCCCGGCATGCCGTCGAAGCGCGAGTAGCCGGAGTTGACGAAGAGCATGCCGCCCGCGATGACGGCGCCGGCGCCGTCGAGCGATCCGCCGTGTCCCTTGACGCCGTTCACCGCGTCGTAGTCGCGCACGGTGTCGATGTCCCACACGACGTGGCCGTCCGCCGTGTCGAACGCGCGCAGATGGCCGTCGAGCGATCCGGAGAACACAAGGCCGGGGATGGCGCTGAGCGCCGCCGACTGCGCCGGGCTGCAGCCGCGCGGCGCGCCCGCGGGACACGGCTTGGGCTCCGCGAACCACACCTTGCGGCCGTCGGCGATCGCGAGCGCCGTCAGGCCGCCGCCCTGGTTCGGACTCAGGATGAAGCGCGCCGTGTCGCCCGGCTTGGGATTCGTGTTCGGAATCCGCACGACGTCCGAGACAGCGGCGTAGATCTTCGTGCCGTCGCTCGCCATGCCCCACTGCACGCCGCCGTTGACGCCGCCCTTGCCGACGCGCGTCTGCCACACGATCGCGCCCTCGCGCGCCGGATCCACCGCCGTGACGACGCCCGACTTCTGGCCGGCGACGAGCAGATCGCGTCCGCCCGCGTTGACGAGCAGCGCCGACGATCCGAAATCGTAGTCCGGGCCCTTCTCGGCGGGACAGTTGCCCGAGTTGTTGCCGCACGCGGAGTTGTACGCGTCGCCCGACGTGATCTGCTTCACCCAGCGGATGCGTCCCGTCTTGATGTCGAGCGCCATCAGCGCGTCGCTCGTCTTCGTCGGCGGCGTCGAGTAGTTGTCGCCCGTCGCGACGTAGACCAGGCCGCGCCTGGCGTCGATCGTCGGCGCCGACCAGATGCCCGCGCCCGACGGCCCGTAGATGTTCGTGCCCTTCGGCGTCTTGCCCATCAGCGTCGCCGGCCCGTCGATCGTGTACGTCTTCCACACCTGCGAGCCGTCCGCGAGCCGCAGCGCGACGAGGCTGCCGCGGAACGTGCAGCACTCGTACTGCGGCCCGAGCGCGCGGGCTTCTTCCCACGACGCCGTCGGGATGAACAGCACGCCGTCGTGTTCGACCGCGCCGGCCGTGAGGCGCGTCGCTTCGTGCGCTTCGGGGCGCGCTTTCCAGATGAGCCGTCCCGTCGCGGCGTCGAGCGCGTACGTCCAGCCGACGAGATCGTTGACGACGAGCCTGTCCTTCACGACGAGCATCGCCGAGCGCACGGGGCCGTCGGCCTGAAAGCTCCAGTGGATGCAGCCGCGCTCCGCGTCGAGCGCATAAACAACCCCACTCCCGCTGCCGACGAACACCGTGTCGCCGACGACCGTCGGCTCGTTGTAGGTGGACACCTCGCCGTCGAACGCGAACGCCCACTTCAGCGCGAGGCTATTCACCTGCGCCGGCGTGAGGCCCGCGGCCGCCGCCGACTGAAAGCGCGTGTTCGCGATCGTCGGGCTCCAGCCGTTCCACGATTGCGATGTGGTGTCCGCCTTCAGGCGGACCGTGCGATCGCTGCAGAACGCCGACGCCGGCGGCTCGGGCTCGGGCGCGTCGGTGCCGAGATACTGCGCGACCGCTTCGCGCTCGTCGCGCTTGAGCGGATACGCGACGCTCATCATCACGCCGCCGTCCAGCACGCGGAGAATCTTCTTCGCCGGCATCTGCTGCAGCGCCGCCTTCGGCGGAATCCGCGCCGTCGTCTGATCGTGACACCCCGCGCACCGCGCGCGGTAGATCTGCTCGCCCGGCGTCTGCGCGCGCGCCCCGACCGCCGCCAGGAGCAAAATCGCAACAACCCCGAGAACCTTGAGAACCCCTGGAACCCCTGGAACCTCTGGAACCATTGGAACCTCGTATTTGAGGCGTAGTATAGGGCCGTCAACTTCCCGGGAGGCGATCGATGTCTCTGCTGCCGTCGCTCTTCGCGCTCGTCTTCTCGCTCCTGCTGTCCGGCCAGACCGCGCCGCCTCCACAGCCCGCGCTCGACTACGAGGTCTTCAAGACCGCGGTGCAGCCGATCTTCCTGAACAAACGTCCCGGGCATGCACGCTGCGTCTCGTGCCACACGACGGGTGGCGCGGCGTACCTGCAGCGCCTGCCGCCCGGGCAGACGACGTGGGACGACGAGCAGTCGCGCAAGAATTTCGAGCGCGTGTCGCGGCTCGTCGTGCCCGGCGCGCCCGACAAGAGCCGGCTGCTGCTGCATCCGCTGGCCGCCGCCGCCGGCGGCGACGCCTTCCACAGCGGCGGCAAGCACTTCATGTCGCGCGACAACCCCGAGTGGCAGGTGCTCGCCGCGTGGGTGCGGGGCGAGACGCCGCCTGTAGCGCGGCCCTTTCAGGCCCGCGTTGCAGGCGAGCCTGAAAGGCTCGCCCTACGTACACCGGAGCACACGCCCGGCGTGCGCGTCGTCCAGACCAACAGCGCGGGCGACGCGGTGTCGATCATCGATCCGGCGAAGAACAAGGTCGTCGGCGAGATCAAGGACATCGAAGCCAACCACGGCGCGACGGCGTCGCCCGACGGCAGCCACCTGTTCATCAGCAACGAATCCGACAGCACGCTCGACGTCGCGGACGCGAAGACGCTGACCGTCGTCCGGCGCATTCCGCTCAGCGGCCATCCGAACAACGTGTCGATCTCGAAGGACGGCCGGAAGGTGTACGTCGCGATCGCGCAGGCGCCGGGCGCCGTGGACGTCGTGGACACGTCGTCGATGAGCGTGACGCGGACGATTCCGACCGAGGGCGCGGAACACAACACGTTCGTCACGCCCGACGGCAAGTTCGTCGTCGCCGGTTCGGTGGCGGGAAAGATGCTGACCGTGATCGACTCGGCCACCGAGCGCGTGGACTGGTCGATGAAGTTCGAGGGCGGCGTGCGGCCGATCACGTTCGAGCAGAAGCCGGACGGATCGACCGGCCGCATGTTCGTCCAGATCTCCGACTTCCACGGCTTCGTCGTCGTTGACTTCGCGTCGCACAAGGAGATCGGACGCGTGACGCTGCCCGATCCGCCCGGGCAGGTGAAGAACACGCAGGGCATCCAGGGGTCGCCCTCGCACGGCATCGGCATCACGCCGGACGGCAAGGTGCTGTGGGCGACGAGCAAGTGGTACCACTACGTCGCCGCGTACTCGATGCCCGATCTCAAACTGCTCGGCGTCGTGCCGGTCGGCCACGAGCCCGACTGGGTCACGTTCACGCCGGACAGCCGGACGGTGTACGTCGCGTGCGCCGGGTCGAACTCGGTCAGCGCGGTGGACGTGAAGACGCTGCGCGAAGTCGCGCGCATCGCGGTCGGGCAGGTGCCGAAGCGCAACATGACGGCCGTCCTGCAGTAGGACGATGCTCGACGACCATTACCGCGCGATCATCGAGTCGGCCGACGATCCGATCTTCATCGCGGATGCCGACGCGCGCTACATCTACGCGAACGCCAAAGCGGCGGAGAACCTCGGACTGGGGCAGGCGCAGCTCATCGGCAAGACGGTCGCCGACCTGTTTCCGCCCGAGCAGGCGGCGGCGTTCCGCCAGGGCGTGCGGCAGGTCATCGAGACCGGGGCGATTCTGCGCAGCGAGGACCGTCTCGAGGTCGCCGGCGTCGAGCTGTGGAACAGCACGGCGCTGCATCCGTTGCGTGACGAGCACGGGCGGGTGACCGCCGTCGCCGGCATCGTCCGCGACATCACGAGCCGCAAGCGCGCCGAGGTCGCGCTGCGCCACAGCGAAGAGCGGCTGCGCCAGGTGATTCAGGCGTCGGCGATTGGGATCTGGGACTACGACGAGCGCGCGCCGCAGATGTACGCGTCGCCGGAGCAGCGGGCGATTTGGGGGCTCGGTCCGGACGAGCCCGTGTCGTTCGGCGACCACATGCACCTGATTCACCCCGACGATCGTCCGGCCGTCGAGGCCGGCATCGCGCGGCTCCGCGAGAGCGACGACGGCGTGTTCGCGTTCGAACATCGCATCGTCAGGCCCGACGGACGCGAGCGATGGCTGTACGTGCGGGGCCAGGCGTTCTATCGCGGCGAGCGCGGACAGCGCCAGCTGACGCGCGCGATCGGAGCGACGCGGGACGTCACCGACGAGAAGCGCGCGGCGGAGGAGAAGGCGGACCTGCAGCAGCAGCTTTTCCAGGCGCAGAAGCTCGAGGCGGTCGGCCGGCTCGCGGGCGGCATCGCGCACGACTTCAACAACATCCTCAGCATCATCATCGGCTGCGCCGAGATGGCGGCGGGCGAGGTGAGCCCGCTCGCCGTTCGCGACTATCTCGACGAGATCCTGAAGGCCGCGACCCGGTCGGCCGATCTGACGCGCCAGCTGCTCGGCTTCGCGCGGCGGCAGACCGTGATGCCGCGCGTGGTCGATCTGAACGAGTTCGTGTCGGCGTCGCTCAAGATGCTGCGCCGGGTGATCGGCGAGCACGTCTCGTTGTCGTGGCACCCGGGCGTGGGGCTGTGGCCGGTGCGGATCGATCCGGTGCAGGTCGATCAGATTCTCGTCAACCTCGTCGCCAACGCGCGCGACGCGGTGGCGGACACCGGCGCCGTGGTCATCCACACGGAGAACGTGCCGGTGAGCTCGAGCGCCATGTACGCCGGCGTCGCGCCCGGCGAGTACGTCCGCCTCGCCGTCGTGGACGACGGCATCGGGATGGACGTGGAGACGCAGCGGCATCTGTTCGAGCCGTTCTACACCACCAAGCCGAGCGGCCGCGGCACCGGGCTGGGCATGGCGTCGGTGGACGGGATTGTGCGGCAGAACGGCGGCGCGATCACCGTCACGAGCGAGGTCGGGCGCGGGACGACCGTCAACGTGTTCCTGCCGCGCGCGCCAGAAGCCGCGGCGCTCAGCGGAGCGTCGCGCGAGACGAAGGTGAAGGGGACTGAGACCGTCC
>CAZOIK010000279.1:0-14565 GCA_964579765.1 uncultured Bifidobacteriaceae bacterium
AGCCGCCCTCCTTCAGGAGCCGGCCGGCGGCGCGTGCCTCGTCGCGGCCGCGTTCGGACAAATCGACGTCGGTCCAGCCGGTGAAGCGGTTCGCTTGGTTCCACGTGCTTTCGCCGTGGCGGAGCAGGACGAGTGTGATCATCGTGACACGGCCTTGATCGCCGAACGTCCGGCGAACTGCGCGGCGCTGCCGAGCTCTTCCTCGATGCGCAGCAGTTGATTGTATTTGCAGATGCGATCGGTGCGGCTCGCGGACCCGGTCTTGATCTGGCCGGCCGCGGTGCCGACGGCGAGATCGGCGATCGTCGAGTCTTCGGTTTCGCCCGACCGGTGCGAGATGATGGACGCGTATTTCGCGACGCTGGCCATGCGGACGGCGTCGAGCGTTTCGGTGACCGTCCCGATCTGGTTCAGCTTGACGAGCAGCGCGTTGGCGATGCCGTCGGCGATGCCGCGCTTGAGAATGGCCGGGTTCGTCACGAAGACGTCGTCGCCCACGAGCTGCACCTTCGAGCCGAGCGCGGCCGTGAGGGACTTCCAGCCGTCCCAATCGCCTTCGGCGAGGCCGTCCTCGATCGAGGCGATCGGATACTGCCGCAGCCAGTCTTCGTAGAGCTGGATCATCTGGTCCGACGTGCGGTCCGGCTCGCCCGACTTCTTGAACGTATATCGTCCGCCGCCCGCCCACAGCTCGCTCGACGCCACGTCGAGGGCGATGTAGACGTCCTCGCCCGCACGCCGGCCGGCCTTGCTGACCGCCTCGAGCACCACTTCGATGGCCTCGCGATTGGACTTCAGGTTCGGCGCAAAGCCGCCTTCGTCGCCGACGCCCGTCGTCTGGCCGCGCGCCTTCAGGATGCCGCGCAGCGCATGGAAGATCTCGGCGCCGGCGCGGAGCGCCTCGGCGAACGAGGGGGCGCCGACCGGCATCACCAGGAACTCCTGGAAGTCCACGCTCGTGTCCGCGTGCGCGCCGCCGTTGAGGATGTTCATCATCGGCACGGGCAGCGTGAAGCGGTCGTTCCCGTACAGCGCGCCGAAGTGGCGATAGAGCGGCACCTTCTTCGCCGCGGCCTCGGCGCGCGCGGCCGCCATCGAGACGCCGAGCAGGGCGTTCGCGCCGAGCGCGCTCTTGGTCGGCGTGGCGTCGAGCGCGATCATCGCCTCGTCGAGCCCGCGCTGATCGAGCTCGCGATTGACGATCGCCTTCGCGATCGCCTGGTTGACGTGGGCCACCGCCTTGCGGACGCCCTTGCCGCCGTAGCGCGATGTGTCGCCGTCGCGGAGCTCGAGCGCTTCGCGCTCGCCGGTCGAGGCGCCCGAGGGCACGGCCGCGCGTCCGAACGCGCCGCCCTTGAGCGTGACGTCCACTTCGATCGTGGGGTTGCCGCGCGAGTCGAGGATCTCGCGTGCGTGCACGGTGCTGATGTTCACGAGTCTTGTCCTTTGCTGTTGTGTTCGCCTCGAGGGCGGACGCGACGGGCAGCTGCGTCAGGCTCCTCCGCGGCGGTCGGCCTCGGCTTCGAACCGCAGCGCGTCCTCGCCGAGCGGCCCGATCAGCGGCTCGTCGTCGGTCGTGACGACGACGATGCCCGTGTCGGTGACGGTGTGCCGCCGGCGATCCTCGTCGAGGTCGTAGCCGATGAGCGCGCCGCGCGGGATGAGCACGTCGCGGTCGATGATCGCGCGCCGGATGCGCGCGTGCCGGCCGACGCGGACGCCCGGCATCAAAATGCACTGCTCGATGTGCGAGAAGCTGTGGACGCGCACGTTCGGGCAGAGCACGCTCCCGTAGATGCTGCTGCCCGACACGATGCAGCCGGGCGAGATGACCGAGTCGAGCGCCTGCCCGCAGCGGCTGCCCGCTTCGGCGAACACGAACTTCGCCGGCGGCGCCTGCGGCTGGTGCGTGCGCAGCGGCCATTCCGGGTCGTAGAGGTTGAACTCCGGGTTCACCTGGCAGAGATCCATGTTGGCTTCGAAGTAGGCGTCGAGCGTGCCGATGTCGCGCCAGTACTTGGACGCCTTCTTGTTCTCGTCGTAAAAGCGGTACGCATACACCGGCGCGCGGTGAATCAGCGGCGGGATGATGTCTTTCCCGAAGTCGTGGTTGGTCGGCTTGCTCGCGTCGGCCTCAAGCTCGCGGACCAGCAGGTCGGTGTCGAAGATGTAGACGCCCATCGAGGCGAGCGCGAAGCCGGGCGATCCGGGAATCTCGGGCGGATTGGCCGGCTTCTCGAGGAAGCCCGTGATACGTTCCTGCTCGTCGATGGCGACGATCCCGAAGCGCCTGCCTTCGGCAACCGGCACCTCGATCGCGGCGAGCGTGGCCCCCGCGCCGCGCTCCTGGTGGAAGCGGAGCATGCGCGAGTAGTCCATCTTGTAGACGTGGTCGCCCGACAGCACGATGAGGTACCGCGGGTTCTCGTTCATGATCGAATAGAGGTTCTGGTAGACCGCGTCGGCCGTGCCCTGGTACCAGTGCTCGCTCACGCGCTTCTGCGGCGGCAGGATTTCCACGAACTCGCCCAGCTCTTCCGAGACGATGTTCCAGCCCATGCGGATGTGCCGGTTGAGCGAGAGCGACTTGTACTGCGTGGCGATGAAGATGCGCCGCAGGCCGGAGTTGATGCAGTTGCTGAGCGCGAAGTCGATGATGCGATAGGGGCCGCCGAAGAACACGGCGGGCTTGGCGCGGTCTTTCGTCAGCGGGTAGAGCCGTTCGCCCGCTCCACCCGCGAGCACGATGACGAGCGCGTCGTCCACCAGCGCGGCCATGCCGACGATTATGTGAACAGATGCGACGCTACTGCAATGGGGGGCGCGCCGGGCCGCCGAGCGGGCTGAAGTACTGCCGCTAGAATGGTTTGACTTGGTTTCACCCCGCGCCTATTATGAACCGTTCGTCTGAACGACAGATCATTCTGGAGATGCGTCCTTATGGTGGTTAACCGGCGTGGACTGGCGCTGTCGGTGGCAGCGGTCCTGGTCCTTTCGGCGGCGCTCGGCGCGCAGAAAAACGACAAGAAGCAGAGCGACGCCCAGAAGAAAGAGACACTCGAAGTCATCAAGATCGCGGATGCCGCCATGGCGGGGCAGCCGATGACGGACGACCTTGGCCTGACGTGGGTCCACCAGGACTACCTGAAGGCGACCAACAGCAAGGAATACATTCCGTTTACCCTGACGTTCGACACGTCGAAGGTCACGCCGGGCGCGACGTTTGCGCTCTACTGGCGCGTCGTGGCGAAGGACGGCGGCGCGACGGCGACGCTGACGCTGCCCGGCAAGAAGGACGACAAGAAAGACAAGAACAAGCCGGCCGGCAAGTACGCGTACGAGGACATCAATTTTATCCCCGCGACCGCCGGCATGGGCCGCTTGAGCCGCTCGTTCACCGTGCCCGCGGGTACGTACGACGTCTACGTCGTCATGAAAGAGCCGACGGCCTCGCAGAAGAACGCGCCCGCGCCCAAGGTCGCCACGATCAAGCAGACGGTGACGGTGCCGGATTTCTGGGCGCCGGATCTGACGACGAGCTCGGTCATCGTGGCGTCGAAGATCGAGCCGCTCAACGCGCCGCTGTCGCCGGCGGAGCAGGTGGAGCGTCCGTATGCGCTCGGCGCGATGGAGATCGTGCCGGCGCTCGACACGAAGTTCACGACGAAGGGCGAGCTGTCGGTCTTCATGCTGATCTACAACCCGCAGACCGACGAGATGCACAAGCCCGACGTGACGGTCGAGTACAACTTCTATCAGAAGCCGGCGGGCGCGGCCGAGAAGTTCTTCAACAAGACCTCGCCGCAGGAGCTCAACGCGAAGACGTTGCCGCCGGCGTTCGACATGTCCCTCGGGCACCAGTTGCAGACGGGACAGGCCGTGCCGTTGACCTCGTTCCCGCCGGGGGACTACCGGCTGGAGATCAAGGTCACCGACAAGCTCGCGATGAAAACGATCTCGCGCGACGTCAACTTCACCGTTACCGCCAGCTAGGCGGGGTACCGCCTCGGGCGGGCCGAGGGACGCATGAGAAAGCCACGACTGATCGCGGCGGCGGCCGGCGTGTTAGTGGTGTTCTGCGTCCCGGGCATCTCAGTCGCGCAGCCCTCGGGTGCGCCAGCCGCACATGTCGCGCCGCTCGGCACGGGCTCGATTCAAGGTGTGGTCCGGGATGAAACCGGCGCGCCCGTCTCCGGCGCTGTGGTCTCGGCGCTCGGCTCGATGTCCGCGTTTGCCATCACCGACCGCGCGGGACGGTTCGAGATTCGGTCGCTGACGCCCGGACCGTACCTCGTCCGCGCGCATCTCTCCGGCTTTGCTGCGCCACGCGGCGAAATCGTGCGCGTGCTGTCGAGCGCGCGCGCCTCGTCGTCCATTGCCCTCACGCACGCGACCGCCGCGAGCGCCGCGCCCCCGCTGGTGCCAGCCGCGCTCGGCCCGGTGCCCGCGGACACGTCCACGAAGCCCGACGATGCCGGTCATGCGCAGCAGAGCGGGGCGACCAGCGATGCGGGCGAGCTGGCGTGGCGTCTCGCCCACGCGCGCCGCAGCATCCTCAAGGACGTTGACCAGGCCGTCCTCACGGCCGACTCTGGTGCGCCGGGCGCCGGCGGCACGCGCGCGTTCGGCCGCGCGGTCGAGTCGTCTGCGCGGCTCGCGTCGAACTTCTTCACCGCCACGCCGTTCTCCGGGCAGTTCAACCTGCTGACGACGAGCTCGTTCGACGCGCCGCAGGATCTGTTCGCCGCCCGCGCGGTTCTCGCGCGCAGCATCGCGAACATGGCCGTCAGCGCGCCGGCCGGCGACGCCGACTGGACGATCCGCGGCGCCGTCACCCAGGGCGACATCGCGTCGTGGGTGCTGTCGGGCGACTACGTGACGCGCGTCGCCGATCGCCACCGCTACGACATCGGCGTGTCGTACAGCACGCAGCGGTACGACGGCGGCAACTTCGCCGCGCTCAAGGACGTCACCGACGGAAGCCGCAACGTCGGCACGCTGCACGCGTTCGACACGATTGCGCTGACGCCGGCGATCCTCGTCACCTACGGCGCGCGGTACGCCCGGTACGACTACCTCGACTCGAGCAGCCTGCTCAGCCCGCGTGCCGCCGTCACGCTGCAGCCGGCCGAGCATCTGCGCGTCAGCGCGGTCGTCTCACAGAGCGCCCTCGCCCCTGGGGCGGAAGAGTTCGTACAGCCCGAGGCGGGGCTCTGGCTGCCGCCGCAGCGCACCTTCTCGTCGCTCGACGATCGCCTGCCGCTCGTCGCCGAGCGGACGACGCACGTCGAAGCCGGCGTCGAGCGCGACCTCGCGCCCGGCGCCACCGTCAGCGTGCGCGGCTTTCACCAGCACGCCGACGACCAGCTCGTCACGCTGTTCGACGTCGAACAGCCCGGACGTCCGTCGGCGACGCTCGGCCACTATTTCGTCGCGAACGCGGGTCCGGTTGACACGACGGGATACAGCGCTGGCGTGAAGGCGGTCATCGCCTCGCGCGTCCACGGATCCGTGGAGTACACCTATGCGCGCGCGAACTGGGGCGCCGGCAACGTCGGCTACCTGATGCTGCTGTCGCCGTCCTCGGTGCGAACGGGCGAAGAGCGCGTGCACGACGTGTCCACGTCGGTCGAGGCGGACGTGCCGGAGACGTCCACGCGGGTGTTGATGCTCTATCGCGTCAGCAACGCGTTTGCGGCGCGCGACGTCAATGCGCCGGAAGGGCTCGGCGCGCGGTTCGACGTCGAAGTGCGTCAGTCGCTGCCGTTTCTGAACTTCAGCGCGACAAAATGGGAGATGCTCGTCACTGTCTGTAATTTCTTCCACGACGCGACCGTCGATTCGTCGATCTACGACGAACTGCTCGTCGTCCACCCGCCCAAACGCGTCGTCGGCGGCTTGACCCTGCGCTTTTAGCCGGCCGCCGCCGCCCGCTCATCGATCCATGGAATTGGATTCAGGCGTCCGTATACTCGAATCGTCTGCCGGTTTGGCGACTTAACAGGTTGCAAAGGCCTGTGTTTTCAAATATTTAAGTACCCGTAACGATGGCAAATTTCCGCAGCCAGCCGGCGCGATGGATCGTGTGGGGGCGTTCGCTTTTCGCCCTCGCGGTCGTCGGCTTGCTGCTCGTGCTCGGCGTCGCGAACATCGCGCTGCGGGCGCAGTCGCACCAGGTCGAGGACGGCGTGCTGTGGGCCGACCGCCCCGAAGGCGTCACCGTTGCCGCTGTCGCCGACGGCTCGTCGGCCTCGCGCGCCGGCATCGAGCGGGGCGACGTGCTGCTGGCGGTGAACGGCACGCCGGTGGAACGCACGGCCGACGTGCTCGAGTACCAGCGCCGCGGCGTTCCCGGCACCACGCTCTCGTACACGCTGGTGCGTCTGGGGACGCGTCAGGCGCTGGCCGTGGAGCTCGCGCCGTCGCCGCACGGCAGCTCGATGTACTTCGTGCTCGCCGCCGTCGGCCTGTTTACACTGCTCGTCGGTGCGTCCGTGCGCCTGCGGCGGCCCGACGACCAGGCGACGCTGCACTTCTTCTGGCTGTGCGTCGCGTTCTTCGGCGCGTTCACGTTCTCGTTCACGGGCCCGCTCGATCGCCTCGACTGGATTTTCTATTGGGGCGACGCCGTGTCGATGGCGCTCGTGCCCGCGCTGCTGCTGCACTTCACGCTCGAGTTCCCGGAGCGGCCCGAGTCGGACAGACCGAACCTCACGCTGATTGCGCCTCTCGTGTACGCCCCGGCCTTGGTGCTCGGAGCCGCGCGCGTGGTCGTGATTACCCGCGGCGCGTCGGACGGGCCCGCGTTCTCGCACGCGATCGATCTCATCGAACGCGGCGAACACGTGTATCTCTTTGCGGCGGCGATCGCGGCGATTGGCACCGTCGTGCTGGCGTTCCGCCAGATCACGTCGGAAACGGGGAAGCGGCAGCTGCGCTGGATCGCGTGGGGCACCGGCCTCGGCGTGGGGCCGTTCGCCGTGTTCTACGCGCTTCCCTGGGCGGCCGGCGTCGATCCGCCGCTGGCGCTGCAACTGACGGCCGTTCCGCTGGGCGTCGTGCCGCTCGCGTTCGCGTCGGCCATCGTGCGGTATCGGCTGCGCGATGTCGAAGTGATCATCAAGCGCGGCGTCGCGTATACGGCGTTTCTCGCGGCGAGCGTGGTGTTGTACTTCGCGCTGCTGCGCACGACGGGGTTCTTCTTCGCCGACGACTCCGACCAGCACAACTGGATCGTCGCGCTGCTCGCGACGCTTGTGGTCATCCTCGTCGCCCAGCCCGTCAAAGAGTCGGTGCAGAACGCGCTCGACCGTGTGTTCTACCGGGATCGCTACGACTATCGCCGCGCGCTGCTCGGGTTCGCGCGCGACCTGAACAGCGACCTCGACGTCGTCCGCCTCGGGCAGCGTCTGGTCAGCCGCGTCGTCGAGACGCTCGGCGTGGATCGGATGTCGCTGATGCTCGCCGACGAGCGGTCGGGCGACTTCTCGTCGATCGGGCACTTCGGTTTTCCGGACGACGTGCCGCCGCTCGAGCGCCAGTCGTCGCTGATCGCGCGGCTCGACGCCGGTCACACTGTCGCGCTGGACGATCCGCTGGCCGCCGCGCTGTTCGACGCCGAAGACGTGGAGTTCTGGCGCGACGCCGGGATCGACTACTTCGTGCCGTGCATGTTCGAGGGCGGTGCAATCGCGGTGCTCGCGCTCGGGCGCAAGGAAACCGACGAGCCGTTCAACAGCGAAGACCTGGCACTGCTGACGTCGGTGGCCGGCCAGATCGCCACCGCCGTCGAGAACGGCCGCCTGTACCGGCAGCTCCACCTGAAGGCGGAGGAAGTCGATCGGATGCGTGAGTTCAACGAGAACATCCTCGAGTCGCTCGACGATGGCCTGGCGGTGTTCGACGCTGACGAGCGCATCGTCCGCTGGAACCGCGCGCTCGAGGGGTTCTACGGCGTGCCGCGTGCGAGCGCGATCGGCCGCCGGATGGACGATCTGTTCGACCGGACGTTCGTGGACGCGGTGCGCGCCGCGCGCCGGGACAACCCGTTTGGCGCCACGCTCTACCGCATCCCGCTGACGCGCCGGTCGCGCGCCCAGCTGCCGGACGAGGGGGACGAGAAGCTGCTCGTGAACGCTACCGTCGTGCCGCTGCAGGACGCCGGCGGCGGACCAGACGCGGTGGTGGGCACCATCCTCCTCGTCGAGGACATCACGGACCGGGTTCAGCTGGAGGAGCAGCTCCAGATTTCCGAGAAGATGGCGTCCATCGGCCTGCTCGCCGCGGGCGTGGCCCACGAGGTGAACACGCCGCTCACCGGCATCTCGAGCTTCACGCAGATGCTGCTCGACGGCGCCGACCCGTCCGATCCCAAGACCGTGCTGCTCGAGAAGATCGAGAAACAGACGTTCCGCGCGGCGAAGATCGTCAACGGGCTGCTGAACCTGTCGCGTCCGGGATCAGCCGGCAACGAGCGCGTGCCGGTTGACCTCAACGCGGTCGTCGGCGACGTCTTCTCGCTGCTCGAGCATCAGTTCGAAGTGAGCCGCATCAAGATCCGGCGCGAGCTGAGCGCCGCGCCCGCGATCGTCGCCGGCATCGAGCACCAGCTGCAGCAGGTGTTCCTGAACTTGTTCCTGAACGCGCGCGACGCGATGCCGCGCGGCGGGTGGCTGTCGGTCTCGACGCGGTTCGACGAGGACGGCATGGTCGTCGTCGAAGTGGCCGACACCGGGTCGGGCATTGCGCCGGAGTATCTCGCGCGCATCTACGATCCCTTCTTCACGACCAAGGCCATCGGCCGCGGCACGGGCCTCGGCCTCTCGATTGCCTACGGCATCGTTCGCGACCACCAGGGCTCCATTCAGTGCGACAGCGCGATCGGGCAGGGCACGACCTTCACGCTGACGCTTCCCCTCGAACAGATACCCGCGCGGAGCGCGTTGAACTAAAGACATGGGCGGTTCTCAGAAAGGCACCATTCTCGTCATCGACGACGAAGAGATCATGCGGGAGATTCTCGAGACGCTGCTGTCCCGGGAAGGCTACGACGTCCGCCTGGCCTCGTCGGGCACCGAAGGGCTCGAGCTTGCGCGGTCGCTGCCGTTCGACGCGGCGATCGTGGACATCATGATGCCGGGCATCGACGGCATCGCGACGCTCGACGAGCTCAGGCGCATCGACGAGGATCTCGCCGTCGTCATCATCACGGCGTACGCGTCCGTCGAGAGCGCGATCTCGGCGATGAAGAGCGGCGCGTTCGACTACATCACCAAGCCGTTCAAGAACGACGAGGTGCTCGTCGTCGTCCGCAACGCGATGGAGCGCCGGCGGCTGGTCAACGAGAACCGCTCGCTGCGCCAGAACATCCAGGAGCGCTACCACAAGTTCGCGAACATCATCGGCCGGAGCCCGAGGATGCGTCAGGTGTTCGACCTGATTATCCAGGCGGCGCCGAGCCGGTCCACGATTCTGATTCAAGGCGAAAGCGGTACGGGCAAGGAGCTCGTCGCGCGGGCCATTCACGCGAACTCGTCGCGCGCCGATCGCTCGTTCGTCACCGTCAACTCGGGCAACCTGCCGCCGGATTTGCTCGAATCGACGCTGTTCGGCCACGTGAAGGGCGCCTTCACCGGAGCCGTGTATCCCAAGAAGGGCCTGTTCGACCTGGCCGACAAGGGCAGCATCTTCTTCGACGAGATCGGGAACGTCCCGCTCGAAACGCAGGCCAAGCTGCTGCGCGTCATCCAGGAGCGCGACTTCATGCGCCTCGGCGGCATGGAGACGATCAAGGTGGACGTCCGGATCATCGCGGCCACCAACGTGGACCTGAGGCGGATGATGGAGGAGGGCAGGTTCCGCGAGGACTTGTTCTATCGCCTCCACGTCATCTCGATTCAGCTGCCGCCGCTCCGCGATCGGAAGGACGACATCCCGCTGCTCACGCAGCACTTCCTGAATAAGTACGGCGAGGAGAACCGCAAGCCGGGTCTCGAGCTGACCTCAGAGGCGCTGGATCTGATCGGCAGCTACGACTGGCCGGGCAACGTCCGCGAGCTCGAAAACGTGATCGAGCGCGCAGTCGTGCTGACGTCGAGCCCGCGGATCGACGCGGATCTCATTCCCGAGCACGTCCGGAAGTCCACGGCGCATCCGCTGTCCACGCAGTTCGTGATGCCGCCGGAAGGCATCTCGTTCAAGGACGTCATCACCGACTTCGAGAAGCGGCTGATCGAATCGACGCTCGAAGCGGCGGGCGGCGTCCAGAAGCGGGCCGCCGAACTCCTGCACATCAAGCCGACGACGCTCAACGAGATGATCAAGCGCTACGACATTCGCCCGCGGCGCAAGCGCAACGGCGCCGCGCCTGGAACGAACGAGCCGCTGAGCGCCGACCCGGCGGCGTCGGCCGTCGGCGACCCCATGCCATCTGCGGCCTTCGAGGAGAAGTAACACGATCTGTCGGCCGCCGTGCTAAATCGTGCAGTTGTCGGCACGCCTTGTTGTGTCCTATCGAGTCTGCTAGAGTCTGTCGTAAGCGAGGGCTCGAGATGGCGAACTGCTACCGCTGCGGCCACGAACTCCTGTCAATCGGAGCGCTGTTCTCCGGCATCCGGACGTCGTTCCGCCCGCAGGACTCGAAGTTTCTGACGCTCGAAACCGGCGACGTCATGACCAAGGCGATGATGTGCCGCCACTGCGGCGCCGTCGAAATCATCGGCGACGTCAACAAGCTGAAGCGGCTGACGAGCGAGCCCGAGCCGGCCACGCAGAAGTTCGCCGCCGTCGAGGACGACATCGACATCGATCTCAACGTGGCGTGACCGTCAGCGCGCGTTTCTGACTTTCGCGAACACGCGCTCGTACTTGGCGAGGACCACGTCCCAGCGGTAGTTGCGTCTGACGTAGTCGCGGCCGTTGCGGCCCATGGCGGCGCGCAGTCCGGCGTCGGCCATCAGCAGCTTCAGACATTCCACGAACTCGTCGCGCGTGGCGTAGTACAGGCCGCCGTTGCTGCGGATGCAGTGTTCGACGAGCACTTCGCTTCGGGCGTTGACGAGAATCGGCGTGCCGACACTCAGCGCCTCGAGCGCCAGCAGGGACAGGCTCTCGAACGGCGACGGACAGACGACGACCGTCGCGGCCTCGAGCGCGTCCATCCGCTCGCGATCGGACAGCAGCCCGGCGAAGCGCACGTGCGGATCCTCGGGCAGCGACATCATCTTGGCGCCCATCAGGGCGAGCGTCGCCTCGCCGCCGTCGCTGACGTACGCGTTGAAGTACTCGATCAGTTCCTCGCAGCCCTTGCCCGGATCGATGCGGCCGCCGTAGAGCAGCAGCGGTCCCTCGAGGCGATGGCGGCGGCGGAAGACCGCGCCGCGCGCCGTCAGGTGCGCGGGAAACGCGGCCGCTCCGGCGCTGTCTCCGGCGTCTTCCTGCTGCTCGTCGCCCTCCTCGTCTGGTGGCGCGGGCATCCGCGGATACGGGTTGTGCTGCGGCAGGTCCACGCCGACACCCGCGACTTCCTCGAGGAGCGGGCGATCCGGAAACGCCGACTTCACAAACCGCTGCTCGCTGTCGGTGTTGTAGATGATGGCCGCCGGACTGCTGAAGACCTGTTTGAAGAGCCCCAGGTGAATCGGCGGCTCGTCGTGCGCCGTGGGCACGAGCACGCTCCGGCTCGCGCATGCCTCGAGGCCGAGCACCGTCGGCGCGTAGAGATAGGTGAAGAAGACGAGGACGTCGTACTGCTGGTGCTGCCGCTTGATGTACTCGACGAGCGCCGGGCTCCACGGGCCCTGCTGTTTCAGCCACTCCATCTCGTCCTGACGGGAGTGCTCGTGCGTGTAGATCCACTCGGAGTACGTGTTGAAGGCGGCCAGGTCGCGCGTCAGCGCGTTCGCGAAGCGGCGCACCGTGACGCCGCGGATCCTGTCCGATCCTTCCGGATACTCGTTCTTCCAGGTGACGTAGTCGCGCGCGCACGTCGTCAGCACCTCGACGTCGTGCTGCGCCGTCAGGCGCTCAGCGACCAGGCGGCAGAGGTGCT
This sequence comes from uncultured Bifidobacteriaceae bacterium, assembly GCA_964579765.1. Lineage (GTDB taxonomy): Bacteria > Acidobacteriota > Vicinamibacteria > Vicinamibacterales > CAVVIG01 > DATNBT01. The sequence goes on from CAZOIK010000279.1 coordinate 12,050, forward strand.
CGGCGCCGCCGAGGACCTCCGTGCCGTACCGCTGGATGACGAAGGCGATCTTCACGACAGGGAGCCGAGCAGCGTCGTCACGTCGCGCGCGATGCGCTCGTCGCTGAAATCGCCGAGGCGCCGCCGCTGGCCGGCGACGATCGCCTCGCGGACCGTGTCGTCCGTGGCGAGCTCGTGGAGCAGGTGCGCGGCGAGATCCAGATCCTTCGGCGCGAACAGCACGCCGGCGCCGCCGAGCGTTTCAGGGACGGCCGCCGCGGCGTAGGCGAGCACCGGCACGTCGGCGGCCATGGCTTCGACCAGCGGGACACAGAAGCCCTCGTGCTCGCTGAGCGAGATGTATGCGTCCGCCTGCTGATAGTAGATGGCGAGCTCCTCGTCGGAGACGGCGCCCGTGAAGACCACGCGGTCGCGGCGGAGGCCGTAGCGCGCGATCAGCGCCCGAATCACCGAATAATACCGCGGCACCACGTCGAACCTGCCGACGAAGACGAACCGGCAGCCCGGATCGACATGGCGCATATAGAGCGCCGCAAGCCGGATGTGGTCCTCAATCTTCTTGTTCGGCACGATCCGCCCGACGAACAGGAAGTTCGCGAGGCCGTCGTCGAGCACCTCCTCGAGCGCGGGCCGTTCGACCGTGGCCGTGACACGGGCGGTGTCCACGGCGATCGGAAGCACCCCCGTGCGGCCGAAGCCGAGCTGGTCGAGCTCGCGGCGGTTGTACTCCGAGTCGCCGAGCGCGAAGTCGGCGTGCGAGGCCAGCGAGGCGAGCTCTTCGCGGCCGCGGGACGCCAGCATGAACAGCGTGGCGTCATAGGGCGCGAAGAACTCCGCGGGGGTGATGTTGTGGTACTGCACGACGCGACGCCCGCGCAGGCCTCCGAACGCGGCGGTCATCGGCGACTGGATGCCGTAGTGGAAGATCGTCACGTCGCCGAGCGTCGCGCCTGGGTGATCGAACGGCAGCACGTCGTCGGCGAGGACGGGGTCGATCTCGATCGCGTACACCTCCGACGTGTGGCCGAGGCGCCGGAGCACGTCGCGTACGCGGCGGCTGCTGTCGCCGATGGCGTCGCCGTGGTGCGCCGTCGGAAGCCAGTGGTTGACGATCACCGCAGGCCTCGCGCGACCTCCGCGGCCGGAGGCACATCGCGGCGGCGGCGCGCCATCCACCCGGGCCACGGCGCCGCCGGCGGGCGCGGACCGTCCTTCTGCAGCTGCAGCAGCAGGTCATGGTACTTCCGCTCGACGATGCGCCAGTCGTAGGCGTCGCGGACGTACTGACGGCCGCTCCTGCCGAGCGACGCGTTCAGCCAGCGGTTCTTCTCGATCGCCTGAAGCATCGCGACGAACTCGTCGCCGTTCGCGTAGCAGAGGCCGCCGCCGCTCCGGACGCACTGACCTCGGGTCGCGTCCGACGCGGCGTTCGCGAGGACGGGCTTTCCAAGCGACCACGCTTCGACGGCCGTGCGCGAGAAACTCGAGCAGCCGGACGGCGCGAGCAGCACGTCGGCCGCCGCAATCGCGTCGAACTTGTCGGCCTCGTCCAGCACGCCGACGTGCGCGATCTTCGGATGCGCGGGAATCGCGATTCGAGCCTCGCCGGCGAGTACCAGCGACAGGCGCGAGGCGGCGTCGTTCGCGTAGCGCTCGTAGAGCGCGAGCAGATCCGCGCGGCCGCCGTGCGCGTCAACCGTGCCGACGCAGATCGCGAAGGGACCGCGGATGTCGTGCGTCTGGCGAAACCGCGCTGGCTGCGGGTTCGGCGGCGCGTCCACGCCTGCGCCGGCCACCACGCCGTCCAGCCGCGCTCCGCCCGCCGCCGCCTGAATGAGCGATCGCTCCTCCGGCGAGTCGTACAGAATCGCGCGAACGCCGCAGAAGAGGTCACGGAACACGCGCGCGCCGATCGCCTCGTCCCGTCCGGCATGGGGAACGAGAACGGCGCGCGGCGCGACCGCGCGCGCGCCGCGGACGGACTGGTACGAGCGATAGCCGAAGAACAGGCAGAAGTCGTAGGCGTTGCCTGCGGCGCGAAGATGACGGAGCAGCGAATGGCTCGTCGGGCCTTCGGCCTCGAGCCAGGTGAGCTCGTCATGGACGGAGTGCGTCCGGTAAAGCACGCGCCGGGCGCGTCCCTCGCACGCGGCTGCGCGGCGTCGTCCCGACACGCGGAACCGGCGCACTCGAACGCCGTTCACGGTCTCGGTGCCCGGCCTCCACTGGTTCGCCCACGTGCGATCGTCGCTCGCGCAGGTCGTGAGGACCTCGACGTCGGCGTGAGTCGCCAGATGTTCGGCGATGTAACGGGCGTGGTGTTCCGTGCCGCCGTGGACTGCCGGACCGTAGCGGGAGACGACGACCGCCAGCTTCACTGCGGGTCGAGATCGACGTCTGAGGCGCTGTCGTCCTCGCCCGGCGAGAACGCGTCATTCTTCACGGCGCTTGAGGAGCAACTCGGCCTCAAGATCGTGATGAAGAAGTTTCCAACCGATGTCCTTGTCGTCGACCAA
>CAZOIK010000280.1:0-9567 GCA_964579765.1 uncultured Bifidobacteriaceae bacterium
GGGGCCGAGCGAGGCGTCGTCGTCGCGCACGCCGTTCTCGAACGGCAGGCGGCCGGTCATGATCGCGGCGTGCGAGGGCAGCGTCTGCGCGCTGTGCGCGTACGCGTGCTCGAAGACGACGCCGTCGGCGGCCAGCGCGTCAATCGCCGGCGTCTTGACGGCGCGATAGCCGTACGCCGGCAGATGATCCGCGCGCAGCGTGTCGATGGAGATGAGGATGACCGGACCCGGCACCGGCGCGGACGCCCGCGCGTAGCGCCAGCCGCCCACCGCGGCGAGCGCGGTGCCGAGCGCCGCGATCGCGAGGATGAAGATGTGACGGAGCGGACGCGACACGTTCTACTGCAGCTGCTGGATCGCCGTCCTGGCCTGCGCCGCGTCAGCCGACGACGGATCGACGGCGACGACGCGCTGCATCAGCGCGGCGGCGTTCGCGCGATCGCCGCGCTGCATGGCCGCGAGGCCGAGCTTCAGCAGCGGCTTGCCCCAGTTGGGATCGACGGCCGAGGCCTTCTGATACCAGGCGACCGCCTCGTCCGCCTTGCCCCGAGCGGCTGCGACGTCGCCGAGGGCGTACAGGATTTCCTTGCTCGCCCCCGGCGTCTGGGCGGCCGCGGTCAACGTGCGCTCAGCCGACGCGGGATCGCCCCGTTCGACGAACGTCTCTGCGAGGCCGATGCGTGCCTTGTCGCTCGACGCATCCGCCTTGAGCAGGTCGTTGTACACGGCCACCGCGTCGTCGTAGTCCTTCTTGTTCCGGTAGGCCGCGGCAATCTGCAGATCGAGCACCGTCAGCGCCGGCGCCTTCGAGAGGATGCTCTTGTACGCGGCGATCGCCTGATCCCACTGCTTCGCGTTGAACTGCTGGTCGGCGTTCTTCAACTCGCTCTGCAGTTCTTTCGCGCCGACGTTGCCGAGGACGCTGGGCGGAGGCTGCGGCGCGCGGTGGAGCGTGAACACCGGCGCGACCGGCGACGTGACGCGCACCTGGACGCGCGTCGCGTCCGCAAGGAAGCCCGGCGCCTGCGCGACGATCGACCACTCGCCGGATTTCAGGCCCAGCACGGCGAACCGGCCGTGCTCGTCGCTCGTCGCCGTAAAGCTGCGGGGAATCGCGTCCGGGTTCTCGAGCGAGAGCGTCGCCCCTTTGATCGGCTGACCGCTCTCGTCCTTGACGACGCCGACCACGCGGCTGCCCTGAGCGGCGGCCGCGCCGGCAGTCGTCGCGACGAGGCACAACGCCGCGAGGACATGTTTCATGCGCGCCAGTATATCGAACGAAGGGCACATACCAGAGGGCAAAGGACGCAGGGCAGCGATTCCTACAGCAGCCACGTCGGCTGATAGAGCAGCACGTACACCAGAACGCCCGTGATCGACACGTACAGCCAGATCGGCAGGGTCCAGCGCGCGATCGCGCGGTGCCGGTCGAATCGCGCCTTGAGGCCGCGCGACAGCGTGACGATGGCGAGCGGGAGGACAGCGGCCGCGAGCGTCACGTGGCTGATGAGGATGCCGAAGTAGATCGGCCGGACGACACCCTGGCGCGTGAACCGCACCGATCCGACCTGCGCGTGATAGACGAGGTAGCAGACGAGAAATAAGGACGAGGTGGCGAACGCGGCGATCATCACGCGGCGGTGCGCGTCGATCCGTCGCTGGCGGATGCACACGTAGGCGACGATCAGCAGCACACCGGCAATCGCGTTGAGCGTCGCGTTGACGGCGGGCAGATCGTGAACGGTCATCGCTTCGCGGCGATCATGGCGATCCAGACGAGCGGCAGGTACATCAGCGACGCGAAGAACAGGCGCCGCGCTGCCGCCTCGCTGTGCGTCCGCGCGAACGCGATCGAGAGCACGAGCATCATGACGCCGAGCGGAATCGCCGCGACGGCGTAGGCCACGCTTGCCACCCCGACCACGGTCGGCATCACGCTGACGGGCAGGAGCAGCGCCGAGTAGAGCACCGCCTGGCGCGCCGCGCGCGTCCCGGTGGCGTCGATGACGGGCAGCATCGGGAAGCCCGCCGCGCCGTAGTCGTCGCGGTACATCCACGCAATCGCCATGAAGTGCGGGATCTGCCACAGGAAGACGATCAGGAACAGCGAGAGGCCGCCGAGCGCGCCGCCGTGCGAGGCCGTCCAGCCGATGAGCGGCGGCAGCGCGCCTGGCACCGCGCCGACGAGCGTCGCGGCCGGCGATCGCCGCTTCATCGGCGTGTAGACGACGAGGTAGACAACGAGGGTCGCCAGCGCGAGCAGCGACGCGAGCCAGCCCGCGAAGACCGCCAGCAGGACGATGCCGGCGGCCGACAGGAAGAGGCCGAACAGGCGCGCGTCCCCGGGGGCGATCCGGCCGTCGGGCAGCGGGCGCATCCGCGTCCGCCGCATCAGCGCGTCGGTGTCGCGCTCGTACAGCTGGTTGAGCGCCGCGGCGCCGCCGGCGACGAGCGCCGTCCCCGCGACGGCGGCCACGAGCAGCGCCGGGCTGATCGGCCCGGCCGCGCCGAGGTAGTAGCCGGCCGCGCTCGTCGCGACCACGAGCACGTTCAGGCGCGGCTTCGTCAGCGCGACGTAGTCGGCGACGGTGCGCAGCGAGTAGGCGTGCGGCGCGGAGACGGCGGCGTCCTTCATGCGGCGGCGCCGGTCTTTCTGGCGGGCGCGGGCATCGCGAACGACGCGCGCCACGTCCGCAGCGTCAGCACCAGCGACGTCGTCAGCACCAGCGCGCCGCAGACGACGTGGAGGCTGTTGACCCAGACGTCGCGGCGGGTCAGCACCGTCAACGCGCCGAGCGTGATCTGCACGAGGACGAGCGCGATGAGCAGAGCCGCCGGACGCCGCAGCTCGCCGGCGTTCGTGCGCCGGAACACGGCGCTCGCCGTCGTCACGACCGCAATCGCGACGCACAGCGCGCCGACGCGGTGCGCGAAATGAATCGCGATCTTCGCGTCCCAGTGCGTCGGCCACAGATGGCCGAACATCAGCGGGAAATCGGGAATCGCCAGCCCCGCGCCGGTGTGCCGCATCGTCGCGCCGATGAGGATCTGGCAGTAGATGAGGACCGTCGTGAACGTCGCGAACCGGCGCAGGCGGTGGTCGTCAAGCAGGTGGCCGCCGTAGCCCTCGATCCAGCGCGGCGACGTGAAGAGCGCAATCGAGACCGTCAGGCAGAAGAAGATCTCGGCGAGGCCGGCGTGCGCCGTGGAGATGGGCGCCGGCAGGAAGAACATCACGGTGAGGCCGCCGAGCACGCCCTGCGCGACGACCGCGCCGAGCGCCGTCACGCCGAGCCACTTCATCCAGCGTCGCGGCTCGGCGACCCAGACCCACGCGGCGAGGACGATTGTCAGGAACCCGACGCTGCTCGCGATCAGCCGGTGGCCGTGTTCGTAGAGGATGCCGCCGACCCACTTCGACGGCGGGAACGTGAACATGTTCCAGCCGTACGTGGTCGGCCAGTCGGGGACCGACAGGCCCGAGCCGGTGCTGGTGACGAGGCTGCCGGCGAGGACGAGGAGGACCGTGCAGCCGGCGACGAATTTTGCGAAGCGGTGGAGCATGACTGAGGGGCCGGCGCCCGCCGGCCCCCTCGGAACGTGAGAGAACTAGTCGGTTGCCGTTGCGGGTGCCTTGAACGTGAAGTTGGCGTCCTTGGTTTCCTTCGCGCCGATGGTGACCTGCGCGGTCTGCGTGCCGCCCTTCTCGTGCCACGCTTCGATCGTGTAGGTGCCCGGGGGCACGCCCTTGAGCGAGAACTTACCATCCGGTCCGGTGACGGCGAAATAGGGGTTGTCCACCACGCCGACGTACGCGTTCATCCAGCCGTGCACGTCGCACTTGAACGGCACCATGACTTCCGGCGTCATGAACATGTGCATCGTCTTCATGCCCTGAATCGGCTGGCCGGTGTTGAACTCGGCGTTGTTCTTCGGCAGCGCGTGGATGTTGTGCAGCGTCGGATCGCTGTTGACGATGTCGAGCTCCTGGCCGACGCGGATGCCGAACACGTGCGGATGATAGCGGCAGCCCATCTGGTTGATCTCGACCGGGCCGGACGGCGCGTCGTAGGAGTAGTTGCCGAGGCCGGACTGGATGTACACGAAGACGTTGGCGAGCTTGCCGTCGGCGACCTCCCACGTTTCCTGCGTCTGCGGCGTCGCGTTTTCCTTGACGCACACCGGATCGGCGTTCATCTTGATCGGCTCGTTCTTCGGCGCCACGCCGTCGAAGGAGACGACGCCCTCGATGTTGCCCGCCGTCGCCGCGTCGACCTTCGGGCCGCCGCCGACTGCCGCCGCGGCCGGGCCGCCCGTATCCGAGTCCAGATCGTCTTTCTTGCCGCCGCACGCCGCGACCGACACCGCGAGCGCCACAGCCAGCGCCCCTGCCCACAAATTCCTTAAACGCATCGATTTCTCCTGAGTGAAATAATCCATCATACCTTATCGGCTCGCCTTATCGGCTCGCGGCCTGCGCGCCGGCCTCGTTCAGTTTTCGCGTCACACGATCCTCGATCCAGTGCCGATCCCACCACTCGACCGGGTTCACCATGCGGCCGTCCACGAGCATCGTGAAATGGAGATGGTCGCCGCCGGCCATGCCCGTCATCCCGCTGCGGCCGATGGTCTGGCCGCGGGCCACGGTGTCGCCGACCTTCACGTCGAACGACGACAGGTGGCCGTACAGCGACTGCACGCCCATGCCGTGGTCGATGATGACGCAGTTGCCGTAGATGCCGAGCCAGCTCGCGTTGAGCACCGTGCCCCCGTTGGCGGCGACGACCGGGACGTGGCTCGTCACGGCGAGGTCGAAGCCGAGATGGACCTGGTGATCGACGTCCTTCCCCTTATAAAGGTATGTGCGGTGATCGGCGAACGCCGCTTCGACCTTCGAGTTGCCGAGCTGCACGAAGGGGCCGTCCCACAACCGCTTCGCCGACGTCTGGCGCGCGAGCGCTTCGATCTTCTGCGCGTTCAGGACGCGGAGCTCGCTGTTCTCCTTGACGAAGTCTTCGATCATCGCCGGGCCGGGCGAGGGCGGCGTGCTCAGCTTCAGCTCGGGTGAATGCTCGGCGATTTCCGGCACGACGCGGTCGATGAACTTGTCGTCGAGATCGATCGTGCTCTTCTTCTGCGGCTTCTCGAACACGTTGTCGATGAAGGTCGCGGTCGCTTCGTTCTTCGCCTCGTCCCGCGCGAAGGCGACGATGCGCGCGTTGAGCGGCTGATCCCAGAGCAGCGCGAAGAACGCCGCCTTCACGGCCGGGTCGGGGCCGATGGGGAAGCCCGGGTACTCGACGTCGCCGACGCGCACGCCCGACGCGACGTCGGGCGGCGTCGCGCGGTAGACGACGAATTCGGATCCGCCGTGGTTGACGTAGTGGTGCGTCGAGAGGACCGCAATGCGCGGCGGCTCGAGCCGCACCTGCACGTCCTTCGTCGCCGTCGTCGCGAGCGTTCGCAGGTTGAGGAACGATTTCCGCGTCGCCGTCACGGTGATCTTCGCGGTGCCGGCCTTGAGCGCCGGGACGCTCTGCTTGCCGAACGGGCGTGAGATGCGCACCGTGTTGGGGCCGCTCTGCACGAGCTGACCGCTCTCGAGCGGCAGCGGCGTCGTCTGGCCGTTCTGCTCGACTGCGAGCGTGACGTCTTTCAGCGTCGCGCCCGGCGTTTCGGCGGTCACCGTCAGCGTCCCGGTCTGGCCGACGACGCGATCGGGCTGGTCGATGGTGACGAGCGGGGCCGTTTCGCGGCTGGAGACGTAGAAGACGGCTCCGGCGGCGATGACGAGGAGCAGGACGAGAAAGCCAAGAAAGCGCGCCATATGGAAATTGAATCACAAAGCGCACGTAAGCTAAAATTCTCTGTTCCTGCCGGTCGCAGGTTTCGACAGTGTCGCGACAGGGGCGGTATCGTCTAGGGGTCAGGACACGTGGTTCTCAGCCACGGGACCGGGGTTCGAATCCCCGTACCGCTACCATCCTTCGCTCAAAAGGTCATTCACTCCACACGAGGATTCGCGAGTCGCGGTTGCGGCCGTCGCGCCCCAGGGCGGGGCCGTGGGGCGCGAGTTCTTCCCTGGGGTTGCGGTTGCGCGACATGTCGAAGTCGCCGAAGTCGCTGTTGATGACGCCGCCCCGGCCGCTCGGCATCATGCGCAGCAGCCAGCCGGGGATGTCGGCGTGTATGAGATGTCCGTTGTTCGTGTCGTAGACGAGCACGCGCAGCCGGTGAATCGGCACGCGCGCGGCGCCGGCCGGCGGACGGTGGACGACGACGTCATCACGGCGTTCGAAATCGCCCCGGTGGACGTCGTCGCGCCCGGAGAACTGGACGAGCGGCTCCTGGCCGGCGAACCGCGCGCGCTCGGCGTCGAACTGCTGTTCGGCCACCGCGCCGTCCACGTAGTCGTTGTGCACGTGCCGGCGGAACTCGACGATCGCCCCCACCACGACGAGGACGACGACGAGCGCCATGGTGCCCATGACGCCGAGCACGACCCAGAGCCACGTCCGCTTGGTTGTCGCCATCAGGACACCTGCTTCAGAAGTTGTTTGGCCTCGTCCGCGAACACCTGATCGTTGTCGCTCTCACAGAGACGCACCGCCGCCCGGAAATGTTCGGCCGCCGCCGCCCGGGCGCCGCTCTTGAACGACAGCTTGCCGAGCTCCAGCTGCGCGCGCCCCTGCACCCATTTGCGCGCCTCGAGGGTCAGCGCCTTCTCGAGGTCCGCGCGGGCGTCGGCGTCGCGCCCGAGGGTCGCGCGGGCGGCGCCGCGCTTGTACAGCCACAACGCGTCTTCGCCGAACATGCGCGGCCGCGAATCGCCGGCGAACCGCGTCATCCCGTCGGTCAGGAACCGCTCGGCGTCGGCCGCCTTGCCGGCCCGCAGGCTCGTCGCGCCGCTCTCGAGCCAGACGAGCCGGTTTCTCGGAAAGCGATCGCGGAGCGTCGCGAGGAGCGCCAGGGCCTTGTCGTACTGCTTCTCGCGGTTGTACAGGAGCAGCAGCGCAAATCGCGCGTCTTCCTGGTTGTCGCCGCTGTACGCGGCGGCGCCTTCGACGAGCTGCAGTCCCTTGGCCTTGTCGCCGCCGAAGCCGGCGACGTATGCGACCCAGCGCAGCGGAAGCGACAGCGTGGCGACGATGTAACGGTAGCTGCCGACGATCAGGCCCGCGTCCTTGCGGCTCGCGTCGAGCGACAGGACCTTCTCGTGCTCCTCGTACGCGCCCCGCGCCGCGCGGAACGCGCCGACGATGCTGTTCTCGACCGTCGCCATGTACGAGGCGCGCAGGCCGATCGTCGCGCCGAGCTCGTAGTGCGCGGCGGCGTCACGCGAGTTCGCGGCCACGCGCGCGCGCGCCAGCGTGAGCGCATGCTCGAGCGCGTCGTTGAACGCGGCGACGACGTCGGCCGGCGGCGGAGCCGCCGCCGTCGATCGCGCGCGGCTGACGCCGCCCAGATAATCGTCCACCGTCATGTTGCCGCGGCGGAACGTGATGCTGAGCCACAGCGCGGTGGCGAGGCCGCGATAGGCCGCCGGATCCTGCGGGTCGGCGGCGACCGCCTGCCGGAACGATTCGACGGCGCGTTCGCGATCGAGGTTGTAGATCTCCTCGGCGCCCCTGGCGCGCAGCGCACTCGACTGAGTGTTGGCGGACGCCGGGACGGCGGCGAGCAGCGAAAGCATCCAGAAAAGCGCCGCCGGAATTCCGGCGCGACGCGCGGCAGCTAAGCGATTCACAGCGCGGAAATTGTACGTCCTTCACGCGGCCCGCTGCTCTTGCGCGAGCTTGTACCTTCTGCATACAATTGCGCGTTTGGCTTTCTAGGCCGGCATTCCCGCAGACCCTGACGAAGAGGAGTTCGACGTTGGACACGACGACCACGCACGGAGCCGAGCACGCGCACGTGCACGTCCATGAGCATGCGCACCACGAGGAACTGGGCTTCTGGCGCAAGTACATCTTCTCGCTCGACCACAAGGTCATCGGCATCCAGTACGCAATCACGGGACTGCTGTTCCTGCTGTTCGGCTTCACCTTGATGATGGTGATGCGGTTTCAGCTGGCCTACCCGGGCCACCCGATCCCGGTCATCGGCAGCTGGTTCGGCCCGGCGAACGCGCCGGGCGGCGTGCTGCTGCCCGAGTTCTACAACCAGCTGGGCGCGATGCACGGGACCATCATGGTCTTCCTCGGCGTCGTGCCGCTCGCCGTCGGCGGCTTCGGCAACTTCGTGATGCCGCTCCAGATCGGCGCGCCCGACATGGCGTTCCCCAAGCTCAACATGATGAGCTACTGGGTGTACTTCTGCGGCGGCGTGACGATGCTCTCGAGCTTCTTCCAGACGGGCGGCGCCGCGCAGTCGGGCTGGACGTCGTATCCGCCGCTCGCCGACATCGCCAACGGCCAGACGATGTGGCTCATCGGCATGATCTTCCTGATCACGTCGTCGCTGCTCGGCTCGGTCAACTTCATCACGACGATCGTGCAGCTGCGCGCGAAGGGCCTCAGCTACATGCGCCTGCCGTTCTTCGTGTGGGCGCAGCTCGTGACGTCGTTCCTGCTGCTGCTCGCGTTCCCGCCGCTCGAGGCGGCCGGCGTCCTGCAGCTGATGGACCGGGTCGCGGGCACGAGCTTCTTCCTGCCGAGCGGCCTGGTCGTCAGCGGCCAGGCGCTGCAGGTCGCGGGCGGCGGCAATCCGCTGCTGTGGCAGCACCTGTTCTGGTTCCTCGCGCACCCGGAGGTCTACGTCCTCATCCTGCCCGCGATGGGCATCGTCGCCGAGATCGTCGCGAACAACACCCGCAAGCCGCTCTACGGCTACAAGGCGCTGGTCTCGTCGCTCGTCTTCCTCGGCTTCATGTCGTTCATCGTCTGGGCGCACCACATGTTCATCACCGGCATGGGCACGGTGATGAGCGCGTTCTTCCAGACGACGACGATGATCATCTCGATCCCGTCGGTCGTGATCCTGACCTGCCTGCTGCTGTCGCTGTGGGGCGCGGCGATCCGGTTCACCACGCCGATGCTCTTCGCGCTCGCGTTCCTGCCGATGTTCGGGATCGGCGGCCTCACCGGCCTGCCGCTGGGCCTCGCGCCGCCGGACATCCACCTGCACGACACGTACTACGTCATCGGCCATTTCCACTACATCGTCGCGCCGGGGACGATTTTCGCGCTGTTCGCCGGGATCTACTACTGGTTCCCCAAGGCGACCGGACGCCTGATGAACGACACGCTCGGCCGGATCCACTTCGCCGGCTCGTTCGTCGCGATGAACGTGATCTTCATGCCGATGTTCATCCAGGGGTTGGCCGGCATGAACCGGCGGCTGTACGACGGCGGCGCGCAGTACGCGATGAACCAGCGCGTGCTGCACCTGCACGTCTGGATTGCCTACGCCGCCTGGACGCTCGCGCTGTTCCAACTGCCGTTCATCGTCAACTTCTTCTGGAGCATCCGCCACGGCCGGCCGGTCGGCGACAACCCGTGGCAGGCGACGACGATCGAGTGGGCGGCGCCGTCGCCGCCGGGACACGGCAACTTCACCGCCGCGCCG
>CAZOIK010000281.1:0-5965 GCA_964579765.1 uncultured Bifidobacteriaceae bacterium
TCTGTCCTTTGGGCTGGTTGGGGTTCTCGCGCGCGTCGGCGGCCAGCGGCGGCTTATTCATCATCGGAGGTCGGAGGGGGCCGCGCACGCCGCGCGGCCGCGGCGTGTCGAGGTGCACGCCGTTCGGATCCGCGCTCATCCAGTTGTCGAGGTAGAAGAGCATCGCCGGGCTCTTGGCGGTCGCCTCGAGCAAGTCGTGGAAGGTGCCCAGGACGTGCGGGCGGATCACGTCGCGCTCGTACTCCGTCAGCAGAAAACGGTCAACGCCTTTGCGCGCGTCGATGTTGAAGTGGTTGAACCAGAAATCGACGAGGACTTCCTGCAGCTGCCGCGTGCTGTACGCGGCGCGGAGAATCTTCTGTTCCTGCAGCTCGACGAGAACGGAGGCGGCGCGGCGCTGTTCCTCGGTGGGAGTCGCGGCCGTGTCGCCGGCATTCTGCGGCGCCTGCTGTTTCGCGCGGCGCTCACGCACGAGCGGAATCTCGAACGTCTCGGCAATCTCGCGCGAGCTCATACGAAGCGTCGTCAGGTCCGAGAGACGCGCGTCGAGATCAGGATCGGGCAGGCGTTCGGGATGGAGCTGCTGGTCGATGTAGCGCTCGAGCCCGATGGCGCGGACGTGCTCGAGGTCGCGGGGCCGCGCACCGAACGACACGCGATCGACGATGTGAGCAACGGTCGCGCTGTCGTCGGACGCAGCCGCCAGTACGGCCAACCCGCAGGTCAGGATGAGGGCGGTCCGGGCAAGCATAGGTACAGAAGTTAGACCGGAGCGCGCCGAAGAGGTAAAACCGTCGATGTTTACAGGCCGGTCACCAGCTTCAGGTCGAGGTTCTTCGTTTCCGCTTCGCCGATGCTGAACGTCGTTGCACGATCCTTCACCCGATCCAGGAACTCCGGGTCGGTGCCTGCGCCTTGTTCGACGTAGTCGAGCGCGACAGCGAAGTAATCGCCCGGCGGCAGGTTGACGGCTTTGTACCTGCCGTCCTGATCGGGACGGCCGCCGTTCAGATACCGCGATCCAAACCCCCAGTGCTCGCGGTCGCGGGCGAAGATCACGACGCTGTAGTCTCTGACCGCGTTGCCGCGATCGTCGGTGACGATGCCGGAGACGCTGCTCAACTGCGTGGTTAGCTCGACCTCGACGCCGCCGAGGTCTTCGTTCGGTCGAAAGTCGATGCCGCTGTCGATCGTCTCGACGCCATTCACCCGCACCGAAGCGATGCGCGTGTTGGCGAACGGTCCGACGGCGTTCATGCGAATGAACGCCCTGCCCGGCTGCACCTTCATCTCGAACGTCCCATCGTCGTTCACGTGACCGAGTGCGGTGCCGGAGAGCGGCATCGGCGTCGCGGATGTTGCAGACAACTGCAGCGAGGCAAAGGCGAAGCTGCCTGACTGCGACGGCGGCGGGATGACGCGGCCGGAAACGGTCGAGGGTTTGACACCGGTGAGTCGGAGGTCGAGGACGTCGTCACCGGCGACGGTCACGTTTGCCTGAATGAAGTCCGTCGATGCCCCGCCGAACGGACCGTTTGAGACCAGCGCGCGCAGCGTGTACTCGCCGGGCGCGACGTTCGCGATTGAAAACGAGCCGTCCGGTTTTATCTGCGCGCCCATAATGGACATCACCATTCCGCCGGTCGCCTGCATCATCGTGATGATGCCGTTGGCGAGCGGCTTGCCGTCCGAATCGACGACCGTGCCGGCGAGTCGCGCCAGCCGTGTCGGCGAGAGCGCGATGTTGATGTCGGACAGCGTCTGGGCGATGCCCACCGTGATGCGCTGCGCGTCCGCCAAGCTCGGCGTGCTTGGAAAGTACGTCGGCGCATAGCCCGAACGGTTGTCCGACTGCGCGTCGTTGGGATTGCCGACGCCGCGGAGGGTTGCCGACACGAAGTACTGGCCCGGAGGCAGGCCGAACACGCGGAATTCGCCGATGTCGTTCGTCTGAGCCGGCCGGCCTGCCGGCGACAGCTGGCGACGGCCTCCGATGTACTGGTACCGCAGCACCGACACGAGGACGTCGGTCACGGCCTCTCCGGTCTCGTCCACGACACGGCCGGTGACGACGCTGCCACGCGGCAGCCGGAAGTCCACTTTCTCGAGCGCCTGCGCCTCGTGCAGCTCGAGCGGCCGGCCTTGTTCGAACGGCCGCGTCTGCCCGTAGTTCAAGCCGACGAAGCTGCCCTTGTTCGCGCTCAGTTGATAGCGTCCCGCCGCCAACGCCTTGATTTCGTACGCCCCGCCGTTGTCGGTAATCGCGAGCCGGTTCTCGCGCAGCTCCGGCGAGAACGCGCGCAGCTGCGCCTTGCGAAGCGGCGCGCCGGTCGAGGCGTCGAACACGTGGCCGCGGATCACGGCGGTGGCGGCCCCTGTCGCAGACGTGTCACGCGGCGGCTGGGGAACGCCAGGAGGGAGTGGCCGCGTCTGGGCCGCGGCGATGACCGGGATGACCGAACAGAGGGCCGCCGCCACGTACGCAGGGACCGTTCGAGCCATATGCACCTCGCTCGGTGGTTAGACGCCGGTCGCGAGAATTTGTCTTAGCGAATCCGCACGCGCGACTGTTCGCGCATGAACTGCTGGACGTAGTAGGGCCCGCCGGTGCCGCGGCCCGTCGAGCCGCTGGCTTTCCACCCGCCGAACGAATTGATCCCCGGCCACGCCCCCGTCGTCGCGCCGGCACGGCGGTTGACGTAGGTGACGCCGGCTTCAATCCGGTCGAAGAAGCGCTGAATCTCCTTGTCGTCCTCCGAGAACAGTCCCGCCGTGAGGCCGTACTCGGTGCTGTTCGCAAGGTCGATGGCCTCGTCGAGCGTCCGGACGTCACCGATGACCGTAATCGGGACGAAGAGTTCTTCCCGAAACAACGGGTGACTCGCCGGCAAGCCGTCCACGAGCGTCGGCTCGACGAAATAGCCATGCGCGAATTCCCCGTCGGTCAGGCGCCGGCCACCCGTGAGAATCGCTCCGCCGTCGCGCGTGGCGCGCGCAATCGCCTGTTCGTAGGTCTTTACCGCGTCTTCGTTGATGACTGGGCCGAGGTAGACGTCGCGATTGAGCGGGTTGCCGATCTTGATCTTCTTCGTCTTTTCGACGAGCAGCTGCACGAATCGATCGCGGATGGAGCGATCGAGGTAGACGCGCGAGCAGGCGGAGCACTTCTGCCCCTGCGCGCCGAACGCCGAGCGCATCACGCCGTCCGTCGCCTTGTCGAGATCTGCGGCGGCGGTGACGATTGCCGGATTCTTGCCGCCCATCTCGATGATCAGGGGGCGCGGCACGGGTCGCGTCGCGTTGTCGCGGATCAAGTGCATGCCGACGTCTTTCGATCCGGTGAAGACGATGCCGTCGATGCCCGCATTGTCGACGAGCTCCTGTCCGGCCGTGCTGCCGCCGCCCGTGATGAAGTTGAAGACGCCGGCCGGGAGGCCCGCGTCCGCCATGACTTCGACGAGTTTGTACCCGAGGAGCGGCGTCGCCGATGCCGGCTTGAACACAACCGTGTTGCCGGCGACCAGCGCGCCGCCCGAAGGTCCCGCGGCGAGCGCGAGCGGAAAATTAAAGGGCGAGATCACCGCCCAGACGCCGTACGGACGCAGCACGCTCTCGTTCTCTTCGTTCGGCCCGAGCGTCCCGAGCGTCGTCTCGAAGCCGTGGTGCTGCTCAATCTGGTTGCAGTAGTACTCGATGAGGTCGGCCGATTCCTCGACGTCGCCGACGCACTCGAGGCGGTTCTTGCCGGCCTCGTAGCCCATCAGCGCCGACAACTCCCACCGTCGCGCGCGAATCCCGTCGGCGGCCTTCTTCAGCAGCGCCACGCGCTCCTGCCACGGCCGTGCGCTCCAGGCGGGATAGGCCGCGCGTGCGGCGGCAATGGCGTCGCGCGTCTGCTCGCGGCTCGCGCGCTGGAACGTCCCGAGCAGGATCCGCGTGTCGATCGGGCTGCGATCGTCGAACTCGCTCGAGCCGCGGACCTCACGTCCGCCGATGACGAGCGGATAGCTGCGGCCGAACGACGTCTTCACGCGTTCGACGGCGGCATCGAGCTCGCGATGGAGATCTTCCATCCGGTCGCCGCTCATCGTCGCGTATGTGATCTTGGTCGCCATGGTGTTTACCGCGCCGCGTGCACGGCGTCGTTGAGAAACCGGACGAACGGGACGATCGTGCGGAAGACGTCGAGCACGGTGCTGTAGAACTTCGGGCTCGTCGCGAACCGCCCCGGCAGTTCCTTGCCGGCGATGAACTGGCGGTACCGCAGATAGTCGGCCGCTTCGTGATCCTTGGGGAAGCCGCGCGGCACGCGCTGCAGCCGTTCGCCGTCGAGGCCGCCGTCGAGCGGGCGTGTGAACGCCGGCGCTTCGACGATGGACTTGAAATGCCGCAGGTTGCCCGCGATCTGCTCGCGGACGGCGTGCAGCTGCGGCGTCTCCGGCGCGTACATGCCGCCGCCAATCCATACGTCGTCGGGCGAGACGTGGAAGTACATGCCGGCGCCGAGCCCGCGCTCGAGACCGCGATGCCAGAATCCTGCCGAGATGTGTGTCTTGTACGGCTGCTTGTTTTCCGAGAATCGGATGTCGCGATAGATGCGGTGGATCGACTTCGGGCTGACGACGATCTCAGGCGCGATGTCGCGCATGTCCACGGCCAGACGATCGACGAACGCGATCATCGGCGCGCGGACGTGCGCGTCGTACTCGTCGCGATGCGCGTTGAACCAGTCGCGACGGTTGTTGCGCTTCAGCCGTTTGAGAAACGACAGCGTGTCGGGACTGAAGCGCGGCGCGGCGGGCATGGCATTACGCTTTCGCCGTCTGCTGCGCCTGCATGCGGGCCATGCGCTCCTGCGCCTCGCGCGTCAGGTGCGGCACGAGGCCGAGCATGCGCTGCATGAGCATCAGCTGGCCGCGATGGTGCATCTCGTGCTCCTTGGCCGCGAGCAGCAGATCGAAACGGGTGCGCGACGGCGGCGTCGCGCCGGGACGGAACGTGATCGCCTCCGCGAAGAACTTCTCGTCGTTCAGGCCCTCGAGCATCTTCGCGAATGCGTCGCCAGACTCCTTGAGCTTCGTCACGATCTGCGGTTTGGTCTGGAGCTTTGCTTCCTCGGCCTGGACCTTCTTCATGTACTCGGCGAAGTCGATCTGCTCGATGGGGATGCGCTCGCCGTGCAGCATCATCGGGAACGTCGTCAGCGTCGCGATGTGCGCGAGCGTCTGTTTGACCGAGCGCGAGTCGGGCGACGGCTTGAAGTCGTACTTGTCCTCGGGGATGTCCTCGGCAATCTGAATCGTGTTCTTGCGCACGGTGCGAAACGCGGTTGCGAGTTCCTTGCCTCCGTAATAGGTCATGCTGATGTGCCCTCCGTGTTTGTCGAGTCCGCGTTCAGGCGGACTAGAACCAGTTCACCGGATCTTCCGACAGGTTGATGAAGACCTGTTTGACGTTCAGGTACTCCTCGACGCCCCACTTGCCGAGTTCGCGCCCGATGCCGCTCTGCTTGTAGCCGCCCCAGGGCGCCTCGACGTACGTCGGCTGCATCGCGTTGACCCAGACAATGCCGGCGCGGAGCTTCTTCACAGCGCGCATGGCCCTGAAGATGTCGCGCGTCCAGACGGCGGCGGCCAAACCGTAGTACGTGTCGTTGGCAATCCGCAGCGCCTCCGCCTCGTCGTCGAACGGGATGACGGCGGCGACCGGGCCGAAGATCTCCTCGCGCGCGATGCGGTCGCTGTTGTCAACGTCGTAGAAGATCGTCGGCTCGACGAAGTAGCCCCGATCGAGCACGCCGCCGCTCGCGCGGTTGCCGCCGGCGGCGACCTTCGCCTCTTGCTTGCCGATGTCCTGATATTGGCGGACGCGCTCGAACTGCTCGCGGCTGACGAGCGGTCCCATCTTCGTCTCGCGGTCCATGCCGGGGCCGAGCTTGATCGCCTTCGCCTTTTCGGCCATCGCC
>CAZOIK010000282.1:0-7523 GCA_964579765.1 uncultured Bifidobacteriaceae bacterium
AGGGCGGCGGCGGTGGAGGCGGCGGCGGGGGCAGCCAGCTCTCGGAAGATCTCGCGGACCTGTTCGAGCTCGAGCTCGACAAGCTGGCGAATCAGTACGAGATGCAGAAGCGCGCCGAGCAGCAGGGCAACGACCGTCAGGTCGACGAGCTCGCCGAGAAGCTGAAGGAGCTCGCGCGGCGGCAGCAGCAGGAGCTCGAGCGCCAGCGCCGCGCGTCGGCCAGCCAGCAGCAGCAGTCGGGCGGCGGCGGCGGACAGAGTCAGCGTCAGCTCGCGGACGAGCTCGAGCAGGCGGCGCGCCGCCTCGAGCAGTTGACGCGCGAGCAGCAGCGGCCCGATCTCGCCCAGGCGGCGCAACAGATGCGCGACGCGGCGGCGGCGATGCGGCAGGCCGCGGCGAACGGATCGAAGGACGGCGGCGCGCAGGCGGCCGCCGCGCTCGACAAGCTGCGGCAGGCCGAGGACAAGCTCAATCGCAATCAGGGCGATCGCGCGCAGCGCGACATCCAGAACGCGCGGCAGCAGGCGCAGCAGCTCGCCGACGAGCAGAAGCAGATCGCGTCGGAAGTCGGCCAGATGGGCACCGGGCCCAACACGCAGGCCAAGGCGCAGGCGCTCGCGCAGCGCAAGGACACGATGGACAAGAAGGTGGGCGACCTCCAGCGGGATCTCGAGGCGCTCGCCAACGACACACGCCGCGATCAGAAAGACGCGTCGCGCAAGCTCGACGAAGCCGCCGGATCGATTCGCGACAAGCGCGTGCGCGAGAAGATCCGCTACTCGCGCAGCCAGCTCGGCGGATCACCGAGCGACTACGCGAAGGCGATGGAAGACGACATCGCGTCGAACCTCGACTCCCTGCAGCGCAAGATCGGCGAGGCGCAGTCCGCGCTCGGACAGCAGGACAAGAAGGACGCGCTCGGACGCGCCGCCGAGAAGGCAGGCGATCTCGTGCGCGGCCTGCAGTCGCTCGGTGAGCGCATGCGGCAGCAGGAGCAGGCGCGCAACGGCCAGGGACAGCAAGGCCAGCGCGGCCAGCAGGGGCAACAGGGTCAGCAGGGCCAGCAGAATCAGCAGGGCCAACAGGGTCAGCAGGGTCAGGGCCAGAACGGCCAGCAGCAGGGACAGCAGGCGCAGAACGGCCAGCAGGGACAGCAGGGCCAGAGTGGTCAGCAAGGCCAGCAAGGCCAACAGGGTCAGCAGGGTCAGCAAGGCCAGGGCGGTCAGGGCGGCCAGGGCCAGCAGGGGCAAGGTGGCCAGGGACAACAGGCCGGCCAGGGCGGCGGCAATCAGTTCGGCGGCAACCCGAACGGGCCGTTCGGCGGCGGCCCGCGCTTCGGGCGCGGCACCGACACGGCGACGTCCGGCTTCCAGCCGTTCGACGCGCGGCAGTTCGCGCGGCAGTTCCGCGAATGGCAGGGCGACGCGCAGCAGCTGCGCCGCGATCTCCAGAACGCCGGCGTCAACCCGAAAGATCTGGACGACGTGATCGCGCAGTTGCAGCAGCTCGGCAACGAGCAGGCCTACGGCAACCCGGAGGGCCTCGAGAAGCTGCAGCAGGCGGCGCTCGAGAAGCTGCAGACCTTCGAGTTCAACCTGCGGAAGAAGGCCGAGCCCAATCAGGACTCGCTCGCGCTGTCGGGATCGGACGAAGTGCCGGCCGGCTTCCGCGATCAGATCGCCGAGTACTACCGGCAGCTGGCGAAGAAGACGCAACGCTGAGCTCCGCGCACGCGGCCCGGCGCGTGCCTGCCAGCTGGTCCCGCCTCGCGCGCGACCTCGAGCGTTCCAAGAAAGCGCTGACGCTCGTCCGCAGCCGCGTCGCACGTCGATGACGCGACGATGCCCGGCATCCCGCGGATGGGGACGGCCAAGCATCCCGTCTACATCGCGCCCGACGGGCGCAGGATCTCGTCGCCCGCCCGTGCTCGGACGCATCCGATCGCTCGCGATCCCGCCGGCGTGGCGAGCGGCAGACGATCGGGTCGGCCGACGTGAACGCGTATCTCAAGGCGATCACCGGCCAGCCGTTCACGTCGAAGGACTTCCGCACGTGGGCGGGAACGGTGCTGGCGGCGTGCGAGCTCGCCGGCGCGCCGGACCGCGGATCGGTGAATCGGCGCATCGCGGAGGCCGTGCGCGCCGTGTCGGCGCGCCTGGGTAACACCGCCGCGGTCTGCCGGAAAAGCTACATCCACCCCGCCGTCCTCGAGGCGTTCGCCGAACGGCGCGTCATTCGGGCCACGCGCCCGAAGGCGTCACGCGACGATTCGACCGCGCTCTCGCCCCAGGAACACGCCGTCGTCGCGCTGATCGAGGCGCATCTCCGCCGCCGCTGGCCGCGGAATGCCGCTACAATGTCGGCCACTGGAGGAATGCATGCGCGCAGTGCTGGCCGGTCTCACGCTCGTCCTCGCTTCGTCGGTCGCGTTCGCTCAGCAGCCGTCGGCCCCCGCGTCCCCCGCGGCGTCGCGGACGATGGTGTCGGCCGCCGATGTGGCGGCCATGATTGCGAAGGCCAAGGTCAATCGGAAGGAGAATCAGGCGCTGCTCGCGCAGTCGATGATGCAGCTCGCGCCGTACAACGTCAGCCTCGAGTACCGCGCCGGCGTCGCCAACGCCGCGATGCATGAGACCGAGGCGGAGCTGTTCTACGTCATCGACGGATCGGCGACGCTCGTCACCGGCGGGAAGCTGAAGAACGAGAACCGCACGAACGCGGCGAACCTCACCGGCAGCGCCATCGAAGGCGGCGTCTCGCGCCACGTCGCGAAGGGTGACTTCGTCATGGTGCCCGAAGGCACGCCGCACTGGTTCAGCGCCATCGACGGCACGGTCGTCCTGATGTCGCTGCACCTGCCGCGCGCGCCAAAATCCGTGCAGTAGGCTCGCAGACGCGCCTCCGTTCGACACGGCGGACGGAGAGCGCGTCACGGCATTTCGCCAAACCGCATCCTTCCCTGCCCGGCGCACCGTACGGCGCGCTTCGTGCTCCGCACGGAGCGTGCCGCAGCCATTCCATCGCCCGCGCCCGTCGACGTCTGCCAGGTGACGGCATGCGCGGGATTCTTCAGCTCGCGTACAAGCTGGTCGTCAACGACAAGGCCAAGTTCACGGCGCTGCTCGTCGGCATCACGTTCGCCGTGTTCCTCATGGTGCAGATGGTCTCGATGTTCGCCGGCATCCTGAGCCGCGCGTCGGCGACGGTCTTCAACGTCGGCGCGTCGATGTGGGTGATGGACCCGTCGGTGCAGACCGTGGCGAACACGATCGGGATGCCCGACTACGTGCTCGACGCGGTGCGCAGCATCGAAGGCGTGAAGTACGCGGTGCCGCTCTACACGGGCGGCGCGCTCGTCAAACTGGGCGACGGGGCGTTCCAGTCAGTGTCGATCCTCGGGCTGGACGACACGAGCCTCTTTGGCCGCCCGTTTCTCGTGCAGGGGCGCATCGAGGACATCTACGCAGAAAACGCGTTCATCGTCGTCAAGGATCCCGAGTTCTCGAAGCTCGGCAGTCCGCGCGTCGGCACCGAGTTCCAGATCAACGACCATCGCGGGATCATCGTCGGGATCGCCAGGGTGAACAGCGCCGGGCTGTTCGGCGTTCCCACGCTCTACACGACCTACAACCGGGCGCTGCAGTATCTGCCCAATCCGCGGTTCACGATTTCGTACGTGCTCGTCGAGCCGAAACGCGCCTCGGATGTGGCGCGCATCAAGGCGGAGGTGCAAACGCTCGGCTACCTCGCGTTGACGAAGGACGAGTTCGTCGGCCGGATTTCGGCGTTCTACAAGTTCCAGACCGGCATCGGCATCAACATCCTGATCATGACGGGGATGGCCTTCATCGTCGGCCTGTCCATTTCCGGGCAGACGTTCTACACGTTCGTGCTCGAGAACCTCGAGAAATTCGGGGCGCTGAAGGCCATGGGCGCGAAGAGCCGGGAGTTGATCTCGATGATTCTCTTCCAGGCCAGTGTCATGGCCGCCATCGGGTACGGCCTCGGAGTCGGCCTCTGCGCGCTCATGATCACGCTCGCGCGCGCCCGCCGGCCGGATTACGCGGCGATCATCACGTTCCAGAATCTCGCGCTCGCGTTCGTCATGGTCGTGATCATCGCCGGCACGTCCAGCTACTTCGGCGTGCGCAGAGTGCTCCGCATCGAACCCTTCGAGATCTTCAGGGGCTGACATGCCCGCCGCCGCGCTGAGCGCCACCGGTGTCGTGAAGTGGTTCGGCGAGGGTGACGCGCGCACGACGGCGCTGCGCGGCGTCAGCCTCGACGCGTACTTCGGGGAGATGCTCTACATCGTCGGCCCCTCCGGCAGCGGAAAGACGACGCTGCTGAGCGTGCTGTCGGGCATCCTGCGCCCGGACGGCGGCAGCGTGTCGGTCGAGGGCGTGCGCATCTGGGATCTGAGCACGGACGCGCTCGCCGACTTCCGCCTCCGCAGGATCGGCTTCGTCTTCCAGGACTATCACCTGTTTCCACGCCTGACGACCGTCGAGAACGTCGCCATTCCGCTCATTCTCAGACGCCGGCCGTGGCAGGAGGCGATCGCGCAGGCGGCGACCTATCTCGATGTCGTCGGCCTGACGAGCCGGGCCGGGCTCCCGCCCGTCAAGTTGAGCGGTGGCGAGCAGCAGCGCGTGGCCATCGCGCGCGCGATCGCGGGCCAACCCGACATCCTGATCATGGACGAGCCGACCGCGTCGCTCGACGGCGACACCGGTCACGCGATCGTGTCGTTCGTGAAGACGCACATCCTGAACGAGAAGCGCTGCATCCTGATCGTGACGCACGACGCCCGCATCTACGGCCTCGCGTCGCGCATCCTGAAGATGGAAGACGGCCGGCTGACAGGCACCGTCACCGGCCGTGCCGCATGAGAAAGATCGTCATGGCGTTGTCGATGCTGGGCATGCTGGCCGGCAGCGCCGCCGCCTATCTGTCGAGCCGCACCGAGCCGGCCCTGCCGCCCGCCTTCGATCCGGCGACCAATCCGTATACGCGCGGCATCTACGCCAACGGCATTCTCGAAAGCGATCAACCTATTGGCGAGAACATCAACGTGTTTCCGGAGGTCGCCGGCACCGTCCGGCAGATTCTGGTGACGGAGGGCGACGAGGTGCGGCCGGGCCAGCCGCTGCTCCTGGTCGATGATTCCATACAGCGCGCCACCGTCGCGCAGCTGCAGGCGCAGGCGCAGGCCGCATTCGCGCTGCTTCAGGAGCTGCGGGCGCAGCCGCGCAGCGAAACACTCGACGTCGCCGAGGCGCAGGTCGTCGCCGCGCAGGCGGCGCTGACGACAGCCGCAGACACGCTGGCGAAACAGCGGGCGTCCTTCGGGCTCAACCCGAAGTCGGTCAGCCGGGACGCCCTCGACGGCGCGGTCAACGCCGCCGCCTCCGCGAGCGCCGCGCTCGACGTGGCCCGCCGCCAGCGCGATCTCGTCCGCGCGGGTGCATGGACCTACGACATCCAGAACCAGGAGCGGCAGTACGTCGCGCTCGTCAAGTCGTCGATGGCGGCGAGCGCCCTGCTCGCGAAGTACACGCTGCGCGCCCCCGATCACGGGACCGTGCTGGCGGTCAACGCGTCGGTCGGCGGCTTCGTCTCGGCGCAGGGCGCGTACGAGACCTACACGCAGGGCATGACGCCTGCGATCGTGCTCGGCAGCCGGCCCGCACGGCTGCAGGTTCGCTGCTACGTGGACGAGATTCTGGTGCCCCGGCTTCCGGCGCCGTCACGCCTCAAGGCGCAGCTCTCGGTGCGCGGATCGAACGTCAAGATTCCGCTCGCCTACGTCAGGACGCAGCCCTTCGTCTCACCGAAGATCGAGCTGTCCGATCAACGGCTGGAGCGCGTCGATGTCAGGGTGCTGCCGGTCATCTTCCGGCTCGAGCCGCCGGCGGACGTGCGCCTCTATCCGGGACAGCTGGTCGACGTCTACATCGGCGAGTGACATGGCGATCAGATGGCGGCTTGCGGCGATGGCGGCGTGTGCCAGCGCCTGCACCGTCGGCCCGAAGTACACGCGGCCGCAGGCGCCGGTTCCGCCGGCCTACCACGAGCCCGCACCGGCCGGCGCCGACGGCTGGAAGCCCGCGCAGCCCGGCGGCGTCGGCACGCGCGGCAGCTGGTGGGAACGCTTCAACGACGCGCGGCTGAACGATCTCGAGACCCAGTTGAACCGCTCGAACCAGAGCGTGGCGGCGGCCGCCGCCAGCGTCGTCGCGGCCAACGCGATGGTGCGCGAGGCCCGGTCGCAGTTCTTCCCTGCGGTGACGATCAATCCGGCGATCAACTACGCGCGCGTAACGGCCGGATTCGGCGTCGTGCTGGGCAACGTCTATACGAGCTATCTTCTTCCGCTCGAAGCCTCATGGGAGCCGGATCTCTGGGGACGCGTGAGACAGACGGTCGCGTCGAGCCGGTTCGCGGCGCAGGCCAGCGAAGACGAATTCGCGAGCGTGCGGCTCGCGGCCCAGGCCGATCTCGCCGCCGACTACTACGCCCTGCACGCGCAGGACGAGCTCATACGTCTGTTGAACGCGGCGGTGGCGGCGTATCAGGATGCGCTCGAGTTGACGCGCGATCGCTTCGCGGCCGGCCTGGACAACGATGAGGCCGTGGCGCAGGCGGACGCGCAGCTGAAGGCGACGCAAGCGCAGGCCACCAGCCTCGGCGTCCTGCGCGCGCAGTACGAACATGCGATCGCGACGCTGACGGGCCAGCCGGCCTCGACGTTCTCGCTGCCGCCCGGGCGCGTCGCCTTCACGCCGCCGCCGGTTCCGATCGGCGTGCCCTCGGAGCTGCTCGAGCGCCGCCCCGACATCGCCGCCGCCGAACGCGCCGTCGCGTCGGCGAACGCGCAGATCGGCATCGCCCAGGCGGCGTACTTCCCGTCGCTGCTCCTGAGCGCCACTGGAGGATTTCAGGGGCTCTCGCTCGCGCAGTGGCTCACCTGGCCCAGTCGCGTCTGGGCCGTCGGCCCGGCGCTCGCGCAGACGATCTTCGACGGCGGACTGCGGAAGGCGACCGTGCAGCAGATGCGCGCCTCGTACGATCAGACCGTCGCGAACTACCGGCAGACGGTGCTGACCGCGTTTCAGCAGGTCGAGGACAACCTGGCCGCGGTGCGCGTGCTCGCGCGGACGATCGCGGAGCAGGATGCGGCCGTCGACGCCGCGGCGCGCAGCCTCGACGAAGCCACGGCGCGATACACGGGCGGTCTCGACCCCTACCTGAACGTGATCACGTCGCAGACGACGCTCTTGAACGCGCAGCAGGCAGCGGTGGACTTTCGCGTGCAGCAGATGCTCGCGACCGTGCAGTTGATCAAGGCGCTCGGCGGCGACTGGAGATGATCGGTGAGAAAAAGAGAAACCGGCATGGCCCGTGGCGAGGCCATGCCGGCTGGTCGAACCCGTCCGCTGCTTACTGGATGACGCTGATCGTGCCGCCCGCCGTGAACGGCTGGCCGGGCGCGGCACCCGACGAGTCCTGCCAGATCGTGC
>CAZOIK010000283.1:0-6408 GCA_964579765.1 uncultured Bifidobacteriaceae bacterium
GTCAAGTCGAAGATCAATCTCATTCCGCTCAACGCGGCGCCCGGCATCCCGTTCGAGCGGCCGTCCGACGAGGCCGTCGATCGGTTCGCGAAGATCCTGAGCGAGCGGGGCGCGCTGGTGTCGGTGCGCAAGAGCCGCGGGCGCGACATTCGCGCCGCCTGCGGGCAGCTGATTGTGGACGGCCAGCGGAAGTCGCCCGCCCAGCGCCTGGCCGTCGCCCTGCGCTGAACCCGGACGGCGATCTGTTCGTCAGACACTCACATGAAACGACTCTCGATGCTTGGGCTGATCCTCCTCGCGTGCTCGGCCGTCCCGCTCCGCGCGCAGGCCCCCGACCAGACGCCGCAGGAGAAGCTCGAGTTCGAAGTCGCCACCGTCAGGAAGTCGCCCCCGGCCGGCGCGGACAACGCCGTGACGGCCGGGGTCAAGCTCGATGCCGCCCAGGTGCGCATCGGTCGCCTGACGCTGCGCGATTTCATTGCGATGTCCTATCGCGTCAGGCCCTACCAGGTGAGCGGGCCGGAGTGGATGAACACCGAGCGGTTCGACGTCAGCGCCAAGCTCCCGGCGGGCGCAAAACCCGGTCAATTCATCCCGATGCTGCAGTCGCTGCTCGCGGATCGATTCGGTCTCAAGTTCCATCGTGAACACAAGGACATGCCGGTCTACGCGCTCACCGTCGGCAAGCCGCCGTTGAAGCTGAAAGAGAGCGCGGTCGATCCGAACGCGCCGGCGCCATCCGCGGTGGACGTGACGGGCTCGGGCAGCGCGGCCGGCATCTCCATCAATCTCGGCAACGGGTCGTCCTACACGTTCGCGGGCGGAAAATTCGAGGGCACGAAGATCAGCGGACGCCTGATCGCCGAAGTGCTGGAGCGCTATGCCGATCGGCCCGTGATCGACGCCACGGCACTGAAGGGCATGTACGACTTCAGCTTCGAGGTCACGCCCGAGGAGTATCAGACGCTCCTCATCCGCGCGGCCGTGAATTCGGGCGTCGTCCTGCCGCCGCAAGCGCTGCGCGTGCTCGACAACGGCGGCGATCCGCTCGGTGACGCCGTCGCGCAACTCGGCCTCAAGCTCGAATCGCGCAAAGCGCCGATCGACATGCTCGTCGTGGACGACGTGCTCCGGACGCCGAACGACAACTGACGCCGCGTCGGACCGCCGCCTGCCTGTCAATACTTCGACACCCGTGTCCGATGCGTGTTCGAAAGATGGACATCAGCCGCGCGTCAGAGTGTCTGTCTGACGTACTCCTGTCGTCCAGGCGCGCAGACCTGCGCGCGCTGGCGCGTGCACCGAGGTGGTACACATTTCGCTCGTTAACCCGGCGCCGCCATGACGCCGTTCGTCGCCAGGGCCACCCGCGTGCCGACGCCTCCGATCGAAACCCGTCTCGACGCGGAGTACGGGCGCCTCGTCAACGTGAGCGCGACCGGCGCGCTCGTGCGCACGATCGCACCCGTCAGCGTCAGCCGCGAGTGCACGCTGACGCTGTATCTGCCCGACGCGGCCGCGACCTTGCTCGTGCGGATTGTCCGCGCTGACGCCACCCCGGTCGAACTGCCCGGCGCCACGGCGCGACTGCGCCAGTACAACGTCGCCGTCACCTTCCGCGAGCTCTCCGGACCCGCAAAACATGCCGTGGCGACGCTCTGCGGCGACGCGTTGACGGCGCGCGAATAGCGCGAATAGAAGGGGACGAGGATCGGATGCCTTGTGCAGCCGATCACTCGACTGGGCACCGCGATCAGATCACCGGTACAGCAGTAGCGTGGCGGCGTACATCTGTTCCGATGGCCGGCGCAGCGGTTCAGATGACCTGTGCGGCTGTTTCGATGGCCTGTACAGCCGGTCAGATACGTTGTACGGCTGTTCAGGTAACCCGTACAGCCGGCCGGATGCGTTGTGCAGCCCGCCCACTGACCGGTACAGCTGGACCACCAGCCTGCGCGGCTGTTCCGGCCACCGGTACAGCCCTCAAAGGGTGACGGCCGCCGCGGGCGACAACACGCGCACGCGCACGTGCTCGTTGCGCGCGCGCCCAGCCGGAATGCGCAGCTTCAGGTAGTTGTCCGTCACGACCATCGACCCGTCGTCCACGGTCAGAGCCGGCCGAATCGCGCCCACTTGCGCAGCGTGGAACGTCTCAGAGAGGTGCCGGCCGATCTCGCGGACACGGCGCCCTCGCTCGCGGATCGTCCCCCCGCCCACTTTCCCCGGCAACACGGCTGCCGCGGTACCCGGCCGGTCCGAGTACGGAAACACGTGGACGTGCGTCAGCGGCGAACCGTTCAAGTATGTCACGAGTTCCTCGAAGTCGTCGTCGGTCTCGCCGGGAAATCCGACGATCACGTCCGATCCGATGGAGGCGTGAGGGACGCGCCGGCGGATGTCGTCCACAAGGGCGGCGTAATATTCGACGGTGTACGGGCGCCGCATCGCCGAGAGGACGCGGTTGCTCGCGTGCTGGAGCGGCAGATGGAAGTGCGGCGCGAAGCAGTCGCCCTCGGCCACGAGATCGACGATGTCGCGCGAGCAGTCCATCGGCTCGAGCGAGGAAATCCGGAACAACGTCGATCGCGGCCCTGAAAGGGCCGCGCTACGCGCAGCCACCAGCAGCTCGACGAGCGACGACGCCGGTGACAGATCGCGCCCATACGATCCGAGATGCACCCCGGTCAGGGCGATTTCATTGAACCCCGCGGCGACGACGCGCGCGATCTGCGTGAGCACGTCGCCAATCGGCACGCTCTGCGCCCGCCCGCGCGTGGACGGGATGATGCAGTACGAGCACGTCTGCTCGCAGCCGGTCTGCACGCGCAGCGTGAACGCCGTGCGTCCAGCGACACCCGGCTCGATCGACGCGCCGCAACTGCCTTCGCCGTCACCAAAGCGCACGGCCGTCGTCAGGCCGAAATCGGCTGCGACGAGAGAAATCGTGCGTGGCTTGAGATCGTTCGGCACGACGCGGACGACGTTGGGAAGCGCGCGCACCTCGTCGGGCCGGCGCGTCGCATAGCATCCCGTGGCGACGATCCTCGCGTCCGGGTTGTCGCGCGCGATGCGTCGAATCGTCTGCCTGGCGCCCTGATCGGCCGTCGCGGTCACCGAGCAGGTGTTGACGATGACCACGTCGGCCTGTTCGGGTGCCGTCGCGACGGCGCCGCGCGCGAGAAGCTCGTCCTCCAGTCCGAGCGAGTCGGCCTGGTTGACGCGACAACCGAACGTGACGATGGAATATTTCAATCTGGCGAGCCGGCGATTTGGTGATTGATGGCCTTGCGGCCGATGTCGCGACGGAACTGCATGCCGTCGAAATGAATCTGCTCCACGCCGGCGTAGGCGCGGGCAATCGCCTCGTGAAAATCTGCGCCACGACCGACGACGGTCAGCACACGGCCTCCGGCGGTCACGAGGGCGCCGTCCGTGATCGACGTGCCCGCATGACAGACCGAGACCTGCGGCACCGCTTCCGCGGCGTCGATCCCACTGATGACGCGGCCGGCGTCGGCCGACTCGGGGTAGCCGCGCGAGGCGATCACGACGCCGACGGCGCAGCCGCTCGCCATGCGGCAGGTGGTCTGCGTCAGCGCACGATCGGCTGCCGCGGCCAACATCGGCACCAGCGGCTCGTCGATGAGCGGCATGACAACCTGGGTCTCCGGATCGCCCATGCGTACGTTGAACTCGATCACCTTCGGACCGTCGGCCGTGAGCATCAGCCCGACGTAGAGGAACCCGACGAACGGCGCGCCTTCGGCGGCCATGCCGGCCATCACCGGCTCGACGATCTCGCGCATGACGCGCGCCTGCAGCCGCGCGTCGAACAGCGGACTCGGCGCAAACGCGCCCATGCCGCCCGTGTTCGGCCCGCGGTCGTCGTCGAAGATGCGTTTGTGATCCTGCGCGCTTCCGATGGGCAGCGCCCGCGTGCCGTCGCAGACGAGAAAGAACGACACTTCCGGTCCCGAGAGGCACTCCTCGATGACGATCGTCTCGCCGGCCGCGCCGAACTTCTTGTCGCGCATCGCGGCCACGAGGGCCGCTTCGGCCTCGGCGCGCGTCTGCGCGATCACGACGCCTTTGCCGGCCGCGAGGCCGTCGGCTTTGAGCACCACCGGCGTCCCGAACACGCCGCGACGCACGACGTCGAGCGCCGCGTCGAGCGACGCGCACGTCTCGAAGCGCGCGGTCGGCACGCCGTGCCGCCGCATGAACGCTTTCGCGAACGCCTTGCTGGTTTCGAGACGCGCGGCGGCCGCAGTCGGTCCAAAGAGGCGGCGGCCGGCGGTCGCGAACCGATCGGCGACGCCGAGGCTGAGCGGCAGTTCGGGACCGACAATGGTCAGATCGATCCGCTCGCGCGCCGCGAGATCGACGGTCGCCTCGACGTCGTGAACGTCTAAAGAACGGGTCGCGACGAGGCGCGCGATCCCCGGATTTCCGGGCGCGCAGCACACCCCGGCCGCTCCGATCTCGGCGGCCAGGCGGGCGACCATCGCGTGCTCGCGCGCGCCGCTGCCGACAACGAGAACTCTCATGGGCTCTGTGACTTACGGTGGGGGACTATTTCGTTGACGCCGACTGGGTTTGCGCCTAGAATCCGCCGTTACGTGTGCTAGCCTAACATATTTGATATGTGCCACCCGAAAGGGGTGTGAGGATACGTGGCTGAAGTCAAGATTCAAGAGGGCGAGTCGATCGAGAGCGCCCTCCGCCGGTTCAAGCGGAAGGTCCAGCAGGAAGACATCATCAAGGACATCAAGAAGCACTCCTTCTACTTGAAGCCCGGTGACAAGCGCCGTGCGAAGCAGGCGCTCGCGAGAAAACGCAATCGCAAGAAGCTCCGGCGCGAGCTCGAGTAAGCGCCGATCGACCGACCCGACGAGGTAGCGAGCGATGGAGTTCCAAGATCGAATTCTTCAGTGCGTGGACTGCGGCGCGGAGTTCGTCTGGACCGCCGGCGAGCAGCAGTTCTTCGCCGACAAGAATTTCAAGAACGAGCCCAAGCGCTGCACGGCGTGCAAGGGCAAGCGGGCCAGCCGTCCGGCTGGCGCCGTCGCTCGCGAGCGGGTGGAAACTGTGACGAATTGCTCGGCATGCGGGAAGGAGACCACGGTCCCCTTCAAGCCCACGCAGGGCCGTCCGGTCTTCTGCAAGGAATGCTTCCAGTCCCGGAAATTCGCCGGGGCCGGAGGCGTCTAGCCCGCCGTCCATCATCCTGTCATCCCTGGTTTTCGTCCACCGTCGGACGAGACGGCCGAAAACCGGGGGTGTGCTAAGCTACGCGACCGAGCGTCTGGAGCGATTGTTCATGCACATCGAGGAACGTGCCGTCGGCGACGTCGTCGTGCTCGACCTGAAAGGGAAGATCACGCTGGGCGACGGCGACGAGCTGCTCAAGGACAAGATCAACAGCCTGGTGAACCAGGGCCACCGCAAGATCCTGCTGAACTTCGCTGAAGTGCCCTACGTGGACAGCGCCGGTCTCGGCGAAATCGTCCGCACGTACACGACGGTCAGCCGCCAGGGCGGCAGCCTGAAGCTGCTGAACCTGACCAAGCGCATCACCGACTTGCTCGCGATCACGAAGCTCCTCACGGTCTTCGAGACGTTCGATTCGGAGACCGACGCGATTCGGAGCTTCGCGTCGGCCAAGGTCTAGGCGCGTCCACTCGCTCTTCCCGCCGCGGGCGGACCAGCGGGCTGGTCCCTGTACATGGCTGAATTCAACGTCCGCTCGGACTCGGTCAACGTCGAGCACATCATGGAGCAGATCCGCGCGCGCATCCGCGAGAAGCGCGGCGTGGACTACACCGAAGCCGACATCCAGGATCTCGCCGCGGCGCGCCTCGAGCGGTACATCGACCCGCACAACGTCCGCTCCGACCTGCTGCAGGAGTTCCATCGCGTCCGCTCGGCGAGCGACGCTCCGCAGCCGTCCGAGGACGTCGTGGACGAGTCGGTGCTGTTCGAGACACACCGGCCGTGGCTGCGAGCGCTGCGCAAGGTACTGCGCCCGATCCTCAAGCTGTTCCTGAACACGAAGGCGCTCGCCGCGCTGTCGCTCCGCGCCAAAGCGGAGGTCTCCCGCCGCTCGCGCGATCAGCTGACGTTCGAACTGCTGCACAACATGGTCGTCGAGATGACACGGCTCAGCGTCGAGGTCAAGAACCTGACGATGCGCGTCGAGTCGATGCAGAGCCGGCTCGAGTTCAACGAACGCCGCGCGCGCGCGCTCGAAAGCGTGGTCGTGTACAAACCGTCCGAGCCGCAGTTCGCCGACCAGAGCCCGCGCGCGACGCCAACCCCCGCGCGCGCGGCCGCCGAGGTGCGCGCCACACCCGAGATGGCTCCGGGCGGCGCGCCCGGAATGCCGCAGACGCCCGGGGCCGTCCCGGG
>CAZOIK010000284.1:0-5945 GCA_964579765.1 uncultured Bifidobacteriaceae bacterium
GACCGAAGCCGATGATCGCGAACACCCGGGTGGTCGAGCACACTCCGCGCATGGCCCCTCCTCGTCGGGCGACATCATACGCCGGAGGCGGCCTAGACGCGCGCCCGCGTGCGCCACGGGAGCAGCGCGCGCAGCCGCGGCTCGCGGAGGTAGAGGCCCAGCCAGGCGAGCAGCGCCGTCGTCAGGGGCACCAGCGGCGGCGTCAGCTGGCCGATGCGGACGTACGACGCGATGGCGCCGCCGAGATACCCCGTCAGCAGGACGACGCCAAGGACGGCGGTCTGCGGGATCAGGTACAGCACAAGCGCGGCAAGCTGCAGACCGGCCATCCAGGGCATCGTCGGCAGCTGCCAGCCGATGCGTCCCCACTCGCGCACGTACCACGGGTCGTACGTCAGCTTCCAGCGGGCGCTTGCCAGGACGATGAGCACCGGGGCGACAGAGATGACGCGCCCCGTCCACACGAGCACCGGACCGAATCGCGTTGCGCCGGGCGCCTGCACGTCCATGCTCAGCCCCCTGATTGAGAACGGCTACACCTTGATGACGCCCACCAGCTCCTTCACCGCCGCCGCCGACTTGTTGAACGCCGCCTGCTCCTCCGCCGTCAGCGTGATCTCGATGACCTGCTCGAGGCCCTTCGCGCCGAGCTTGCACGGTACGCCGACGTAGAGCCCGTTGACGCCGTATTCGCCTTGGAGGAACACCGAGCACGGCAGGATCTTGTGTTTGTCGAGGAGGATCGCCTCGACCATCTCGACCACCGACGCGCCAGGCGCGAACCAGGCGCTCGTGCCGACCAGCTGCGTGATTTCCGCGCCGCCGTTGGCGGTGCGCGTGCAGATGGCGTCGATCGTCGCCTTGTCCATCAGCTCGGTGATCGGAATGCCGGCGACCGTCGAGTAGCGCGGCAGCGGCACCATCGTGTCGCCGTGGCCGCCGAGCACGAACGCGTGGACGTTGTCGGTCGAGACGTTCAGCTCTTTCGCGATGAACGACCGCATGCGCGCGCTGTCGAGCACGCCGGCCATGCCGAGGACGCGCTCGCGCGGAAACTTCGACAGCTTGTAGACGGCCTGCGCCATCGCGTCGAGCGGGTTGCTGACGACGAGGATGATCGCGTTCGGCGAGTGCTTGACGACTTCCGTCGTCACCGACTCCATGATCTTGTAGTTGACGTTGAGCAGGTCGTCGCGGCTCATGCCGGGCTTGCGCGGCATGCCCGAGGTGATGACGACGATTTCCGAGTTGGCGCTTTCGGCGTAGTCGCCCGTGCCGATGACGCGCGAGTCGCTGCCCCACACCGGACACGCCTCGAGCATGTCGAGCGCGACGCCCGCCGCCTTCTTGTCCGCGATGTCGATCACGACGACGTCGGCAAGCTGCTTGTCGGCCACGCCCCGGGCCACCGTGGCGCCCACATTGCCCGCGCCGCCAACGACTGTCACTTTGCGATTCATGCGAGTCTCCTGGTCAACTGAGGAACCACGAAGACACGAACAACACGAAGGAGCACGAACCATTACTTGTACAAACCTGATTCGTGCGTCTCGGCGATCTTCGTGACTTCGTGGTTTCTCCTTTTACATATTCGCGATGATTGCGTCTCCGAACGCCGAGGTCGAAAGCTCTGTCGCGCCGTCCATGAGGCGCGCGAAGTCGTAGGTGACGCGCTTGGTCGAAATCGCGCCGTCCATGCCCTTCACGATCAGGTCGGCCGCCTCGCTCCACCCGAGATGCCGGAACATCATCTCGCCCGACAGGATCACGGACCCTGGATTCACCTTGTTCAGATTCGTGTACTTCGGCGCCGTGCCGTGCGTGGCTTCGAAGACGGCGTGCCCCGTCACATAGTTGATGTTGCCTCCCGGCGCGATGCCGATGCCGCCCACCTGCGCCGCGAGCGCGTCGGAGAGGTAGTCGCCGTTCAGGTTCGGCGTCGCGATGACGTCGAACTCGTCGGGACGCGTGAGCACCTGCTGCAGCGTGATGTCGGCAATCGCGTCTTTGATGACGATGCCCGCGCCCGGTTTGCCCTCGGGAATCCGGCACCACGGCCCGCCGTCGATTTCGACCGCGCCGTAGGAGTCCTTCGCGATCTTGTAGCCCCAGTCACGGAAGGCGCCTTCCGTGAACTTCATGATGTTGCCCTTGTGCACGAGCGTGACGCTCTTGCGGTTGTTCTTCACCGCGTAGCCGATCGCGCTGTGCACCAGACGCTCCGTGCCGAGCCAGCTGATTGGCTTGATGCCGATGCCGACTTGAACGGGCGTTTCACGTTTGGGCGCGCCGATCGCCTCGAGCTGCGCCTGCCACGTGCGCCCCGCGCTCTCGGTGCCGAACCGGATCTTCCGGAAGTCCTTCGGAAACTCCTTCTCGAGGAAGTCGAGCACCCTCTGCGCTTCCGGCGAGCCGGCGACATATTCGATGCCGGCGTAGATGTCTTCGATGTTCTCGCGGAAGATCACCATGTCCACTTTTTCGGGATGCCGGATCGGCGACGGCACGCCGCGATACCAGCGCACCGGCCGCAGGCAGACGAACAAGTCCAGCAGCTGCCGCAGCGCCACGTTCAGCGACCGGATCCCGCCGCCGACCGGCGTCGTCAGCGGCCCCTTGATGCCGACCAGATACTCGCGGAAGGCCTCGACGGTCTCGTCCGGCAGCCAGCTGTTCGACTGCTTGAAGCTCTTTTCGCCCGCGTAGACTTCCATCCACGCGATCTTCTTCTTGCCGGCGTACGCCTTCTGCACCGCGGCGTCCATCACGCGGACGCTGGCGCGCCAGATGTCCGGCCCGGTGCCGTCGCCTTCGATGAACGGAATGATCGGATTGTCGGGAACGGCGAGCTGGCCGTTGCGCCGCGTGATCGGTGCGCCGTCGGAAGGAGGTTTCGGAGTCGACATAATGTTTTGATTAGGTCAGGTCCCTTCAGACCTGCGGGACGATTCACACAGAAAGTGTGGAAAAGTCTGTGGAAAAGCGCCTCCAGTTACTGCGCCGTTACGCTGCAATCGGAATGTTTTAGCGAATTGCACCACAGCAGGGCGCAACCGCTGTCCACACCGTCGCGCGCGTTCCCGCCGTGCTCAAAACCCACCGATTATACTGTCTCCATCCCATGAAAATCATCGTCGCCGACAACCTGCCCGCGTCAGCACTGGACGTTCTCCAGACCGACGGGTGGATAGTAGATGCACGTACCGGGCGTTCGCCGAAAGATCTCGCCGCCGACATCGCCGACGCGGATGCCATTCTCGTCAGAAGCGCCACGAAAGTGGACGCGGCCCTCATCGCGGCCGCGCTGTAGCTGCGGATCATCGCGCTCGCCGGCGTCGGCGTGGACTACGTTGACGTCACGGCGGCCAGCGCACGCGGGATACTTGTCGTCAACGCGGCGGGCGCGAGCAGCATCAGCGTCGCCGAGCACGCATGGGGCCTGCTGCTCGCCCTCTCGCGCGCCATTCCCGCCGCCGACCGAGCGATGAAAGCCGGCAAGTGGGAAAAGAAGAACCTGCTCGGCACCGAAGTCCGCGACAAGACGCTCGGCATCGCCGGATTCGGACGCATCGGCCAGGAGGTCGCCCAGCGGGCGCGCGCGTTCGGCATGCACGTCATCACGCACGATCCGTTCATCTCAGCGGATCTGGCCGCGCGCTCGGGCGTGCAGCTGGTGTCGCTCGACGAGCTGTGCGCGACGGCCGACTACGTCTCGCTGCACCTGCCGGCGACCAAAGAGACGCGCCACCTGTTCGACGATGCCCGGTTCGCAAAGTGCAAGCCTGGGTTGCGGCTCATTAATACCGCGCGGGGCGAGCTCGTAGACGAAGCGGCGCTGCGCCGGGCGATCGAATCGGGCGTCGTCGCCGGCGCCGGACTGGATGTGTTCGAAAAAGAGCCACCGTCCGATTGGTCTCTCGCCCAACTCCCGCAGGTGATCGCCACGCCGCACATCGCCGCGTCCACCGAAGAGGCACAAGAGCTCGTCGGCCTCGAGACGGCGGTGACCGTGCGGAATTTTCTCCGCGACGGCATCGTGCGCAACGCGGTGAACTTCCCGTCCATCTCGCCGGAAGAGATGCAGCGGTTGCAACCGTGGATCAGGCTGGCCGACCATCTCGGCGCGCTGGCGGCGCAGATGGGCGTGGCGCGGGTCGAGGCGATCAACGTCCGGTACTACGGTGCGCTGGCCGAAGGCCTGAACGTGGACATCCTCGCGTCGAGCGCGACGGCCGGCGTGCTCCGCCCGATGCTCTCGGACAGCGATGTGTCGATCGTGAACGCGCGCACGGTCGCCCGCTCGCGCGGCATCGACGTCGTCGAGTCGCGGAGCGCGCGGGCGCGGCACCTGACGAGCGTCATCGG
This sequence comes from uncultured Bifidobacteriaceae bacterium, assembly GCA_964579765.1. Lineage (GTDB taxonomy): Bacteria > Acidobacteriota > Vicinamibacteria > Vicinamibacterales > CAVVIG01 > DATNBT01. Next base: position 4,366 of record CAZOIK010000284.1, read on the forward strand.
GTTGAAGCTGATCACCAGCGACGGCGAACGGTGGGTCGAAGGGACCGTGTTCGAGCCCAACATCCCGCGGCTCGTGTCGGTCCGCGGCGTCAACGTCGAGGCGCCGCTCGCAGGCACCTTGCTCGTCATCGCGAACGACGATCAGCCGGGCGTGATTGGCGAAGTCGGCACGATCCTCGGCCGGCACGGCGTGAACATCGCGAGCTTTGCCCTGGGACGCGGCGACGCGGGCGCGATCGGCGTCGTCAACGTGGACGCGGAGAAGAGTCCTGCCGAGGCGCTGGAAGCCGCCGTCGAAGCCATTCGCCGCGCGCCGCACGTCCGCGATGCGTGGGTCGTGCGCCTCTGAACCGAGTCAATGCAGCGCGGGCGTTCGTAGCGCGGGGCTTTCAGGCCCGCGCCGCCGATCACACTGCCACATACAACGCACCCGGATGGACGCGGACGCGCAGGCTCGTGCCGCCGGCGACCGGCTCGCCGTCCACGTGATAGGCCATCGGGCGGTCGCTCTCAATCGTCGCGCCGCTGATCTGCCTGATCGAACAGCCTCTTGCGCGGTCAACCGTGCCTTGAAACAGCTTCGGCAGCTGCACGATCGTGTTGATCCGCGACTGCTCCTCCATCACGACCAGATCCAGCAGCCCGTCGTCCACGCGGGCGCGTGGCGCGATGACGGCGCCGTTGCCGAACTCCGGCGAGTTCGCAACCGTCACCAGCACGGCGCGGACCGTCTTGCCGCCGTTGTCTGCCGGCGTGCGAATCGTGTACGTCGCGGGCTCGTAGGCGCACAGCGCGCGGCCCGCAATCCACGCGTAGTTCGCGAAGCCGCGCTTGTGGCCGCCTTCGCTGAACTTCCACGCAACGTGGGCGTCGAAGCCGATGCCGGCGACGTTCACGAAGAACCGATCGTCGATTTCGCCGACGTCGATGCGCCTGGGCTCCGCGCCAATCGCACGTCGAATGGCGTCAGCCGGGTTCTGACTGATCGCCAGCTGCCGCGCGAGGCCGTTGCCCGACCCGGCCGGCACGATGCCGAGCGGCACCTCGCCGAAGACCAGCGCCGAGGCGACCTCGTTGATCGTGCCGTCGCCGCCCCACGCCATGACCAGACGCGCCCCGCGCGCGGCGGCCGCCTTGGCGAGCTCGCGCGCGTGTCCCTGGCGCTCGGTGACGAACACCTCCGCCGGATCGCCGTGCCGATCGACGATGGCCGACGCGAGCTCGGCGCGCGCACGCGCCGCCTCCGGCCTCACGCCGCCGGAGATGGGATTGATGATGAAGGCGATCACTACTTCAGCGTGATCCTCACGGCGTGCCCGTCGGACGCGTCGGTGAGCTCGATCGCATCCGCCGAGATGGCCGCGACGCGATAGTTCGTCGCGACCGGATCGCCGACCTTGACGAGGAGCACGCCGTTCGACGTGGACAGAATGCCTGTGCGGACGCCGCCATCTTCCGCGATGCCGATGAGCGTGAATGGCGGCGGCGCGGGCGCAGCGGGCGGGGGCGGGGGGGCCGGCGGGGCCGCGACGGGCGCCCGGGCCGCCCCGCGCGGCGCGGCGCCCGGGGGGGGAGTCCCG
>CAZOIK010000285.1:0-3476 GCA_964579765.1 uncultured Bifidobacteriaceae bacterium
TCAACCCGATGCGCCGCGCCTGGGCGAGCGGCGACGAGGCCAGCCACACCGCGGCATCCTCGATCCGGTCGGTCAGCGCAGGCGTGATCTCGAATCGCGACAGTTCGGGGATGTCCGGCGTGACGGTCGTCACGCCGGACATCCCCGAACTGTCGCGTTTCGAGATCACGCCTGCGCTGACCGACCGGATCGAGGATGCCGCGGTGTGGCTGGCCTCGTCGCCGCTCGCCCAGGCGCGGCGCATCGGGTTGATGGGGATCAGCTTCAGCGGCGGACTGTCCATCGTCGCCGCCGGCCGTCCGTCGCTGCGCGGGCGTCTGCTGTACGTCTTTTCGTTCGGCGGTCAGGACGATCTGCTCAACGTGCTCCAGTACTTCTGCCGGTCGTTCGAAGGGCCGCCCACGGGCGAGCCGCGGCCGCACGACTACGGCGTGGCGATCGTCCTGCTCAGCGTCGCACGCGAGCTCGTTCCGCCGGCACAGGTCGCGCCGCTGACCGACGCCGTGCGGCGCTTCCTCTGGGCGTCGTATCTCACGCGCATCGACGACCGGGCGGCCGACCGTGAATTCGCCGCCGTCCGCAAACTCGAGCGGACGCTGCCACAACCGGCCGCGACGCTTCTGCACTATGTGAACGAACGAGATGTCGCGCATCTCGGCCCGCTGCTGCTGCCGTACATCGGCCGATATGGCGGGAGCGCCGCGCTGTCGCCGGCGCGTTCACCGCTGCCGACGGCGCCAGTCTTTCTGCTGCACGGCCGGGAGGACAACGTCATTCCCGCCGTCGAATCCGAGCATCTCGCGCGACGGCTGCAGGGCCACGCGCCGGTCCGGCTGCTGCTGACCGACCTCATTTCCCACGCCGACCCCGATCAACCCGCGCATCTGCTCGACGTCCTGCGGTTGTCCGACTTCTGGGGCGACCTGCTCTCGCGGTAAGGACAGTATGGAGTCGGGACGACCTCGGCGGCGATCTGCTCTCGCGGCAATGCCACGCGCCGGCGGAGCATCACCGCGACGCACGCGACCGCCGCGGCGGCGGTGACGTGCTTCAGCGTGTGGCCGCTGACGATCCCAAGCGCGTGGTAGATCGGAGAGTCGGCGATCTCGAACACCTTCGCGAATCCATACACGGCCAGCGCGCTCCAGAGCCACGCGCTGGCGCGGTCCCTCGACTCATACATCGCCAGCGTTAGCACGACCACCGTCAGCGATCCGAACTGCACGAGCGCGTACGCGCGCAGATCGCCGTGTCCGGCAAGCTGCGTGGCATACCAATACGCAACGCTGCCCACTCCCGCCACGAGCAGCGGCACGAACAGCAGGCGCGCGACGCGCGCGCTCACGCGTTCCGCCATCACGGCCGTGAGCAGTCCCATGAACGCGATCGTCATCGGCACGCGATCCCAGACGACGCGCGCCGTGCTCGGGGCGAGGTGATACCAACTCGAGCCGAACGCGGTCAGCACGACTCCGGCAAAGAACGCCCGGTACGGCCACCGCGTCCAGCGATCGCGAAACGGCGTGCGCCCGCGGCGCCGGCGAGTCGCCACGAGACCCGCGATGCCGACGACAAGGAAGAGGCCGTTCGACACGACGTCCATGGCGTACGGCACGCCGAGCATCGTCCGCTGATCGACCATGACGTGGTGATCGTCCTGGGCCAACCGAGGCATCGCTGCCGCGCAAATCAGCAGCAACAGGACCACACTGAGAAACGCGACGTTCTTCATCTCCTTACAATTAGACACCATGGACGGGAGCGAACTTTTTCCACGGCCGCCGCGACTTTTCACCCTCACGGCGAGGTCGCCTGCGCGAACCACCGCCCTTCTGCAGGCGCGTCATCGGTACGCGCCTTGCGTCAGCAGACACGACAGAGGTGTTCATGGCCAGGTCGCTGAACTGGTTGCAGCAGATCACGTGCGCAATGCGGGGGCACGAGGAGTATCTCTGTTTTGAGGCCCGACGCATCTCACTTCGATGCGTTGTCTGCGGGCATCAGACGCACGGGTGGGAAGTGGGGCGTTTCCCCTCTCGCCCGACGACGTCGCGCGCGCGGACGGCATCGTTGTTGCGACCGGCACGAGTATGAACAAGCTCGATGCGCAGCCAGGTGCCACGCCGCAGATTCGACTCGCGGCCGGCGAGCTCACGTATGTCGTGCAGCCGCGGGGAGTACCGACCAGCGAGGCGCTGGTGATTCGCTGCGAGCCGAACGGCGAAATCCTGGTGTCGATCGTGAGTTCGTCTCACCGCTCGGTTGACAGGTAGCGCGCCATCTCCAATCTTCGTGTCTGTGACAGCCGACTGACGTCCGTGAGGCCGCGGTGAAACGCGGGATCCTCGAGCGTCGTGGTCAACCACTCCAGGCTGCGCCGACTGCCTTCGCCGGCAAAGCTCGGCGCCGTACCCTGCGCCGCATCGCCCGCATGACACGTGACGCACCCGCTGCGGAACAGCTCGCCGCCGCCGCGTGCGAGCGCGCGGTCGATCCGCTCGGGCGATGTGTACGCGAAGTCGAGGCCGTGCAGATACTCCACCAGCGCGTCCGTCTCGCGCGGTTCCAGCGCGAAGGACGGCATCGACCCTGGTGGGAGCACGCGATCCGGATCGGCCAGCAGTTGCCGCAACCACTCGCGATCGTGGCGTCTGCCGGCGGTCCACAGATCGCGGCCGACGTGCCCGCCGGCGCCGAGGACGCTGTGGCAGCCTTCGCAGCCCTGCTCCTCAAACACCAACGCGCCGGCCATCGTTTTTAGCGAGACATTTTTCGTCGGCACGACGAATGTGGTCGGCGGCGGCGTGTTGGCGTTGACGCGCATCGCGTACAACCCGCCAACGGCCAAGGCGCACCAGGCCGCGAGCGCCGCGGGGCCGACGAGCGCGCGCGCGACGCGCGACGCGACCGGGCGCCGGGGTGGCGGAGCGATCGATGCCGGCTCGCCCACCGGCACGGGTTCGTCGCCGGCCGAGGGCGCAGGCGTCAGCAGCTGTGCGAACGCCTGCCGCTTCAGGTATCCGATCGACTCGGTCGGCCGCAGTTCCATCGGGCAGACCTCGGTGCACGTGAACTGCGAGTGGCAGCTGAAGCACCCGTGCTCGCCCGTCACGACCGCGAGCCGCGCGGGCCTCGCCGCGTCGCGCGAGTCCATGACGAGCGTCGCCGCCCGGTTGAGAGCGGCGGGCCCCAGATACTCCGGATCCCAGTCGATGACGGTACACGCCGAATAACAGGCGCCGCACGAGATGCACTCGATGTGCGGATCGATCCGTGGCCGTTCGGCCGGCAGCGCCGGCCGCGCCGCCCAGTCGTCGCGACGCGCATCCGGCGCGACGAAGTGCCCCATCGCCGTCTTCATCTTGCCGAAGAACGGCTCCATGTCCACGACGAGGTCCTTGACGATGGGCAGATGCCGCAGCGGCTCGAGCGTGACGACCTCAGCGCGCAGGTTCTCGATCATCGTGCGGCACGCC
>CAZOIK010000286.1:0-4901 GCA_964579765.1 uncultured Bifidobacteriaceae bacterium
AGCCCGAGAAACGCCTGTCCCTGGGGAGTCAATAGAGTCCCAGATACCAGGCCACGATCTGGTTGCCCACCGCCGCGGCCACGAGCGCGCCGATCGCGAGGAACGTGCCGAACGGCAGCGCGTACTTCAGCGACTCTTTCTTCGCCACGAGCACGCCGACGCCGACAATCGACCCCGAGAACGACGCGAGCACCATCGTCAGCAGCATCAGCTTCCAGCCGAGGAACGCGCCGATCATCGCCAGCATCTTGACGTCGCCCATCCCGAGGCCTTCCTGACCGCGGAGGCGGTAGTAGACCTCGGCGATGAGCCAGAGCGCGCCGCCGCCGGCCAGCGCGCCGATGAGCGACGCCTGCCAGCCCGGCCCCGCCACTTCGCTGAGCAGCAGGCCGGCGGCGATGCCGGGCAGCGTGATGACGTTCGGCAGCAGCTTGTGCTGCAGGTCGATGACAAAGAGCACGATCATCGCGCAGCCGAACAGCAGCCGCACGACGAGCAGCGGGCTCGGCCCGTACAAGAGATACCCACCGAGGAACATCGCGCCGGTGACGGCCTCGACGATCGGATACATCAGCGAGATCGCCGCGCCGCAGCCCCGGCAGCGCCCCCGCAGCACGGCGTAGCTGAGGATGGGGATGTTTTCGTACCAGGTGATCATGTGGCCGCACGACGTGCAGCTCGAACGCGGGCGGACGGGAGACAGCCGCCGCGGCAGCCGGTAGATGCACACGTTCATGAAGCTGCCGATCATGAGCCCGAGCAGCGTCACGAGCGTCGCCTCGAGGGCCGGATTGGGAGCGGGCGTCATCTGCCGCTCTTTGTCTCGGGTTCAGCGGGCAGCGGGAACAGGGGCGAAGCGCTTGACAGCTCGACGCGCGAGCCGGACGTGAGCGTATAAGGCACGCCGGCCGGATCGCGCGGCAGGCTGCGGAGCGCACCGATGCGCAGCAGTTCGCTCCACGTCGTCACCGGCGCTCCTCGGCGCGCGCCGAACGCGTCGATCGCGGCCTGCAGCTGCTCGATGTCTTCGATGGCCTTGAGCTGCATCAGCTTCACCCGCGCCGCGTTGCGCGCGTACTCGTTGTTCGCCGTCTCGTAGATCTGGTTCCACAGCAGGCGTGAGGTGTTGCGATCCCCGCCCTTGACGAGCATCGTCGCCGCCATGGAGCGCATCCACCACGGGCCGCCGGGCAGATCTGCCGCGCGCTCGAACGCCTGGCTCGCCTTGAGGTAGTCGTGGACGTCCCAGTAGTAGACGAACCCGATGTCCTCCCAGTACTCCCACTTCGTAGGAGACGTCTCGAGGCCCTTCTGAAGCAGTTTGATCGCGAGATCCGGACGTCCGGGACCGTGCGGGTACGGCTCGGCGAGGAACACGGCGCCGAAGCGATACGCGATGTTGAACCGCGGATCGAGCGTCGTCGTGATGTCGAGGAGCGGGTACAGCAGATCGAACGACACGGGCGGTCTGGCGTCGAGCGCCGGCGGCGGCGCGAGCGCATCGGCGTACCGCTCCTGCGCCGTGCGCGTGCGACCGCCGAAGTACTGAATGGCGCGGATCCAGTACAGATCCGCGGCCAGCGCGCGGTGCGTGAACGCGAGACGGCCGGTGGCGCGCTGCGTCAGGTACAGCTCCTCTTCCGGGCTCGTCGGCAGCGCCAGGTCGTCGCGCGCGGCCTGCAGCCAGGCCGACAGCGCGCCGAGCGCCAGGACGAGCGCGACGGCGGCCACGAGCGGACCGCGCCCTGGCGGCGTCATTTGAAGTCCCGCCGCGAGAAGACGGTCGCGCTGATGACCAGCAGGACGGCGATGTACGTGAAGCCGTACGCGCACGTCACGGCGATGTAGCGCCATCCGACGTGCAGGCCGTGCACGACCTGGGCGTCGATGTCGAACGACGACAGGTTCGGCAGCACGTAATACAGACCGCGCGCCAGCAGCTGCGCGCCGCGCGAATCGACGACCTGGTCGAAGTTCCTGAGATCGGTGCTGAAATACCCGGCGACGTACACGCCGAAGGTCAGCGCCGCCGAGAGGATTGGCGTCGAGAACGTCGAGAAGAACAGCGCGGTCGCCGTCACCATCATGAGCTGCACGAGCGTGAGCCCGACGGCCTTCAGCATCGCCGGATCGAGGGCCGGCGCCTCGCGCGCCGCCCGCGCGAACTCGTTCTCGCCCCAGCCGACGTACGCCAGCACCGCGTAGAGGGCCATCGTCATCACCGTGACGTTGACGACGAGCGTCAGCACGAGGCCAAGATATTTTCCGAGCACGATCTGGCTGCGTCGAACGGGCTTGGCGAGCAGTGCGTACACGCTGCGGCGCTCGACCTCTTTCGACACCAGGCCAATGCCGATGAACACGGCCATGAAGAGGCCGAACACGCTGATCGAGGACAGGCCCAGGTCCTTCATGATCTTCAGGTCTTGCCCGGCGGTCAGCTGGCCGAGCGCGTACGACACGCCGATCAGCAGAATCGCGAACGCGACGAGGCTGTACATCACCTTGTCGCGCACCGACTCGCGAAACCCGTTGATCGCGATCCAGGCGAGCGCCCTCATCGCGCGAGATCCTTTTCGACCTTCTCGACGAAGAAGTCTTCGAGCGTCTCGCGGAGCGGGTTGAGCGACACCAGCCGTCCGCCTTCGGCCACCAGTTCCGTGAGCAACTGCTCCGGCGACGTCTCGAGGGGCAGCTCCAGCGCGAACCGTCCGCCGCCGATCGGGTGCGCGCGCGTCACCCGCGACCGATGCTTCGCGACGACCTCGTCGCGCAGGTCGGCGACGACGAGCTCCCAGCCGTGCACGCCGAAGGCGAGGATGTCGCTGAGCCGCCCGCTCGCGACGAGGCGCCCCCGCGCGAGAATCGCCACGCGGCTGCAGAGGGCCTCGGCGTCGCTCAGCACGTGGGAGCTGAAGAACACCGTGCACCCGCGATCGCGCAGCCCCAGGATGAGACGCCGGACGTCGCGGCGTCCCAGCGGATCGAGCCCCGACATCGGCTCGTCGAAGATCACGAGCTCCGGCTGGTTCAGCAGGGCCTGCGCGATGCCGACGCGCTGCAGCATCCCCTTCGAGAACTTGCGCAGCTGCAGCCGGCGCTCCGCCCCGATGCCGACTTCGTCGAGCAGATCGGACACGCGCTTTCGGCGCTCGGCGCCGGCCAGCCCCAGCAGGCCGCCGAAATAGCCCAGCAGCTCCTCCGCGGTCAGGTAGTCGTAGAAATACGGGTTCTCAGGCAGGTAGCCGAGCCGCCGCTTCGCGTCGAGATCGCCCGGGGGACGGCCGAGGATGCGGGCCTCGCCGGACGTCGGGAAGATCAGCTGCAGGAGCAGCTTGAGCGTCGTCGTCTTGCCGGCGCCGTTCGGGCCGAGAAAGCCGAACACTTCTCCGGCTTCGACCTGGATCGACAGCCGGTCGAGCGAACGCCGCGGGCGCTTCCGCCAGAAGCCGACGGCGTAGTCTTTCGTGAGCTCGATCGTCTCGATCGCGAGCGCCACGACAGCTTATTTTTTGGCGGCGGCGCGCTGCAGCTCGATGGCGATGGCCCGATCCAGATACTGCGGCGCGAGCACTCCGGCGATCTTCACGCCGTTGATGAACATCGTCGGCGTCGCGTTGACGTCGAGCGTGTGCCCGAAGGCGATGTCGGCCTTGACCGCGTCGATCGTCGAGGCGTATTTCGCGTCGAAGTCGTCAACGTGGCCGATGTCGTGCGCCCACTTCCGGACGTTGTCGGGCGTCATCTCCTCCTGGTGCTCCGAGAAGAACCATTCCTCGAGCGCGTCGGCATGGCCGGTGGCCTTCGCCAGCCGCACGGCGACGGCGGCGGCGCAGGCGGACGGGTGCGGGCCGCCGTTCTGAACGGCCGGATTGCACTTGGAGTCGAGCGGAAAATCCTTCAGCACCAGCCGGACCGTGTTCGGCTGCTGCGCGTTGTACTTCTCGAGGACCGGCTTCAGCGCGATGTACGCCTGGCGGCAATAGGGACACTGGAAGTCGCTGAAATCGACGATCAGCACCTTGGCGCCTTCGTTCGGCACGACGAGGGGGACGCGCGGCTGCGCGTCGTACCAGCGATCGAATTCCGAACGTCGATCGGCCGACGCGGCCTGCGCCACCTGCGCGTCGAGCGCGTTCTCGGCCGCCGCCGTCTCGCGGACCGACAGCACGAGCGCCGAGCCGGCGGCGGCGGCGAAGATCAGAATGACCGCAAGCGCGCGCGGGTTGACGAGCGACGCCTTGAGATCGTGCAGGAGACGGCGAGGCAGAGTGGTCATAGGAAATGAAGTCGCGGCACCAGACACGACGAACAGGCCGATGACCGACGCATCGGCCGTCAGACAGAGCGGACAGTACACCTTGAGCACGGCGAACGAGATGTACGCGAGATAGAGGACGACGGCCAGGCCGCAGGTCGAGAACGCGAACAGGTACCCTGGGGCGTTCTCGCGCAGCGGCTCGCGGCCGAACGCGCCGGCCCCCACGAGCACGAGCGCGCCGGCAAACCAGATGGCTCCGAAGATCGCGACGGGAATGCCGAACGCCGAGCTATAGCGGCTGAGCAGGACCTCGCTGCAACTGACCGTGGCGTTGATGTCGCAGAAGCTCGCGTAGCGGGGATCGAACAGCAGCCGGTGATGGACGTACGCGGCCCACCCCATCGCCGCGAAGCCGGCCAGAGCGCAGAGGAACGCGAAGATTCGGGCTTTGTAACTCACTGAAACGCCACGGTTGTACCACAAAGATCAAAGAGACGACAAAAGAGAAACCGGCATGGCCCGTGGCGAGGCCATGCCGGCTGGTCGAACCCGTCCGCTGCTTACTGGATGACGCTGATCGTGCCGCCCGCCGTGAACGGCTGGCCGGGCGCGGCACCCGACGAGTCCTGCCAGATCGTGC
>CAZOIK010000287.1:0-4313 GCA_964579765.1 uncultured Bifidobacteriaceae bacterium
TGTCCCGGCGCGACACTCCCCACGCGGCACGAAATTTCGTTGCCGACGGCAATCGCCGCGATCAGATCGCGGCCGGAGACACGCGTCGTCTCGGCCAGCGCGAGCGCCGCAGAGACGGACGGGCTGCTCATGTGGACGATCGACTCGTTGTGCGTGTCGTCGTATTCGAGCGCCTGCGAGCACGCGCCGTTCGCGAACGCGGCCATCGTCACGCTGACGCGCTCGCTCGCGCCGAAGATGCGGCACGGGCCCGCGCCCGACAGGGCGACGGCGGCCTGGTGCACCGACGCGCCGAACGGCGTTTCCGCTCCGGCGAGCGACAGGCCGACGACGTCGAGGACGCGCTGCTTGGTCGAACGGACGACGTCGGCGGGAAGATCGTCGAACGACACGTGCGCCGCCCACGCGGCGATATCCGAAGAGAAGGGCATCCGCCTAGGATATCGCGCGCGGACGCGGCCGGGCTACCGGCGGCGGGGAGATCGCGGGATCGTTTCGAGCCGCGTCAGTCTCTGCTCGTGATTCGCGGACGTCGCGTCGAGGGCGTCCGCGCGCGTGACGAGCGCGTCGTGCCCTTCGGCGATCAGTCGCACGCGTTCTTCAATGCGTTCCGCGACCGCGTTGAAGTGCTGGCGCGTGAGATCCCCTTCAGCCCTGATGTCGTCGAGCGTCGCGTATCGCGTCAAGTCGTCCTTGGTCGCACACCGTTCCAGGTCGTCCTTGGTCGCGAACGCTTTCAGGTCGTCCCTGGTGGGGAATGCTTTCAGGTCGTCCCTGGTCGCGAACGCTTTCAGGTCGTCCCTGGTGGGGAATGCGTTGAAGTCGTCCCTGGTGGCGAGCGTTGGCAGTACTTGCTCAATCCGTGCGGTCCGCTCGTCGATGTTCCGCAGACGGATCGCGAGATCCTCGATGTCCATGAACTGCCTCTCCTTGCCCTCCGCACGAGCAGACCCCAGCCCGACGACGATGCCATCGTCGCGACGGCGAGTCAACGCCGATTCGCGGCGTCTACTCGTGGCGGCGTTCGCCGTACCAGAGGCCGAGGCGGTCGCGTCGCGTGAACAGCCCTGGGCCGTAGCGGAGCAGCCCGGCGATCAGGTGCAGGAACTCGCGCGGGGAATGCGTGCGGACCTTGCGGCCGGACGTCACGACGCGTTCGCGCAGGATGACGAAGCGGCCGAGTCGCTTCATGGCGCGGCTGAGCGCGATCTCCTCGGTGGCGAACAGGCGCTCGTCGAATCCGCCGATCCGCTCGAACGCCTCGCGCCGGCAGAAGACGTAGCAGCCGGCGGCCCAGCGGCACGCGCGCATCGTGTCGATGACGACGCGTTCGATCAACCGGCCCCACCACGCCACGCGTCCCTCGAGCACGGGCATCGCGCCGCCGCCAATGGCACCGCGCTCGAGCGCGGCGAGCGACGCGCGCACGAGCGCGGCCGAGACGGTCGTGTCGGCGTCCACGAAGACGAGCACGTCGCCCGAGGCGGCCCGTGCGCCGGCGTTGCGCACGCGCGAAATCTGGCGGTGGCGGCACCGGACGACGCGCGCGCCGCGCGCGCGGGCGATGTCGGGCGTCGCGTCGGTCGATGCGTCGTCGGCGACGACAATCTCATACGGCCGTCCGGCGGCGCGAGCGGCCGAGTGGATCGCGTCGAGCGTGGGCCCGAGCAGCCGCGCTTCGTTGTAGGCCGGGACGACGAACGAGATCAGGAGGCCGTGACCCGCGTGCTCTGCGACCGCACGCACTGCCAGCGGCCGTCGCGCAGGACGAAGACGTCGATGTAGCGGAACTTCAGCGTGAGCGGCTTGCCCTTGCTCGGCCCCGTCATCGTCTGCGTGAAGAGGACGACGGCCGTGTCGCCGTACTCCTTGACGTCGAACTCGTCGAGCACCGACGAGTCCACCTGCTGGTTGAACTCGCGCGCGTTGTTCAGTTCGGTGTCGCGCGTCGCCCGCTGGCCTTCGGCGTAGATCGCCACGAACTCGGGCGCCAGCACCCTGTCGATGAACGCCACGTCGCGATGGTGGAACGCGTAGTCCCAGTCGCGCTCGAGCTTGATCAGCACTTCCTGATCCGATTGTGCGCGCTGCGACGGCTGCGCGCCGGCGAGCGCGCCGGTCGCGACCACACAGACACACAGAAGACTCATGCGCCACGTCATAGTGACCTCGTCGATAGTCTACTCACGTTTGCCGGGCGTACGGCCGCGGAGATCCGGTATCATCCACGCAAACGATGGCTAAAGAGTATCTTGGCAACCTGGAACTGATGGTGCTGCTGTCGCTGATGCACCGGGGCGAGAACGCGTAGGGCGGGCCCATTTCCCACGAGATCGAGCAGCGGCCCGGGCGCGACGTCGCGCTCGGCAGCGTGTATGCCGCGCTCGATCGGCTGGAGCGCAAGGGGTTTGTGTCGTCGGCGCTCGGCGACCCGACGCCGGAGCGCGGCGGCCGCGCGAAGCGTTTCTTCCGCATCACCGCGAGAGGCGTGCAGGAAGTGCGCGACGCGCAGCGGATGCTCACGAACATGTGGCGGAATCTCTCGGTGCTGCAGGAGGAACTGGTATGAGGCACGCACAGCCTCCATTGGTCGCCACCTGGATTCTCGAGCGGTTCTGCACGGACGAGGCGCTGGCCGGCGATCTCGTCGAGCAATACCAGAGCCGGCGCTCGGTGACGCGTTACTGGCGGCAGACGCTCTCCGCCGTGGCGGTGTACTCGACGTCGCAGATCCGCGAGCACAAGTGGCTGACGGTGCGCGCCATCGCGACCGGCCTCGGCATCTGGGTCGTCTTCAACAACATGCTGCTCAAGGGCGTGCTGCAGCCGTGGATGGACACGACGGCGCTCCGCGTCGCGTACCTGCTGCTCGGCTATGTCATCTGGATGGCGAACGGCTGGCTGATCGCGCGGCTGCACCGGCCGTATCCGACGGCGATGGTGCTCGCCTACGTCGTGTGGTCTACCGTCGCGTCGGTACCCGTGATCGGTCCGCTCGTGGTCGGCGCCCTGGCGGATCCGAGCGTTCGCCCGTCCCTCGCGTGGGAAGTGGCCGCGCGCAGCGTGACGCTGCTGAGCATCATGGCCGGCGGCATGCTCGCCGTGCGCCGCGACCGGGCGCGCGCGATTCGCCATCACGACGCGCACCGTCTCGTGTCCTAGGGCGGCGTTCGGCTCGTCCCCGCCTCACCCGTTTTGGGTGTGTCGGTCGATTCGGCGTCCAGCCATAATTGGCCCGAACCGTCTCGACTGCGAGGAGAGCTCATGCACAAATCTGCGATCGTGTCCCGGATCGCGGTGGCAGGCGCATTCGCCATCGGCGGACTCGCCGCCTCCCCCCGTCTGATCGCGCAGGCGCCGGCGCCCAGGGCGCGCGCCGCCGGTGCCGGTCAGGCCGACAAGACTGCGCGCACGCCGTGGGGCGATCCCGATCTGCAGGGGAACTACACGAACCTCTACGAGGACGGCACGCCGCTCGAGCGTCCCAAGGAGTTCGACGGGCGCACGCTCGATCAGGTGACGCCCGAGGAACTCGCGAAGGTCAAGCTCGCGATCCAGCAGCGCACGATCAACAACTTCGAGGGCCCCATTCACGCGCCGAACAACTGGTGGCAGGACGCGCTCGACCTGAAGCGCGGCAGCCAGGCGTGGCTGATCGTCGATCCGCCCGACGGCCACATTCCGGCGATGACGCCGGACGGCGAGCGCCGCGTCGCCGCGCTCGCCGCCGCCCGGCGCGAGAGCGGTCACGGTCCCGCCGATTCGTACGAGGATCGCAGCCTCTACGACCGCTGCATCACGCGCGGCATGCCAGGCTCGATGCTGCCCGCCATCTACGGCAACTCGTATCAGATCGTCCAGGGGCCGGGCTACGTCGCGATCCGGTACGAGATGATCCACGAGACGCGGCTCATCCCGCTCGACAACCGTCCGCACGTCGGCCGCAGCGTCCACCTCGACATGGGCGACGCCCGCGGTCACTGGGACGGCGACACGCTCGTCGTCGAGACGACGAATTTCAAGGGACGCAGCGCCTACCGGAACGCGAACCCCGACACGCTGACGCTCGTCGAGCGCTTCACGCGGATTGCGCCGAACAAGGTCCGATGGTCGGTGACGGTTGACGATCCCTCGACCTGGACGCGGCCGTGGACCTTTTCGATGCCGCTCACCGAGAACAACGCCGAGCCGCTGATGCCCTACGAGTGTCACGAAGGCAACTACGGCCTGCGCAACATCCTCAGCGCCGCGCGCGCGGACGAGCGCACCGCAGCCGCGGGCGCCAACGGCCAGCCCGAAGGACGCTGATCGCC
>CAZOIK010000288.1:0-2242 GCA_964579765.1 uncultured Bifidobacteriaceae bacterium
CGCATCCGCGCGCACATCGCGGACGCCAGGGGCGGACGGACGGCCGAGGTCGGCAGCGACGACACGCCCGCGCTCGGCGACGATCCCGAGCGGCTGCGGCGCGATCTGTCGCGCGGCGGCGTCTCAACGCCGCTGCCCGACCTGCACCGCCTCATCGAGCGCATCCGCGTCCGCGAGGAGCAGGACACCGGTCCGCGCCGCGACGCGTGGACGCGCGCGCGCGGCGCCGCCCACGTCGCGCTCGCGCGCCGGGGCAGCCGGCTCGGGCTGTACGATCTGCGCGAGTCGCTCGAGCGCGCGGCGGCGCCGCTCCCTGTCGAGTTCATGGCGGCGCTGTCGCTCGAAGGCGACGCGACGTGCCTCGAGTCGATCGCCGCCGCGTACGCCCACGCGTCAGGCGGTCAGGACGGCTGGTGGCGCGATCACCTCGCCGACGCGTTCCACGCCATCGTCCGGCGCGAGCAGCTGACGAAGCGGCACGCGGTGATGAAGCGCATCGGGAAGCGCTGGCCGGCGATTCTCAGTACGACTTCGCGAACCTGACTTCGTAGAGCGCGGGCGCGTCGCAGCGGACGCACGCGCCGCCGGGGCCCGGCGACGACAGCGCCTCCATGGGGATGTTGCGAATCGTCGCCTGCGTGTCCGTCTTGATCTGCGCTTCGCAGTCGGCCTGGCCGCACCACGGCGCGAGGACGAAGCCCGGACGGCCTTCGAGGATCTGCTTGAACTCGTCGTAGTTCGTCGTGCGCTGCGTGTGGTCGTCCCGGAACGCGAGCGCCGCCCGCAGCATCGACGCCTGCACCTCGTTCAGCAGATCGCGGACGGCGCCGGCGAGGCCGTCCATCGGCACGCCGAGCTTCTCGCGCGTGTCGCGCCGCGCCACGAGCACCTGCGACTTCTCGATGTCTTTCGGCCCGATCTCCAGCCGCAGCGGGACGCCGCGCAGCTCCCATTCGGCGAACTTCCAGCCGGGACGCTCGTCGCGCTCGTCGAGCGTCACGCGGACGCCGGCGTCCACGAGCTGCTGCTTGATCGCGAGCGCCGCCGGCAGCACCGTCTCGCGCCAGTTGTCGCGGCCGATCGGCACGATCACGACCTGATACGGCGCGATGGCCGGCGGGAGCCTCAGCCCGCTGTCGTCGCCGTGCACCATGATCACGCCGCCCACCAGCCTCGTCGTCACGCCCCAGGACGTGCCCCACACGTACTGCACGCTCTTGTCGCGCGCCTGGAACGTGATGTCGAACGCCTTGGCGAAATTCTGGCCGAGGTTGTGCGACGTGCCCGCCTGCAGCGCGCGGCCGTCGCCCATGAGCGCCTCGATCGAGTACGTCCGCAGCGCGCCGGCGAACTTCTCGCTGTCGGACTTGCGGCCTTTCGCCACGGGCATCGCGAGCACGTTCTGACAGACGTCGGCGTAGAGGTCGAGAATCTTCAGCGTTTCCTCTTCGGCTTCGGCCTCCGTTTCGTGCGCGGTGTGCCCCTCCTGCCAGAGAAACTCGGTCGTGCGCAGGAACGGATAGGTCTTCTTCTCCCACCGCACGACGTTGGCCCACTGGTTGATGAGGACGGGCAGGTCGCGCCACGACTGGATCCAGTCGGCGTACTTCGTGCCGATGATCGCCTCGGAGGTCGGCCGGACGACGAGCTTCTCTTCGAGCTCCTCGCCGCCGCCGTGGGTCACATAGGCGACCTGCGGCGCGAAGCCCTCCACGTGCTCGGCTTCCTTCATCAGCAGGCTGTTGGGGATGAAGAGCGGAAAGTACGCGTTGACGTGGCCGGTCGCCTTGATGCGCCGATCGAGCTCCTGCTGGATCAGCTCCCAGATCGCGAAGCCGTACGGCCGGATGGCCATGCAGCCCTTCACCTGCGTGTAGTCGGCGAGCTCGGCCCGCCGGACGACGTCGAGGTACCAGCGCGAGAAATCCACCGAGCGCGGCGTGATCTCGGTGACGAAGTCCTTGCCTTTCTCAGCCTTCTCTTGTTTCGCCATGTGTCCTGATGTCGTCGCTCGAGTCCACGACGTGAGCGTTCCAGTGTATATCGTCGCGCTCGGGAAAATCGGCCCGGTAGTGCGCCCCGCGGCTCTCCTGCCGCCGCAGCGCCGCCCGCGCGATGAGCCGCGCGACCGTCACCAGGTTGAACTGCTTCCACGCGTCCGCGTCGTCGGCGCGCGCGTGCACGAGCGCGCGGCGGTGCGCGGCGTACGACGCGTCGAGCGTCGCGACCGCGTCGGCCATCC
>CAZOIK010000289.1:0-1511 GCA_964579765.1 uncultured Bifidobacteriaceae bacterium
GATCCCGCTGCCGCTCGTCGTGGCGCCGCTGGCGCTCCCGGCGGCCGGGACGGCTACCGCGGACGAAATGCATCGGGGGACATAGACTCGTCGCTACTCGAGCGACGCGAAGTCGATGGCGACGCGCGCGAGCTCGCGGCCGGCGACGACGACGCGGACCTCGCGCGTCGTCTGGCCGATCGCGGCCGCGTCGAAGGTCGCTTCGACCACCGTGCCGGGAGCCAGGGTCGCCCCGGAGTGCGTGTAGAACACGCCGCGCGCGGCCGTGCTGGCGGGCGCCGTCCCGACGCCGGCGACGGTGACCGCGATCGGCGGCAGCCAGCAGTCGGGATCGCAGCCGGGAATCTGAACGTAGGCATCGACGCCGACCGTGCCGAGCCACGGCTTCAGCGCCTTGAACGCCTCGTCCGTGCCGCCAAGGCCGAAGGAATCACCTGCCCGTGCGTGCTCCTCCGCCAGCAGCTCGGCGCGCCGAAACGGCGTGACGATTTCCACCTGCGCGACGACCGGCGCGCTCGTGACGGTCAGCGGAGAGACGCGCGTGTCGATCAGCGTGAGATAGCGATCGTGAAAGCGGATTCGCTCGGCGTCGGTGTGCGGCCAGCGCGCGAGCTCGAGGGCGCGCGTCATGTCCGCGCGGGAGAGCGAGACGTTCAGCGCGCGTACGTCCACGCGCGCTGCGACTGCCGTGACGGCGGCCAGCCCGATCGCGACGAGGAACGCTCGCGAGCGCGTCATGGCTGTACGGCAATGGTACACTGATCTCGTGCACACGCGCCGGCTGCTCACGCTTGCGCTGCCCTTGCTGCTGCTGGCGTCTTCGTCCGCCTCCGCGCAGACCGACGACGCGCAGACCTCCCGTCCGTCGTTCGCCGACTTTCTCGCCGGCATCAGAACCGAAGCGCTCTCGCGCGGCATCCGCGCGGAGATCGTGGACGCCGCGCTCGCCGGCGTCGAGGAGCCGAGCGCCACGGTCATCGAGCGCGATCGCTCGCAGGCGGAGGTCGTGCAGACGCTCGAGCAGTACCTCGATCAGCGGCTGACGGTGAAGACAATCGCCACGGGCCGCGAGCGGCTGGCCGAATATCACGATCTGCTCGAGGAGATTGGCGCGACCTACGGCGTCCCGCCGCCGCTCATCGTCGCCGTCTGGGGCTTCGAGTCGAACTTCGGGCGCTTCAGCGGCGTGCGTCCGACGGTGGCGGCGCTCGCGACGCTCGCGTGGGACCAGCGGCGCTCGGCGCTCTTCCGGCGCGAGCTGTTCGACGCGCTCGAGATCCTCAACCGCGGCGACATCGACCTGGCGAGCATGCGCGGGTCGTGGGCCGGCGCGATGGGCCAGGTGCAGTTCATGCCGTCGAGCTACCTGCGCTACGCCGAGGACTACGACGGCGACGGCCGGCGCGACATCTGGTCTACGCCCGCCGACATCTTCGCGTCGATCGCGAACTACCTCCACAGCCGCGGCTGGACGGCCGGCCAGGCGTGGGGCCGCGAGGTGACGATGAACG
>CAZOIK010000290.1:0-1952 GCA_964579765.1 uncultured Bifidobacteriaceae bacterium
CGCGCGCGTGCGCGAGGCGGTCGATCCGGCGGGCGGGCGCGCGCCGGTCCCGGGCATCAAGAACGTCATCGCCGTCGGCGCCGGCAAGGGCGGCGTCGGCAAGACGACCGTCGCCGTGAACCTCGCGATCGCGCTGGCGAAGGCGGGCGGGCGCGTCGGCATGATCGACGCGGACATCTACGGCCCCAACGTGCCGATCATGCTCGGCATGAAGACGCAGCTCACGACCGACGGCCAGAAGATCCTGCCGGCCGAGAAATACGGCCTGCAGGTGATCTCGATGGGCTTCATGACGACCGACGACGCCCCGATCATCTGGCGCGGCCCCATGCTGCACGGCGCGCTGCAGCAGTTCTTCCGCGAAGTGAAGTGGGTCGATCTGGACTATCTCGTCATCGACATGCCGCCGGGCACGGGCGACGTCGCGCTGAGCCTCAGCCAGACGGTTCCCGTCGCCGGCGCCATCGTCGTCACGACGCCGCAGCAGGTGTCGCTCGCCGACAGCCGGCGCGCGGTGGCGATGTACAAGAAGCTCAACATCCCGACGCTCGGCATCGTCGAGAACATGAGCTATTTCGTCTGTCCGACCTGCAGCCACGAGTCGGACATCTTCGGCAGGCGCGGCGGCGAGAAGATGGCCGCGGACCTGGGCGTGCCGTTCCTCGGCGGCATTCCGATCTATCAGCCCATCCGCGAGGGCGGTGACGCGGGCGTGCCGCTGCTCGTCAGCGAACCCGAGGCGCCGGCCGCCAAGGCCATCGCCGAGGTGGCCGCGCGCGCGGCCGCGCAGATCTCGATTGCGGCGTACAAACAGCCGACGATTCCGCTCACGGTCGTGAGGTAGGCGCGCGCGCCTGCAGCACCGTGGACATTCCCTTCCGCAAGCACACGCTTGGCAACGGCCTCGACGTCCTCCTGCACGAAGCGCACGGGTGTCCCATCGTCGCCGTCAACCTCTGGTATCACGTCGGGTCGAAGAACGAGCGGCCCGGGCACACCGGGTTCGCGCACCTGTTCGAGCACCTGATGTTCGAAGGCTCCGCGCACCACGACAGCGGGTTCTTCGAGCCGCTGCAGGCGGCGGGCGGATCGCTCAACGGCTCGACGAACGCCGACCGCACGAACTACTGGGAGGTCGTTCCGGCCAGCGCCCTCGATATCGCGCTGTGGATGGAATCCGATCGCATGGGGTTCCTGCTGCCCGCGCTCACCGAGGAGAAGTTCTCGAAGCAGCGCGACGTGGTGCTCAACGAGCGGCGGCAGAGCTACGAAAATCGTCCGTATGGGCTCGCGTCGATGGCGATGCTCGGCGCGCTCTTCCCGGCCGACCATCCGTACCACTGGACGACGATTGGTGAGATCGCGGATCTCAACGCCGCGACGCTCGGCGAAGCCCACGAGTTCTTCCGCCGCTACTACCATCCCGCGAACGCCTCCCTCGCGCTGGCCGGCGATTTCGACTCCGAGTCGGTGCTCGCGCTCGTGCGCGACTACTTCGAGGGCATCCCGGCAGGTCCGCATGTCGATCGGCTGGCGTTGCCGGCTTCGCTCGACGCGGACCGGCGGATCCTGCTTGAGGATCGCGTCGAGCTCCCGCGGCTCTATCTCGGCTGGCTGACGCCGGCGATGTACGCCGAGGGCGACGCGGATCTCGATCTTGCGGCCGACGTGCTCGCCAACGGCAAGACGTCTCGGCTCTACAAGCGGCTCGTGTACGAGGAACGTATCGCGACCGACGTCTCGGCGTCGCAGACCTCGCGCGAGATGTCGAGCTTCATGCAGCTGTCCGCGACCGCCGCGCCGGGACACACGCTCGGCGAAATCTATCGCGCCGTTGAAGAGGAGATCGGCCGCCTGGCGGCCGACGGCCCGACCGACGGCGAGATCGAGCGCGGGCGCGTGCAGGCCGAGACGCACTTCATGCAGCGGCTCCAGTCGGTCGGCGGATTCGG
>CAZOIK010000291.1:0-22748 GCA_964579765.1 uncultured Bifidobacteriaceae bacterium
CGTACGGCTGTTTGCTGCGCAGCGCCGCGAACGGCGCGGAGGGCGGCACGGCCACGTCCTCGCCGACGATCACGGCCGACGCCTGCGTCGTCGCGAGGCGCGGAATGTAGCGCGGGTTGTCAACGAAGGTGACGTCGCCGCGACCCGCCTGGTCGATGCCGGCGACGCGCGCGATGACAGTCGCGCCGTCGCCCTCAAGGCGGCAGCCCAGCCGGTCGGCCAGCTCGCGCAGCGTCATCAGCGCGCGCGCTGCACTTTCTGCGGCGGACGCGTCGCGCGCGACGGCGTCAGCGGCGGGCGGCCCGCCTGTTCCCATGCGCCGGCGATGATCGACGCGGTGGCGGTGATCGCCAGCGACATGCGCTCCTCGATGGTTGACTGCACGCCGGCGAAAAACCTCGCGTAGTACGCGTCGTCGTACGTGTCGCCGGCGCCAAGCGCCGCTTTGTCGGCCTTGAGCACGACCTCGGCCTTCGGATACGTCGTCAGCAGGATGTCGAAGGCGTAGTCGCGCGGCGACGCCACCGTCTGCAGCGGCGCCGGCGCAAACGTCAGCCTTGCCCCGAACCGCTCGATCAGCTCTGTCTCGAATCGCGCGTGGACGCCGAGCTGTCCGGAGAGCTGGCCGTTGTAGTTGTTGGAGGCGTGGAGCGGCTGCGTCGCGTCCTCAATGTAGTGCGAGGCCGCCGCGGCGAAGACGATGATGCGCTCGACGGCGAAGGGATTCGCGTCCCCGAGCGTCGCGAACGCGCGCTGGAGATCGCCGAACATCTCGGCCTCGCGCCACGGCAGCTTGCCGAGGCGGTCGAGCGTGACCGGCCCGAACTTCTGGAGCGCCGCCGTGTAATCGCGCGGCATGTTCGTGAACGGCGCGGGCCCGAGCTCCGGCGCCCCGAAATTGACGAAATGATTCGGATCGTCGTCCCAGCCGATCGTCCGCCACATGTCGGGATCGACGACGCGGGCGACAAGTTCGTCGCGATGCGCGACGAAGAACGGCTTGAGGTCGGCCGGCAGGATCTCGATGGCCCGCTGCATGATCAGGCGATGCGCGGTGAATCCCCAGGCGTACGACGGCGACGGGACGGCGCACAGCACGAGGACCGCGGCCGCCAGCTTGCGAAGCATGCAGGTATATTACCAACGGGATGGACAACCTCACGCATACGCTGTTCGCGCTGACGCTCGCGCGCACGCCGCTTGGACGCGCGGGCCGCGGGACGGCGACGGCCCTGGTGCTCGCGTCGAACGCCCCGGACATCGACGTCGTCATGGCGGCGCGCGGGAACGCGTCTTACCTGCAGTGGCACCGCGGCCCGACGCACGGCCTGCTCGGCGTCGTCGTGCTGGGCACAATCGTCGCGCTGCTCGTGCGGGCCGGACAGCGGATCGTCGATCGGCGCGGGCCGCGGCCGCCGGACGATCCTGAAGCGCCGTTCCGGATGCTGCTGGCCGCCTCGCTCATCGGCGTGTTCGGACACATCCTGATGGACCTGCCGACCTCGTACGGCACGCGCGTGCTCAGTCCGCTCGACTGGCACTGGTTCGCCGTGGACGTGATGCCGATCGTGGACGTGTATCTGATCGTCATCCTCGTTGCGGGGCTGCTGTTCGGATCCGCGTCGGCGGCCGCACGGCGACGGAACGCGGCGATTGTCTTCGTCCTGATGGCCGCCAACTACGGCATCCGGGGCGTCGCGCACGCGCAGGCCCTCGCGCTCGCGCCGCGCGTGTTCGGCCCGACATGGCCTCAGCGCTGCGACGGCAGCGCGCGCGGCGATGAGGGCTTGCTGTCGGTGTGGCCGCATCAGGCCGCGCGTGCCTCTACGACAAGCAACCGATGTCTCGTCGAGGTGGCGGCCATGCCGACGTTCTTCTCGCCGTTTCGCTGGCGACTGATCGCGCAAATGTCGAATGCGTACGAGCTGCACGACGTGGACGTCCTCGACGAGCAGTTCCGTCGCCCGGCGGCCCCCGCCGGCACACCCTGGCGCCTCGGCCTGCTGTATCCAAATCAGTGGACACCGCAGGTCCGCGAAGCGGCGGCGGCGCCGATCGCGCACGTGTTTCTCGGGTTCTCGCGCTTCCCCGCCGCGCGCGGATTCACCGATCACAACACGGGGCAGACGATCGCGCGATGGACGGACATGCGGTTTGCCGCCGGTCTGACGCTCGATCAACGCGTCGGGCGATCGAGTCTCTTCACCGCGACCGTTCGACTCGATCGCGATGGCCACGTGATTCAGCAGAAGTTAGGCGAGTAGCTCGCCGAACACCTCGGCGTCGAACCGCCACAGCGCGGCGCCGTGCCTCCAGGCGTCGTGAGCCAGACCGGCCTTGCGACACGTCTGCGCGACAAACGTGGCCGCGTCCCAGCCCCACTCGACGGCGACCTGCGGCAGCAGCAGGCCGCGCCGACCCTCGCGCGCGACGACGAGGCCATGGCGGCCAACGTTCACCTCGTCGGTCCCCGTGATGCGTTCGAGCGGTCCGAGCAGCGACAACTCGATCGCGAGATCGGCGAGCTCGGAGGCGTTCACCGGCGGGAATCGCGGGTCGCGGCTGCACGCCGACACCGCGCAGTCACGGATCACACGTGCAAGCGGACGATCGGCGTCGATGTGGCCAATGCAGCCGCGCAGCTCGCCTCGGTGATGGAGGGTGACGAACGCGCCGCCGAACGGCCACGCGTCATCCGTCGTGGAATCCGTCGGGCGGGCGCCGGTCACGTGCGCCGTGATGGCATCCCGTGCGATTCTCAAGAGGGCAACCCGGTCCGCGTCGGCCGTCATGACGTGAAATTGCCCATCGCTGCGGCCATGTAGCCGACCACTCTGGTCTTGTCGCCGGACACGTCGCCCGAATCCGCATAGTCGAGGACGACGGCGTCCCGTGCGCCGAGGGCGCGCGCGGCCCGCATGACGGCGACTGCCGGTCCGCCGCCGCACGCGTGGCCTGGCTCGACGTCGAGCGCACGCTGCAGGCCGTCGGCATCGAAGCGCGCGACGTGATCGATGACGACGGCGTCCAGCCGAGCCGCCGCCGTCGCGTCGTGGTAGTGCGACAGGTCGGTGCTCGCGACAAGCAGCGCCCGGCAACCAGCGAGCACGGAGACGAGCGCGTCCGCCAGCGCGCAGGCAGTCTCGTGTGTCTGATGCCCCATCAGCAGCGGCACGACTGGCGTGGCCGGCGCGAGCCGCTGCACGAACGGCAGCTGCATCTCGAGCGAGTGCTCGCGCGCGTGCGCAGCGACATGTTCGCGGACGATCGTGCTGGTCTGCAGCAGAGTGTCGGCGACATCCACCGCGACGGGCGCCACCCCCAGCGGCGTCTCGAATCCACTCGTGCGAGCGACCGCGACGCCGTCGAACGCGACGAAGTGCGACGGCCCGACCAGCACGATGACGTCGAAGCGGCGATCGCGGAGCAAGCGGTACGCGTGCGCCGCGACGGAGCCCGAATAGATCAGGCCGGCATGCGGCGCGATCAGGGCAACGAGAGCACCCGGCCCGTCCTCCGTCGCCTCCGCGAGATGACGATCGACGGCTTCCGCCAGCGAGGACGACGTCCCCGGATACCACGTGCCTGCGACCGCCGCCCGACGGACTTGCGCCATGTGCGATTCCCGATGGTACTATTTGCGCGAATGTCCCTGACGAAGGAGCAGGTGGAAGCGGTCGCCGCGCTGGCCAACCTGCAGCTCGAGCCGGCGGAGGTCGAGCTGTTCGCGCGGCAGCTCGGCGACGTCCTGGCGCACGTCGAAGAGCTCAAGCAGATCGACACGACCGGCATCTCGCCGACGGCGTACGGCGTGGCGCCGCACACGGTCGATCGTCCCGACATCGTCGCGCCGTCGCTATCGATCGAAGACGTGCTGGCCAACGCCCCTGAACGCGAGCGCGCGCCGCGCGGCGGCGGCTTTTTCAAGGTGCCGCGAGTCATCGGATGACGGCGCCGACAACGCTTGCGGACATCCGCGACCGCGTGCGGTCCGGCGCGGCGTCGGCCGTCGAGACGTGTCGCGCCGCGCTCGACCGCATCGCGGCGGCCGATCCCACGCTGAACGCGTTCAACACGGTGAACGCCGAGCGCGCGCTCGAGCGCGCGGCCGATATCGATCGCCGGCGCCTCGACTTGGCCTCGGCGCCGCTCGCCGGCGTCCCCGTCGCGCTCAAGGACAACATCTGCACGCGCGGTCTGCGCACGACGGCCTCGTCGCGCATCCTCGAGTCGTTCGTCCCTCCCTACAACGCGACGGTCGTCGAACGGCTCGAGCGCGCCGGCGCCATTGTCGTCGGCAAGACCAACTGCGACGAGTTCGCCATGGGATCGTCAACCGAGAACTCGGCGTTCGGGCCGACGCGCAACCCGTGGGCGCTCGATCGGATTCCCGGCGGGTCGAGCGGCGGGTCGGCGGTCGCGGTCGCGGCCGGCATGACACCGCTCGCCCTCGGCTCGGAGACGGGCGGATCGATCCGGCAGCCGGCCGCGATGTGCGGCATCCTCGGGCTGAAGCCGACGTACGGACGCGTGTCGCGCTACGGTCTGCTCGCGTTCGGATCCTCGCTCGATCAGATCGGCCCCTTCACGCACACGGCGCGTGACGCCGCGATCGCCCTCGGCGTCATCGCAGGTGCGGATCAAGCGGATTCGACGAGCGCGTCCGAGGCCGTCGGCGACTACGAGGCCGCTCTGACAGGCGACATCAGCGGGCTGCGCGTCGGAGTGCCGGCGCGGCTGCTCGAAAACGGCGTCGATGCCGACATCGCGCGCGCATTCGCGGCCGCGATCGAGGCGCTGCGCGCCCGCGGCGCCAACGTCGTCAACATCGACTTGCCGCACGCAAAGTACGCGATCTCCGTCTACTATCTCGTCGCGACGGCCGAGGCGAGCTCGAACCTCGCGCGGTACGACGGCGCGCGGTATGGGCTGCGAGCCGCCGATGCCGATCTCGGCGCGATGTACAAGAAGAGCCGCGAAGCCGGCTTTGGCGCCGAAGTGAAGCGCCGCATCATGCTCGGGACGTACGTGCTGAGCGCCGGCTACTACGACGCGTACTACCTCAAGGCCCAGCAGGTGCGCACGCTGATCCGCCGCGACTACGACGAGGCCTTCTCCACCGTGGACGTCGTGGCGATGCCGACGAGTCCGACGCCGCCGTTCAAGATCGGAGAGCGCGTGTCCGATCCGCTGCAGATGTATCTCGCCGACGTCTTCACGGTGAGCGCGAACCTCGCCGGCCTGCCGGCCGTCAGCGTCCCGTGCGGCTTCACGCAAGGCGGTCTTCCGATCGGGCTGCAGCTGACCGCACGGGCGTTCGACGAGCGGACGCTCCTTCGGGCCGCCGACACCTACGAGCGCGAGACGGAATGGTGGACGCACCAGCCGACGGCCATCGCCTGACGCCGGACGACTGGGCGAGCTGGACCGACGAGCAGCTGCTCGCCCTGCGCATGTGCGACCTCGGCGTCGCGATCGAGGGCACCGAACTCGAGGCTCGCATAGCCGTCGTCACCGGCGAGCTCGACGCGCGCGGCCTGAAGTTTCACCCCCGCTACTGGCTGTCGGACGAATGGTTCACGCCGGACGGCGTGCCCGGGGTGGCGATTCCCTTCTACCTCGCGCATCCCCGCCTCGCGAAGCTCGAGCTCGCGCAGATGCTCGAAGTAGAGGGCGGCGAAGAGCGGTCGTGTCTGCGGATTCTGCGCCATGAGGTCGGCCATGCGCTCGACAATGCGTACGACCTGCGCCGGAGGCCAACACGGCGCCGGCTGTTCGGCAACCCGGGCACCGAGTATCCCGAGTACTACACGCCAAAACCGTACAGTAAGAGCTTCGTGCAGCACCTCGATCATTGGTACGCGCAGAGCCACCCCGACGAAGACTTCGCGGAGACGTTCGCAGTGTGGCTCGATCCCGGGTCGCACTGGTCCACGCACTACGCCGGCTGGCCGGCGCATCGCAAGCTGGAATACGTGGATCGACTGATGCGCGAGCTCGCGGGACGCCGGCCCGTGGTCACATCCAAGCGCGTCGTCGATCCGCTGTCGCGGCTCCGCAAAACGCTCGGCGAGCACTACCGGAAGAAGCGCGAGCACTACGGCCTCGACCATCCCGACTTCTACGACAGCGATCTGCGCAACCTGTTCTCGGACGCGCCGGAGTACGCGAAGAACATGGCGGCTGCACGATTCGTGCGCAGGATCCGAAAAGACGTCCGGAGCACGGTCGCCAGCTTCACCGACAGCTACCAGTACACGATCGACCAGCTGATCGAGAAAATCATCGCGCGCTGCCGCGAGCTGAACCTGCGCCTGACCGAGTCGGAGGAGGCCACGAAGTCGGAGTTTCTGGTGTTCCTCACCGTCCAGACGATGAACTACCTCCACAGCGGACGGCATCGGGTGGCGTTGTGAGCGCGAACAGACTGCGCGTCCTCGCCCTGATGCACCGGCATCTGGTCCCGCCGGAGAAGATCGAGGAGGGCACCGACATCACGTCGGCGCCGTGGCGGACCGAGTACGACGTGGTGTCCACCCTCACGGCGATGGGTCACGAGGTGCGCTCGCTCGCCGTGCACGACGACCTGCGCGATCTGCGCCGCGCCTCCGAGGAGTGGAAGCCGCATATCGCCTTCAACCTGCTCGAAGGGTTCGACGACATCACCATCTTCGACCAGAATGTCGTCAGCCACCTCGAGCTGCTGAAGATGCCCTACACGGGCTGCAATCCGCGCGGTTTGCTGCTCGCGCGCGACAAGTCGCTCTCGAAGAAACTGCTGGCGTATCACCGCATTCACGTGCCCGAGTTCGAGGTATTTCGCGCGGGGCGGCCCATCCGGCGCCACAAGCACCTGCAGTTCCCGCTGATCGTGAAGTCGCTGACGCAGGAGGCCTCCATCGGGATCTCACAGGCGTCCGTCGTTGACAGCGACGAGAAACTGCAGGAGCGCGTGAAATTCATTCACGACAGCATCGGCACCGCGGCCATCGTGGAGGAGTACATCGAAGGACGCGAGATCTACGTCGGCATCCTGGGCAATCACTCGCTGCAGGCGCTGCCGGTCTGGGAGCTCTACTTCAACAACATGCCGGATGGGGCGCGCCGCATCGCGACCGACCGCGTCAAGTGGAGCGTGAAGTATCAGAAGAAGCACGGCATCGACAGCGGCCCGGCCCTCGACCTGCCCGACGCCGACGCCGAGGAGATCCAGCACCTGTGCAAGCGCGCCTATCGCGCGCTCGAGCTGAGCGGCTACGCGCGCATCGACCTGAGACTCGACGGGAAAGGACGGATGTGGGTGCTGGAGGCGAACCCCAATCCGCAAATCGCGAAGGGCGAGGACTTCGCGGCCTCGGCGGAGAAGGCGGGGATGACTTACGAAACAGTGCTGCAGCGCATCATCAACTTGGGTATGCGCTGGCAGCCCGAGAGTGTCGCGTAAGCGCCCAGACGGCCAGGGCAATCAGCGCAAACGGCATCAGCGGCATGAGCACCGCCGTCACCACGCCGAACACCGCCAGCAGAACGGCGCCCGCGACGATCAGCAGGACGAGCGGCAGCATCAGCATGCCGAACACCAGCCGGAATACGAAACGCAGGATGTAGAACGGAAGCAGGAACGGGAAGAACAGGAGACAGAACATGCCCTTATTTACGGGCGGCCGCCTCCAGGAGTTCCGGCGCCTTGAGCTGGTCGGCCGGTCCGCGCGGTGCCGTCGGCGCCAGGTATTCGACCGGCTGGTGCGTGACTCGCTCGTCCAGGCTCTTGACGACCATGGCGTCGCCGGCCGTCTTCTTCAGCTTCGTGAAACCGACGACGACGCAGAACCCGATGAACAGAACGAGCACGAACACGGCGCTCGAGGTGAGCCCTTCGACGGCGCCGATCACCAGCTGCTGGATGTCTGCCGCGCTCATGCGCCCTCGCCCGCCGGCTTGGGCTCCGGCACGTCGTACATCACCAGGCCGCGTCGGACCTCTTCCATCGCCAGACGTTCGGCCTTGTGCGGCAGCGGCGGGCCATCTTCTGAAAGAATCCGCAACCGAGCGCCGCGGCGAAGCTGCTTGGCACGCAACGCGGCCACGTCCACGAACAGGAAACGGCTCTGAATCGGCGGAACAGGTTCGGTGGGGATGAGCGGCGCCGGCGGCTCCGGCGGCTCGGGAACTGCTACGGCTTCAATCGGTTCGTCCATACCGGGCATAGAGCCTAACATGCGGGCATGAGGAGCGGGAAGGGCAGCTGGTCGCTGCCTGTCCCGCCCCTTCCAGCCCGACTCGCTTGCCGCCGCGATCACTAGGCGGCGACGTCAACCTTGATCTGCCGGGGCTTGGCTTCCTCGCGAAGCGGGAGCCGCACGGTCAGGACGCCGTTGCGGTACTCGGCCGATACCCGGCTCGAATCGACCGTCCGCGGCAGCGAAAACGAGCGGCTGAACGCCCCATAGCGGCGTTCGACGTGATGGAACTGCTCCTCCCTCACCTCGTCGCTCAGCTTCTTCTCGCCCTTGATCGTCAGCACGAAGTTCTCGACCGTGACGTCGATCGCCTCGCGTGTCATGTCGGGCAGCTCGGCCTTGAGGACGAGCTCGTGATCGCCCGTCTGGAAGATGTCCACCGGAGGCACCCAGGTCGGAGAACCTGAGCTGAACCCGAAGTCGCGAAATGGATCCCAACGCACGATAGTCATGATTGCTTCCTCCTCGATGTGTTATTTCGTCTCCGCGTATTCCGCGTCGACAACCTCGGCGTCCTTGACGGTCTCGGTCGAACCGCTCGATCCCTTCGAACCGCTGTAAAGCGTCTGCGCGATCGCGTGCGACGCATGCTGCAGGTTGTCGATCGCCTGCTTCAGCGCTTTGAGGTCGTCACCCTCCGCGCGCGTACGGACCTCGGCAATCGCTGCCTCGACGCGGCTGAGATCGCCCACCGGGATCTTCTCGCGATGCTCGTTGATGGTCTTTTCGACCTGATACGCGAGCGAGTCGCCCTGGTTACGCGCGTCGATGAACTCGCGCCGCGACGCGTCGTCTGCCGCGTGGCTCTGCGCGTCCTTCACCATCCGATCGACTTCGTCCTTGCTGAGGCCGCTCGACCCGGTAATGGTGATCTTCTGTTCCTTCCCCGTCGCCTGATCCTTCGCCGTCACGCTGACGATGCCGTTGGCGTCGATGTCGAACGCGACCTCGATCTGCGGGACGCCGCGCGGAGCCGGCGCCAGGCCGGTCAGATGGAAGCGCCCGAGTGTGCGGTTGTCGCGCACCATCTGGCGTTCCCCCTGCAGCACGTGGACGTCGACGCTCGTCTGGTTGTCGGTCGCCGTCGAGAAGAACTCGCTCTTGCGCGACGGGATCGTCGTGTTGCGCGGAATCAGCGTCGTCATCACGCCGCCGAGCGTCTCGATGCCGAGCGAGAGCGGCGTCACGTCGAGCAGCAGAACGTCCTTGACCTCGCCCGTGAGGACGCCGCCCTGAACCGCGGCACCGACCGCGACGACTTCGTCGGGATTGACGCCTTTGTGCGGCTCCCGGCCGAAGTACTCCTTCACGAGCTGCTGCACTCTCGGCATGCGCGTCGAGCCGCCGACGAGCACGACCTCGTCGATCTTCTTCGGGTCCACGCCCGCATCGGCGAGCGCCTGTTTTACCGGCGTCATCGTCCGCTGCAGGAGGTCGTCGACGAGCTGTTCGAGCTTCGCGCGCGACAGCTTCACCTGCATGTGCTTCGGGCCAGTCTGATCCGCCGTGACGAAGGGCAGGTTGATGTCGGTCTCCATCGCCGACGAGAGCTCGATCTTGGCCTTCTCCGCCGCTTCCTTCAGCCGCTGGAGCGCCATGCGGTCCTTGCTCAGATCGATGCCGTCCGACTTCCTGAACTCGCCGACCAGCCACTCGATGACGCGGTCGTCCAGATCGTCGCCGCCCAGGTGCGTGTCGCCGTTGGTCGCCTTCACTTCGACGACGCCGTCGCCGACTTCGAGCACCGAGATGTCGAACGTGCCGCCGCCGAAGTCATACACGGCAATCGTTTCGTTCTTCTTCTTGTCAAGGCCGTAGGCGAGCGCCGCCGCGGTCGGCTCGTTGATGATCCGCAGCACGTTCAGCCCCGCGATCTTGCCGGCGTCCTTCGTCGCCTGCCGCTGCGAGTCGTTGAAGTACGCGGGCACGGTGATGACGGCATCGACGACTGTCTCGCCGAGATACGCCTCGGCTGCCTGCTTCAGCTTCTGCAGTACGACGGCAGAGACCTCGGGCGGCGAGTACTTCTTGCCGCGCGCCTCGACCCACGCGTCGCCGTTCGTCGCGCGCACGACGGCGTAGGGCACGCGCGAGCGCTCGCTCGAGACCTCGTCGTACTTCCGGCCCATGAAGCGCTTGATCGAGAAGACTGTATTTTCCGGATTCGTCACCGCCTGACGCTTGGCAACCTGGCCGACTAGCCGCTCGCCATCCTTCGCGTACGCCACCACGGACGGCGTGATGCGCGCGCCTTCCTGGTTGACGATGACGGCGGGCTGCCCGCCTTCCATGACCGCGACCACCGAGTTGGTAGTGCCGAGGTCGATTCCAATCACTTTGCTGGCCATATACAGAGTCCCCCAGTTCGATGAACTGCTTGCAGTATCGGTCATAAGTGCGTGTCTGTCAAGCATGTTTTATTAGTAATATACACTCACATTATTGCCTCCGAATCCGCGCTACACTCGGTAAGTCCTTCCGGCTCATGCGAATCCTCTTCATCGGCGACATTGTCGGACGTCCGGGGCGCCAGCTCGTCAAGACCGGGCTTCAGGCCCTCATCAGCCGGCACGCCATCGACCTCGTCATTGCGAACGCCGAGAACGCCGCCGCCGGCTTCGGCATCACCCGCGAGATTGGGGACGAGCTGCTCGATCTCGGCGTGGACGTGATGACGTCTGGCAACCACATCTGGGACAAGCGCGAAGCGCTCGACTACATCGGCGCAGAACCGCGGCTCCTCCGCCCGGCCAACTACCCCGCCGGCGCGCCCGGCAACGGCAGCTATCTGGCGCGCACCCGCGACGGCGTCAGCGTCGGCGTCGTGAACGTCATGGGACGCGTGTTCATGCTGAACATCGACGACCCGTTCTCCGTCGTGAGGCGCGAGGTCGAGACCCTGCGCCAGCGCGCGCGCGTCGTCTTCGTGGACTTCCACGCCGAAGCGACGTCAGAGAAGATGGCGATGGGCTGGCACCTCGACGGGATCGTGACGGCCGTCGTGGGCACGCACACGCACGTGCAGACCGCCGACGAGCGGATCCTGCCCAAGGGCACGGCTTACCTCACTGACGTCGGCATGACCGGACCGCACGACTCGATCATCGGCGTCGAGATCGAGCCCGCGCTCAACCGATTCCTAACCGCGCTGCCGAGCCGGTTCGAGACCGCGTCGGGGAATCCGCGGCTCAATGCCGTGGTCGTCGAGGCGGACGAGACGACGGGCCTCGCGACAGATATCGAGCGACTGAGTTACAGTCACGACGAACTCGCGGACCTGTCCGAAGATGAGCGACCTGTTCGATCTTCCGTTTGAAGACGAGGCCGGAGATACAGCCGCAACGCCTGTGCCGGAGGCCCCCGCGGTCCGAAGGGTCTTCACCGTCACCGAACTGACCGTCCGCGTGCGCGACCTGCTCGAGGACCGCTTCTTCGAGGTGTGGGTCGAAGGCGAGCTGTCCGGTGTCCGGCTGTGGAATACGGGACATCTTTACTTCACGCTGAAGGACTCCTCGTCGCTGCTGAAGGGCCTGATGTTCCGTTCGGCCCTTCGCTATCTGAAGTTCAAGCCCGCCGACGGCATGCGCGTCGTCGCGCGCGGCAAGATTTCGGTCTACGAGCCCAAGGGCGAGTATCAGATCGTCTGCGAGCACCTCGAGCCGCAGGGACTCGGAGCGCTGCAGCTGGCCCTCGAGCAGTTGAAGAAGCGACTGCAGGCGGAAGGGCTGTTCGACACGGCGCGCAAGCGGCCGCTGCCCGCCCTGCCTCGCAAGATCGGCATCGTCACGTCGCTCGACGGCGCGGCCATCCGCGACATCGTCAAGGTGCTGCGGCGCCGCTATCGCAATGCGCACCTCGTCATCCGGCCGACTCGCGTCCAGGGCGAGGGCGCCGCCGCGGATATCGCGCACGGCTTGCGTGCGATCGTCAAGGTGCCGCAGGTGGACGTCGTCATCGTCGGACGCGGCGGCGGATCGCTCGAAGACCTCTGGGCATTCAACGAGGAGCCCGTCGCGCGCGCGATCGCGATCTCGCCGATTCCAGTCATCTCCGCCGTCGGGCACGAAAGCGACGTGACGATTGCCGACCTCGTCGCCGACGTCCGGGCGCCCACGCCCTCGGCCGCGGCCGAACTCGTCGTCGCGCGCAAGGACGAATTCACCGGCCGGATCGACCGGCTCCACGAGCGGCTCGTGTCGTGCGCGCACTCGCGCGTGCAGCGCCTGAGTCGCCGCGTGCACGAGCTCACGGGCCGCCGCGCCATGGCGGGCTATGCGACGCGGCTCGCGATGACCCAGCGGCGGACCGACGAGCTCACGCGCGCGATGAGCGACGCGCTGCGCGCAGCGTTCGCGGCCCGCATGCGCCGCCTGCAGGGACTCAATCGGCGGATCGAGGCGTTCGATCCTGGGCGCCGACTCGCCCGCAATCGCACGGCGCTCGTCGCGGCGGACGGACGGCTGCGCCAGACGATGACGGCGCGCACGCACCAATCACGCGCCAGCCTCGGCACGCTCGCCGCGCGGCTCGACACGCTCAGCCCGCTCTCGGTGCTGGCACGCGGCTACGCGGTCTGCTGGAACGAGGACAGGACGCGCGTCATCCGAGCCGCCGCCGACGTGCGAAAGGGTGACGTCGTGCACATCCGGTTGAGCCGCGGTGAAATTGACGCTAAGGTGTCGGGAACCGAATGAGCGACAAGTCTCCCGTCAAAGACTTCGAATCAGCGATCGCCGAGCTCGAGGCGATTGTCAGAAAGCTCGAGGAGGGCGGCGATCTGCCGCTCGAGCAGTCGCTCGAGCTCTATGCTCGCGGCGTCGAGCTGTCCAAGTTCTGTCACGCGCGGCTCGAAGACGCCGAGCGGCGAATCGAGCTGCTCAACGAGCGCGGTGAGCTCCGGCCGGCACCCGCCGGACTGTCGGGCGACGAACCCGACCGTTGATCGCCTCGTGACCTCCGCCCCCACGCCCGACGCTCTCGACGGCTTTCTGGCTCGTGTCCGGACGCGCGTGGGGGAGGCGCTCGAGCGCTTCCTGCCGTCGCCGCCCGACTGCCCGCCGCTCGTGAGTGAGGCCATGCGCTACAGCGTGTTTGCCGGAGGCAAGCGCCTGCGCCCCGTGCTGACGCTGGCGGCGGCGGATGCCGTCGCGCGCGCCGGCGCGGAGCCGCTCGACGCCGCGTTCGAACTCGCGCTGCCGGCCGCCTGCGCGATCGAACTGGTTCACACCTACTCGCTGATTCACGACGACCTGCCGGCCATGGACAACGACACGCTGCGGCGCGGACGGCCGACGCTGCACGTCGTGTACGGCGACGGCATCGCCATTTTGGCGGGCGACGGCCTGCAGGCCGAGGCATTCTCGCTGCTCGCGCGCGAACCCGAAACCGCGGACGCCGCCATCACGCAGCGGAAGCTCCTCGCCGTCGCCGTGATCGCGCGTGCGGCGGGATCGGTCGGCATGGTCGGCGGCCAGGCCCTCGATCTCCAGGCGGCCGGCCAGGCCCCCGGTCATGCGCTCACGCTCGATGCCGACGGCCTGCAGCGCATGCACGCGAAGAAGACCGGCGCGATCATCCGCGCCGCTGCGGTCAGCGGCGCCGTCATGGCCGGCGGCGACGATGCGCACGTGGCGGCGATCGATCGCTTCGCCGCCGAGATCGGCCTCGCGTTCCAGATCGTTGACGACATCCTCGACGTCGAAGGCAGCGCCGCCGAACTCGGCAAGACCGCAGGCAAGGACGCCGCGAGCACGAAGCCGACGTATCCGGCGCTCTTCGGCCTCGATCGCTCGCGCGCGCTGGCCGCCGAGTGCCTCGCCCGCGCCCGCGACACGCTGCGCGCCGCCGCGCTCGACGATGGCTGGCTCGTGCCGATTGCGGAGTGGGTGGTGTCGCGCAAGTCCTGATGCCGAAGAAGATCCGTCTGGACGTCGCGCTCGTCGAACGCGGACTCGCGGCGTCGCGCGAGCGCGCGCGGGCGCTCATCATGGCCGGACAGGTGCGCGTCAACGGCCAGGTGACCTCGAAGGCCGGCGCGGAGATTGCCGGCGACGCGGAGATCGCGCTCGAGACGCCGGATCATCCGTACGTCTCGCGCGGCGGTGTGAAATTGGCCCACGCGCTCGACGACTTCGGGATCGATCCCGCAGGGCGACGCGCTCTCGACGTCGGCGCCTCGACCGGTGGCTTCACCGACGTCCTCCTGCGGCGCGGAGCGGCCAGCGTCATCGCGCTCGACGTAGGCCACGGTCAGCTGGAGTGGAAGCTGCGCACCGATCCGCGCGTCGAGGTGCATGAAGGCGTCAACGCTCGCTCGTTGACGGCGGCCGACGTTCCCCATCCGATCGATCTCGTCGTCATCGACGTGTCGTTCATCTCGCTTGGCCACATTCTGCCGGCGCTTCCGCCGTTCCTGACCGGCGGCGCGGACGTCGTCGCGCTCGTGAAACCGCAGTTCGAAGCCGGCCGCGACGAGGTCGGCAAGCACGGGCTCGTCACCGATCCAGCGGTGCATGCGGCGGTGATCACCCGGGTGACGGCGCAGGCCGAGGCCGTCGGCTTGCGGCGGGTCGGAATGGCGCCGTCGGCGATCACTGGTGCGACCGGCAATCAGGAGTTCTTTCTGCACTTCAGGAAGAGCACAGGGCAGAGGGCATAGGGCATAATCGCGGGCGGATGTCGATCAAATCTGTGGGGATCGTCGCGAAGTCGCGGCTGCAGGCGGCGACACGGCACCTGGTCGATGTCGAGCGCTGGCTGGCCGGCCGCGGCGTTGACGCGATCTTCGAGACGGCGACGGCGGCGCTCATGCCGCACGACAATGGGCGCCGCGTCCTCGACAAGCAGCCGCTCGTCCGAGAAGTGGGCCTGATGCTCGTGCTCGGCGGCGACGGCACGCTGCTCAGCATGGCGGACTGCATCGGCCGCGCGGGCGTGAACGTCCCGATCCTCGGCGTCAACTTCGGCAGCCTGGGGTTTCTCACCGAGGTCACGCTGCCGGAACTGTATCCGGCGCTGGAGGCGGCGCTGGCAGGACGCGCCAACATCGAAGATCGCCTGATGCTGCGCTCGACCGTCACGCGCGCGACGGGTGCGCCGTCTACCGAAATCGCCGTCAACGACGTCGTCGTCAACAAGGGGGCACGCTCGCGGCTCATCGAGCTGTCGATCTCCGTCAGCGACGGCCTGGTGACGACGGTGCGGGCGGACGGCCTGATTATCGCCACGCCGACAGGATCGACGGCGTACAACCTCGCGGCCGGCGGACCGATCGTCCAGCCGAGCGTCGATGCGATCGTGCTGACGCCCATCGCGCCCCACACGCTGACGAACCGGCCCATCGTGATTCCCTCGTCGTCGTCCGTACGCGTGGCGCCGGTGATGCTCAGCGAGCGCGATGAGGTGTTCGTGACCTTCGACGGACAGGCCGACTGCCAGCTGCACGCCGGCGACGAGATCACCGTCTGCCGCGCGAGCGACCCGATGCGGCTCGTCCGCCCGGCGACGCGGAGCTACTTCGAGGTGCTGCGCGAGAAGCTGAACTGGGGGAAGCGCTGAAGTACTCCACCTGAAATTTCCGCACGTTCTTCGCATGCTCGGCGAGCGTCTTCGAGAAGACATGCGTGCCGTCGTTCCGGCTGACGAAATACAGATAGTCTGAATCGGCCGGATGCACGACCGCCTCGAGCGCGGCGCGGCCCGGCGATGCAATCGGGCCGGGCGGCAAGCCGGCGTAGCGGTACGTGTTGTACGGCGAATCGATCGTCAGATCGTCACGCCGGATGTTGCCGTCGTAGCGTCCGGCGAGCTCGAGCGCGTAGATGACGGTCGGGTCGCACTGCAGCGGCATCCCGAGGCGGAGCCGGTTCTCGTAGACCGAGGCGACGAGCGGCCGCTCCTCGCCGTTGCCGGTTTCCTTCTCGACAATGGACGCCAGCGTCACGAGCTGGCGGATGGTGAGTCCCCGGTCGGCCGCCGCGGCCCGAATCTCCGGCGTGAGCGCTCGCTCGAACGCGGCGTGCATCAGCATCACCAGCGCCGGCGCGTCGGTATGCCGCGAGAGCTCGTACGTATCGGGGAACAGGAAGCCTTCGAGATCCCCGGCCGCGTTGACGAACGACTCCGCCGGCCCGAACCCCTTCGCCTCGAAGACGGCCGACATCTCCTTCACGTTGAGGCCCTCGGGAAACGTGATCGGGATGACGAACACGTCCCCGCGACGCAGTTTGTCGATCACCTGCAGCGGCGTCATGGGATCGGTGAATCGATACTCCCCCGCCTTCAGTCGCGTGCGGCGGCCGACCGCCCACATCGCGGCGCGGAACGTGATCGGATCGCGGACGATACCGGCGGCGACCAGCCGGGCGCCGATGGCGTTCGTGCCGAGCTTCGGGGGGATTTCGACGAACTGCTCCGACGCCGTGTATCCACGAAACGGCTGGCGAATGCCGGCATAGATCCACGCCGCGGCGGCGCCGAGCGCGAGCGCCACGCACAGGGACGCGACGATGAACAACCTCTTCATGCGCGGCCGCCGTCGAGATAGTCCTGCAGGATCACGGCCGCCGCCGCCGCGTCGAGCGTCTTCTTGCGCTCGCGCCAGTCCTTGCTGCGACGCGCGATGCGCTGTTCGGCCTCGACGCTCGTCAGGCGTTCGTCCGCGGTGACGATCGGCGCGGCGATCCGGGGTGCCAGCTTCGTGATGAACTCCCTGACGCGCGCGGTCTGCTCGCCGGCCGATCCGTCCAGCCGCACGGGAAGGCCAATCACCACGGTTGACACGCCGTCTTCTTCGCCGGCGAGTCGCGCGACTTCGGCGGCGACGCGCGCCACGCCCTCGTCCGCGCTCGACACCTCGATCGTCATCAGCGGCCGCGCGAGCGTCCGCGTGAGGTCGCTAATCGCGAGACCGATCCGCCGCGCACCGACGTCGATGCCCACCGCACGCACGATGTTATAATCGCACCTTCCCCCGCACACGTCAGTGACACTCGCGCTGTTTGTCGCTCTGTCGCTCCTCGTGGCCGCGTGCGGCGGCCCGCAGACGCCGCAATATCACCAGAAGCTCATCGTCCTCGCGATCGACGGCCTCGATCCAGACCTCGTCAGCCACTTCATGGACGAGAGCAAGCTGCCGAACATGCAAAAGCTCGCGCGGCAGGGCGCGTTGCAGCGGCTCGAGACCACGCCGTCGCCGTCGATGTCGGCCTGGGCGTCGTTTGCCACTGGTCTGAACCCCGGTAAGCACGGCGTTTTCGGCAGCGATCCGTCGTCGGTCCGCCACGGCACGCCGTTCTGGACGCTCGCGGGCCGCGCGGGCGTCCGCAGCAGCGTCCTCGACGTGCCGTTGACGTTTCCTCCCGAGGCGGTGCCCAACGGCGAACTGCTGTCCGGCTGGCCGACACCCGACCTGCGCAACACACCGGGCACGTCATCGTACTTCGCGAGCGACGTGCCGCGCGACGACGACGGCGTCGCGCGGCGCGGCATCGCGCGGCGCCGGCTGACGTTCAGCGGCAACACGGCGCGCACGGTGTTGTCGGGACCTGACGGGCTGACGATCCCCCTCTCCCTCTTCTGGAACCGGCAGGACAAGGCCGCGACGATCGGCATCGGCGGCGACTCGTTCCGCCTCGAAGAAGGCGAATGGAGCAAGTGGATTGACGTTGATTTCAGCGCGCACTGGTTCTCGCACCGCCACGGTCTGATCGAGTTCTGCCTCGCGCGCGCCGGAACGACCTTCGCGCTGTACGCCTCGCCGATCGAATGGCGGCCCGATCGCCCGCCGGCGGCGCTCGCCTCGCCGGCCCGGCTCTCGTCGGACCTGTACGAACGCCTCGGACCGTACCGCACGCTCGGCTGGTCCGACGCGGCCGTGGCCCTCGACGACGACCTGATCGACGAGCGCGCGTTTCTCGACGACGTGGACCGCGCGTTCGACGATCACGCGCAGATCATCCTGCAGCGCATCGACACGCGGAACTGGGACGTGCTCGTCGGCGGCATCGACTCGCTCGATCACGTGCAGCACGTGACCTGGCGGCTGATGAACCCGGCGCTGCCCGGCTACGATCGCGCACTGGCCGCCAAGTACGGCGACGCGATCGAGCACATGTATCGTCGCTGCGACGACCTCCTCGGCGACGTCGTCGCGCACGCCGGCCCCGACACGGCCGTGATCGTCATGTCCGCCTATGGCGCGCACGGCGTCGCGCAGACGTTCGACCTCGACCGGTGGCTCGCGGAGGAAGGCTTGCGCGGCAAGGCCTCGGTTGACGATGCCGGCGGCATCACGATCGCGCCGGAGGCGCGCGGTGTCGAAGATCATCTCGTCGCGCGCCTGACGGCGCTCCTCGATCCGTCAACGAGGCTGCCCGTCGTCACCCACGTCTACAAGCGCGAGGACGTCTACACGGGCCCG
Source organism: uncultured Bifidobacteriaceae bacterium (assembly GCA_964579765.1). Classification (GTDB taxonomy): domain Bacteria; phylum Acidobacteriota; class Vicinamibacteria; order Vicinamibacterales; family CAVVIG01; genus DATNBT01. The sequence goes on from CAZOIK010000291.1 coordinate 18,661, forward strand.
TACGCGGCGTACGCGCCGGCGCTGCAGGTTGGCGTCGCGCCCGGCTACGCGATCGGCCACGGATCGAGCGTGCTCTCGCCCAACACCCGCCGCTGGTCCGCCGAGCACCGCGGGCTCGACTACGTGTCGGTACCGGGCACGCTCATTTCGAGCCGTCCGACGACCACCGACACCCCGCGGGTCGTGGACATGGCGCCGACGGTGTTGAGATACTTCGGCGTGCCGATACCTGGAGATATCGATGGCACGCCGCTCTTCTAGAGGATTCTCCGTTCTCCTCTGTTCCTCCGTGCTGGCGGGTTGTCTCTGCGCCGTCGGCGCACTCGTCGCCGCGCAGCCGACCGATCGTGCGCGTGCCGAGGCGCTGTCGCGCCGGGCCGGCGAGCGCCTGCAGGCGCTGCAGCGCGAAGCCGATGCGCTGACGGCCGACGAGCGCACACTCCTCAACGACCTCCGCCGGCTCGAGCTCGAGCGCCAGATCCAGGCCGAGGAGCTTCGTCAGATCGCGGAACACGGGTCGCAGGTCGCGACGCAGATTGCCGCAAACACCGAACGCACGCGCGAACTCGAACAGCAGGACCGCGCCAGCCGTCCCGAGCTGAGCGCGCGCCTCGTGGACATCTACAAGCTGGGACAAGGCCGGTACCTGCGGCTGCTGCTGTCAACGTCCGACGTCCGGCAGGTTGGCCAGGCGTCGCGGACGCTCGCGGCGCTCGCCAAGATCGACCGCGACCGCATCGCCTCGCGCGAGCGCACGCTGGCGGAGTTGAAGAGCGCCCGGCAGGCGCTTGACGATCGCCGGCGCCAGCTGAACGCGCTGCGCCAGAACGGCGAGCGGGCCGAGGCGGCGCTCGCCGACGCCGTGCGCGCGCGCAACGAGCGCATCAGCGACATCGACAGCCGGCGCGACTTGAACGCGCAGCTCCTCGCCGAACTCGAAACCGCGCAGCGCAAGCTGCAGACGACGCTGCACGATCTCGCGGGCGGCGCGCCGGCCGAGGCCGCGTCGCTGCCGATCCGGCCGTTCCGCGGCGACCTCGACTGGCCGGTGATGCCCACCGGGCCGCGCCGCGCCGCCAAGTCAACGACGTATCCGCTGTCGAACGGCATCGACATCCCGGCGGCCGAAGGCGCGCCGGTCTCCGCGGTCCACGACGGCACGGTCGCGTTCGCGGATGCGTTCGCCGGCTTCGGCAAGCTCGTCATCGTCGATCACGGCGCCCAGAACTTCAGCCTGTACGGCGATCTCCTCGACATCTCTGTGACCAAGGGCGAGCGCGTCGGACGCGGACAGCAGGTCGGCACGGTCGGCCTGGCGCCGGCAGGCTCGGCCGAGCTGCACTTCGAGTTGCGCATCGACGGTCAGTCCGTCGATCCACTACAATGGCTGAAGAAACGGCCATGACTTCACGGACTCGCGCCCTGGTTTTGTCGGTGACCGCGCCCGTGGTCGCCTTCGCGCTCGTCGGCGGTCTGCTCGGCCGCGTGATGGCGCACGAGGAAACCTACCAGCACCTCAAGATCTTCGACGATGTGGTGAGTCTTATCGCGAGCAACTACGTCGAGCCGGCCAATCTCGACAAGGTGATGAAGGGCGCGATGGACGGCCTCGTCGATTCGCTCGACGCCGACAGCGCGTATCTCACACCTGAGCAGGTCAAGCAGTTCGAGTCCACGGCACCGCTCCCCCCGGCCGACCCCGGGCTCGAGCTGACGCGTCAGTACTACCTGCGCGTGATTGGCACGCGCGAGAACTCGCCGGCGGCCAAAGCCGGCCTGCTGCCCGGCGACTACATCCGCGCGATCAACGACGTGCCGACCCGCGACATGAGCCTCTGGGCGGGCAGGCGCCTGCTGCGCGGCGCGGCGGGCTCGAAGGTGAAGCTGACGATCTTCCGCGGCAACGCCGCCGATCCGCACGACATCGAGCTGACGCGCGACGTGCCGCCGACGCTCGAGGTGACGGGCCGCATCGCGTCGTCTGGTATCGGCTACCTCCGCGTGCCGTCGATTGGCGCGCGCACGGTCGATCAGGTCAAGTCGGAAGTCGCGGCGCTCACCCGCCAGGGCGCGACGCGCCTCGTCCTCGACATCCGCCGTACGACCAGCGGCACGTACGACGAAGGCATCGCGCTCGCGCGGCTGTTTGTCGCCACCGGCACGCTGGCGCAGCGCGACGTGAAGGGCACGCCGGCGCACGAGATGATCGTCGCCAACGCGGGCGACGGCGCCATCTCGATGCCGCTCGTGCTGCTCGTTGACAGCGGCACGGCCGGTCCGTCGGAACTCTTTGCCGCGGCGCTCGCGGGTAATCACCGCGCGGACCTCGTCGGCCAGCACACCATCGGCCGCGCGGGCATCCAGAAACTCATCAAGCTTCCCGACGGCAGCGCGCTGTGGCTGACCACGGCACAGTATCTGACGCCCTCCGGCGCGCCGCTGCACGAAAAGGGACTCGAGCCGGCCGTCGGCGTCGATCTGCCGGACGTCGAGCTCGGCCAGCCCGTCCCGCCCGGAGACCCGGCGCTCGACAAAGCACTCGCGCGCATCGCCGAGAAAAAGGCTGCCTAGCCGCTCTTGAATTTGATCATTTGGTGACTTGGTGATTTGGCGATTAGTCATCGCCAGCGCACGCGAGACGCGCGACGTGCGATCGCCAGATCGCCCGATCGCCAACTGAGCCAATCCACATCTCTCTGGTATACTGAACGTTCGTTCAGTGGTGATGTTTCAACACAAAGGCGCGTAGCTCAGAGGTTAGAGCGCCTGCTTGACACGCAGGAGGTCGGTGGTTCGAGTCCACCCGTGCCTACCATTCCCCAATGAGCCAGATTCACGTCACGCTTCCCGACGGGTCCATCCGCGACATCGCGGCCGGGGCACCGGTGCGCGACGTCGCGGCGGCGATCTCGCCTGGGCTGGCGAAGGCCGCGCTGGCCGCCGTCGTTGACGGGAAGCTGGTCGATCTGTCGTTCCCGCTCGAGCACGACGCGAGCGTGAAGATCGTCACCGATCGGAGTCCCGAGGCGCTGCCGCTCTACCGTCACAGCACGGCGCACCTGCTCGCGGCGGCCGTCACCAACCTGTTTCCCGGCGTGCAGTGCGGCATCGGCCCGGCGACCGACGAAGGCTTCTTCTACGACTTCGTCGTCCCGCGTCCGTTCGTGCCCGAGGACCTCGAGAAGATCGAGGACAAGATGCGCGAGTTCGCGGCGCAGGACCTCGTCTACGAGCGCCAGATGTGGCCGCGCGACGAGGCAAAGCGCTTCTTCGCGACCCGCGGCGAGCCGCTGAAGGTGCAGCTGATCGAGGAGAAGACCGAAGGCCAGCGCGACGTCTCCTGCTACACGATCAAGGACAAGGAGACGTTCATCGACTTCTGCGTCGGCCCGCACGTGCCGTCCACCGGGAAGCTCAAGGCGTTCAAGCTGCTGAACACCTCGAATGCCTACTGGAAGGGCGACGCGCGCAACCAGCCGATGCAGCGCATCTACGGCACCGCGTTCCTCAGCGACAAGGAGCTGAAGGCGCACCTCACGCAAATCGAGGAAGCGAAGAAGCGCGATCACCGGAAGCTCGGGCGCGAGCTCGGGCTCTTCACGTTCCACCAGTGGGCGCCGGGCGCGGCGTTCTGGCAGGACAAGGGCACGACGCTGTACAACGCGCTCGCGAACTACATGCGCGACCTGCTGTTGCCGAACGGCTACGTCGAAGTGAAGACGCCGATCCTCTTCAACAAGGCGCTGTGGGAAACCTCCGGGCACTGGGCGCACTATCGCCAGAACATGTTCCAGGTGCAGGGCGCCGAGAACGAAGAAATGGCCATGAAGGCCATGAACTGCCCTGGCCACTTCCTGCTCTACGCGAGCGACGTCCACAGCTATCGCGAGCTGCCGATCCGCTTCCACGAGCAGACGCCGCTGCACCGCAACGAGCTGGCCGGAGTGCTCTCGGGCCTGACGCGCGTCCGCCAGTTCGCGCAGGACGACGGGCACTGCTTCGTGGCGCCCGAGCAGATTGGCGAGGAAGTCGAGCGGATGCTGCGGCTCATCGCGCGCGTGTACGACGACCTCGGCCTCGGCTACTCG
>CAZOIK010000292.1:0-10116 GCA_964579765.1 uncultured Bifidobacteriaceae bacterium
CGGCGCCGATCGGCCGCGCGGCAAGCTGCGACAGCCGCGCGAGCGCCGCCGATCGGTTCGCGCGCAGCTCGTCGGCCTGCTGGCGCTCGCTGAGGATTGCGGCGTCGACCGCATCCGCCTCACTCTGGAGCGCCGTGCCCGCGCGGACGCGCGCCGTGACGTCGCGCAGCCGCGCGGTCAGGTCGTCGATCGACGCGTCGAGCGCGCCGAGCTGCTCCTGGAGGAGCGCCGCCGTGAAGAACGCCTCGTTGACGTCGGCGCGGAGCGCGAAGATCGACGTCCGCACGCGCGCCTGCGATTCGGCGAGCGTGGCCTGCTCGAGCGCGCGCCGCGGTCCGAGCGACGGATCGAACAGGCGCTGATCGACGCGCAGCGAGGCGTCGTAGCTGAATTTCGGTGGTGCGAACGCTGGTTCGCCGTTCGGCAGCGCGAACGGCGCGGTCGGCACGTCGGACTGAATCTGCGTCTGGCCGAGCGTCGTCACCGACGGCAGCCGCTCGACGTCGAGGTTGCGCAGCCGCAGATCCGTCTGGCGCGCCAGGTCGCCGATCTCGCTCGCGCGGGCGTCGGCGGCCTGCGCCGCGCGCTGGAGCGCGCCGAGCTGCAGCGGCGCGGCCGCGGGGGACACTCCCTGCGCCATCGCGGATGGCGCATGGAGCGCGAGCAGGAAACCGGCCGAACACAGGGCTTTGTTCATGCCCAGGTTGTACCACTCTTGTCGCCAAAGCTCGGCCATCGCCAGTCGCGAATCTCGGGCATGTCCTGGCCGTGTTCGCGTATGTAGGTCCGGTGCTCCGTCAGGCGATCGGCGAGAAGCTGTTTGACATACGCCGCCCGCGAACCGAGTTGCGGCAACCGATCGATCGCATCCGCCGCCAGGTGATAACGATCAAGATCGTTCAGGACTGCCATGTCGAACGGCGTCGTGATCGTGCCTTCTTCCTTATAGCCGCGGACGTGCACGTTGTGGTGATTGGTCCGCCGATAGGTCAGCCGGTGAATCAACCAGGGGTAGCCGTGGTAGGCGAAGATGACCGGCTTGTTCTTCGTAAAGAGCTGGTCGAAGTCGATGTCGCTCAGCCCGTGTGGGTGCTCCGTGGCGGGCTGCAGCTTCATCAGATCGACGACGTTGATCACGCGAATCCTGAGCGCGGGGAGATGCGACCGGAGGAGCGCAGTCGCTGCGAGCACCTCGAGCGTCGGCACGTCTCCCGCCGCAGCCATCACCAGATCCGGCTCAGCCCCGTCGTCATTGCTCGCCCACGGCCAGATCCCGATGCCTTCCGCACAGTGTCGTACGGCGGTGTCCATGTCGAGCCACTGCGGCGCGGGATGCTTGCCGGCGACGACGATGTTCACGTAGTTGCGGCTGCGGAGACAGTGGTCCATCACGCTCAGCAGGCAGTTCGCGTCCGGCGGCAGATAGACGCGGACGACCTCGGCTTTCTTGTTGACGGCGTGATCGATGAACCCGGGATCCTGATGCGTGAAGCCGTTGTGATCCTGGCGCCAGACGTGGCTGGAGAGCACGTAATTGAGCGATGCGATGGGCCGACGCCACGCCAGTCCGCGCGAGACCTTGAGCCACTTGGCGTGCTGATTGAACATCGAGTCTACGATGTGCGCGAAGGCTTCGTACGTATTGAACACGCCGTGCCGGCCCGTCAGTAAGTAACCCTCGAGCCAACCCTCGCACTGATGCTCGCTGAGCATCTCCATCACGCGCCCGTCGCGCGCGAGCCACTCATCGTCGGCCTCGATCCGTGCTTCCCACTGCCGGCGGGTCGATTCGAACACGGCGTCGAGGCGATTGGAGACCGTTTCGTCCGGGCCAAACAGGCGGAAGTTGCGGTCTGCGTCGTTGGCGCGGATCACATCGCGCAGAAAACGGCCGACGACGCGCGTGTCCTCGGCGTCGACGTGGCCGGGCTCCGTCACGTCGACGGCGTACGTCCGAAAGTCGGGGATACGCAGGTCGCGGAGTCGCAGTCCGCCGTTCGCGTGCGGGTTCGCGCCCATGCGGCGCTCGCCGGTGGGCGCAAGCGCGGCGAGATCACGCCGCAACGACCCGCGCGCATCGAACAGGTCGTCGGGGCGGTAACTTCGCATCCACGCGTCGAGAATGGCGAGATGTTCCGGGTTGCCCGCCGGATCGCTGAGCGGTACCTGGTGGGCGCGGAACGTGCCTTCGATGCGCTGGCCGTCGACGACCTTCGGACCGGTCCAGCCCTTCGGTGTAACCAACACGATCATCGGCCATGCCGCCGCGCGTGCGATCCCGGACTCCCTCGCGGCGCGTTGGATAGAGCGGATGTCGTCGATGACGCGATCGAGCGTGTCTGCCATCAGCCGATGCATCGTCACCGGATCGTCGCCTTCGACGAAACGCGGGATCCACCCGTAACCGCGCAGCAGTTGCTCGAGCCGCTCGCGCGGGATGCGCGCCAGCACTGTCGGATTCGCGATCTTGTAGCCGTTCAGATGCAGAATCGGCAGCACGGCGCCGTCGGTAATAGGATTGAGAAACGTGTTCGAGTGCCACGCAGTCGCGAGCGGTCCGGTCTCCGCCTCGCCGTCGCCGATGACGCACGCCACGATGAGATCGGGATCGTCGAAGACAGCGCCGAAGGCATGACTCAGCGAGTATCCGAGCTCGCCGCCCTCGTGGATGCTGCCGGGTGTCTCAGGTGCAGCATGGCTCGGGATGCCGCCCGGGAACGAGAACTGGCGGAAGAGCAGCCGCATCCCGTCGGTGTCCTGCGACACGGCCGGGTAGATCTCCGAGTAGGTCCCTTCGAGATACGTGTTCGCGACGACCGCTGGTCCGCCGTGCCCGGGCCCCGAGATGTAGATCATGTCGAGCCCGTGCTCGACGATCGCTCGATTCAAGTGCGCGTAGACGAAGTTCTGACCAGGCGTCGTCCCCCAGTGGCCGAGCAGCCGCGGTTTGATGTGCGCCGGCAACAACGGCTCGCGCAGGAGCGGATTGTCGAGCAGGTAGATCTGCCCGACGGCGAGATAGTTCGCCGCGCGCCAGTACGCGTCGATGCGATCGAGGAGTTCAGGAGTCGCCGGCATGTCACGTTCCCTCCGCGACGAGACGATATGTCGCGCGCGCGATCATCAGTTCTTCGTTGGTCGGAATCACGCGAACGGTGACGCGGCTGCCGTCGCGTGAAATGACGCCCGCATGCGACTCGTTCGCCGCCGAGTCCACGGACACGCCGAGGAAGGCGAGCGCGCTGCAAAGCCGAGATCGGATGATTGCCGCGTGTTCTCCGATGCCGCCAGAGAAGACCAGCGTATCAACCCCGCCGAGGACTGCGGCGAATGCGCCGATCGCCTTCAGCACCGAATAGACATACGCCTGTACGGCGAGCCGCGCTGACGCGTTGTCGCGCTCGCGCGCGAGTAACTGCTGCATGTCGCCGGTTGTTCCCGACAGTCCGAGCAATCCGGAGCGCGTGCTGAGAATCTCCTCGAGTTGATCGCCGGACAAGGCCTCGCTTCGCGCCATGTACGTGACGACGCCGGGATCGAGATCGCCGCTTCGCGTGCTCATCACCACGCCCCCGATCGGCGTGAACGCCATTGTGGTGTCGATGCTGACGCCGTCGCGAACCGCGGCCAGGCTGGATCCGTTCCCCAGATGCGCGAGGATGACGCGGCCGCCGTCGTCAGCCATGCGCGACAGTTCTTCCATCAGAAACATGTACGACAGGCCGTGGAACCCGTAGCGGCGGATGCCTCGCCGATCGTACGCCGCGGGAATCGGCAGCCTGCGTGCGACGTCGGGCATCTGCGCGTGAAACGCGGTGTCGAAACACGCGACCTGCGGAGTGCCGGGAGCGTACTTCTGTAGCGCATCGACGAGTGCAATCTCGTCCGGCAGGTGATTTGGCGCGAACGGCACGAGTCGCGCAAGGTCGTCCCGCACCTGCGGCGTGATCATCTGCGGCGCGACGTAAGTCGGCCCGCCGTGCACGATCCGGTGTCCGACCGCGGCAACCGCATTGCGGTCAGCGTGAGCGTCAACCCAGGCGAGGAGCCCTGATACGGCGGGGGTGCCGGTGCCGTCGAGCACTCCGTGTCCAAGCAGGCTCGGACGTTCCGCGTGCGTGAACAACGCGCACTTCACGTTCGACGAGCCGCGGTTGATAGCCAGAAGCAGTTTCGTTTGAGGCACCTGTAGAACGATGCAAGATTAAGCCCACGGTCTGCCGGGGTTCAGTCTTCGAACAGCCTGTCCGGCCTTGAATGCTCCTCCGGCTTCAGCACGACGGCGACCGACGCTGCCCAGTCCCTGTTCGCCCGTGCACTCCCATCACGATCAGGTCTGCGTCCCAGGTCTGCGCATGATCAAGGATCGCCTCACCCATCCAATCGTGATCCGGCCTGAGACACAGGGGCTTCATCATGCCCACGTTGTGTCATCAGCGTCGTCCGGCGATGGCGCAGCGCGGGCCCGGCGACGCTGGCGCGCGCCGGCGGCCACTTCGAGTACCTCCTGCGTGCCCGACTCGCGCCGGACGCTCGCACAGGCGCAACCGGCGCGATTGTCCGGCTGTTGAGGACAGGTTCTGGAAGATTTCAGCGCAGCGGCGAAAAAGTCCCCGTCGAGGTTTTTTATGATCGTGGCATGAAGGCGTCGGGCCACGTCAGGCGGCGTGGGTCGCCGCCTGACGTCTACGGCACGCGAACCACGCGGATCACCGAGCGTATCGGCTCGCCACTGGTCCATGCGACGAGCATCGCATCCGTGCCGGCGGCCACGACAGGGTACTCGCCGCGCGCGCCGTCCTCGTCGAGCGGCACGGCGGCGATGCGCAGCGACGAACCGCCAGCCGTCGCGAAGACGGCGGCGACGCGGCGCCGTCCGTCGGCCACCTCTTCGTCCCAGGCGATGACGAGCGATCCGTCGGGCTTCGCGATCATCTGCGGATGGCGCGGCGTCCCGCGCGTGGGCAGACGCTGCCGCGGCGAGAACCGCTGGCCGTCCGTCGTCGCGGCGTAGAACAGCGCGAGCGACGGCTCGGTGTCTGGAGAGGAGGCGGGCACGAGCGTCGGCCAGACGACGTGCACGATGCCGCCGGCGCCGACAGCGAGGGTTGGCCCGTTCTCGGGGCAGCCGTCGAGCGCCCAGCCGTCCTCGCTCACGCGCACCGGAGGCACGAATGTGCGGCCCCCGTCGTGCGAGGCGGCGAACGCGATGTCCCGGAGGTTGCCGGGATAGACGTGGCGCCACGCCGCGTAGACGGCTCCGTCCGCCGAGGTGGCGACCGCCGTCTTGCAGCAGTAACACACGCCGCCGGCGACGGCGTGCGCGCTGGACGGGTCGTCGAGCCGCGCGAAGTACAGCTTCGAGCGCTGCGCACGGGCGACGCCATCGGCCGTCACGGCCGGTGGAGACGACGTCGCGCCGTGTTCGTGCGCCGCGTGATGCATGGCGGCGCCGCTCGCGCCGGCGAGCTCGCGGTGATCGAGCCACACGGCGACGGGCCGGCCGTCGCGATCGATCCCGAGCGACTCCCAGCCGCGGTTGCCCGCCGCCACGCTCCCCGCGACCGCCGACGCCCGGCCGAACGATCGGCCGCCGTCGGTCGATCGCGCGGTCAGCAGCCGCGTGCCGTCGTTCTCCTTGGCCGTCCACAGCACGAGGACGTCGGGATCGGCGCCGGCGCGTGGGATCAGCGCGACGTGCGGCGGCTGTTCGCCGCCGAGCGACGCGCGGCCGGAGACGCCGTTCACGCGCACCGGCGCGCCGAACGTCCGTCCACCGTCGCGGCTGATCGCGGTGTAGACGTCGGTGGCGCCTCGCGGCGTGCTCGCGCCCCAGGCGACCGCGACGAAGCGATCGCGCGCGGCCATCGTGGGCGTGGCGTTGGCGCGTCCCGGCACCGCGAGGTCCACGCCGCGCGATGCGGACGGCGCCTCGGCCGAGACGATGGCGGCGGCGACCACGGCGGCCGCCGCAGCCGTTCCGAGCGTTCGAATCACGTACGGCATCGAGGACGTCCTTTCAGAATCGCACGCGCGCCGCGAGCTGGAACGATCGCGGGTCGCCGACCGCCGTCACCTGTCCGAACGCGGCGGACGGATTGGTCGGATACGCGCCTGCGCCGAAGTTGCCGTTGAGCGCGACGACGTTCGTCCGGTTGGCGAGGTTGAAGCCCTCCACGGTCAGTTCGAGGCGAAGCCCGCTCGTCAACGCGACGATGCGGCTCACGTGCGCGTCGAGGCTGAAGAAGTCGGGCCCTGTGCCGGAGTTGCGCGCGATGAACGCGCCGTTGACGACGGGCCGTCCCGCCGTGCCCTGGACCGTCGTCACGCCCGAGGTGATGTTGAGCGGCAGCGCGGAGTAATAGCGCAGCAGCCCGCTCACCTGGAACCCGGCGACGTTCACGTCGCCGTTCAGCACGAGCCGGTGCCGCTGGTCGTCGTCGCTGCGGCCCCAGTCCTTGTTGATGTCGAATGGATCGATCGGCGAGCTGAAGAAGAACTCTCCGACGTTGTCCATCGCTTTCGACAGCGTGTACGACACGCGGTACGAGCCCCATGTCTCCGGACGACGCACGAGCGAGACGGTCAGGCCATGATATGCCGAGGAGCCGGCCGGCGAGTACTGGCTGTTGTTCGCGTACGTCGAAACCGGCCGGCAGCCGTTGTTGGTGCCGACGGCGACGCAGCTCGGGACGTTCTGGTTGATCGACGCGATCAGGTTGACGCCGCGCGTGTACTGATAGCCGACGCTGATCGTGTGCCGTTCGCCGATCTGCTGCTCGACTTCGACGCTCGCCTGCCGCGAGTACGCGTTCTGCATGCGCGGATCCATCGTGGACAGGCTGGGCAGCACCGCCGAGGCGACCGCGACCGGCAGCGTGGCGGGGAACACCGGTGCGCCGGCCTGGCCGGGCGACAGGCTGATGCTGTTCTGCTGCAGGTTGGCGAGATTCGACGTGTTGCCGGCCGAGAGGATCGCGTTGGCAAGCGCGCGCAGCGGGACGCGATCGTAGAAGAGGCCGGCGTTGCCGCGGACCACCGTGTGTTGCGACGCGGTCGGCGTCCAGGCGAACCCGAGCCGCGGCGACACGTTGTTCGTGTCGAGCGCGATCGTCTGCAGCCACTGCAGGTCGTAGCGGACGCCGGCGTTGATCGTCAGATCCGTCCTCGCGTGCCACTCGTCTTGCGCGTACAGGCCCAGATTCGGATTCGTCTGCGAGACGACAGTCGTGCCGAACGTCTGCGTGAAGCCAGCGTTGTTGTAGACCCCCTTCAGGAAGTTCGCCATCGACGAGAAGCTGTAGCTGCCGCGCGTCGAGCGCGGGAACGTGATCGTGTCGGCGTTGTACAGAAGATCGACGCCCGCGCGCAGCGCGTGCGCGCCCGCCTGATGCGAGAGGTTGTCGATGACCTCGGTCATCTTGTTGACGCGGCCCTGGGGACTGCCCGACAGCGTGCCGAACGAGGCGACGCCCGCAATCGACACGGCCGGCCCGATGGGATCGGTCGGCAGCGCCGACAGGTTGCCGTAGACGAACTGCGCCCGCGTCTCGTTGACGGTCGAGGGCGACAGCGTCCAGATATTCGCCACCGACGCCTGGCTATCGACGTTGTCGAGGCCGGCCGACGCGCTGGGCGCGCTGAGCCCGCCGGCGCCTCGCGAGTTGCTCGACGTCACGTCGTACTGGCTGAAGCGCGCCGTCAGCTGATCGCGGCCGCTCACCTGGTGATCGACGCGGCCGAACACGTTCGTGCTGTCAACCGGGTTCGCGTACACGCCCGTCGCGACGGGCGAGCCCGGGTAGCCGACGGCCGTGAGCCGCGCATTGATCGCGGCGGCGTTGGCGTCGGCAATGGTCACGAGCCCCGACTGGTGCAGCCGCCGTGCTTCGACGTTGGCGAAATAGAACGTCCGGTTCGCGACGATCGGCCCGCCGAGGCTGGCGCCGAACTGCTGTTGGTCCATCGGCAGCGTCGAGCCGAGCAGCGGGTTGCTCGCGTTGAGGCTGTCGTCGCGGAAGTAGCCGTATCCCGTGCCGTGCGTGTCGTTCGTTCCGCTCCTCGTCACGACGCTCACGTAGCCGCCGAGCGCGCGGCCGAACTCGGCCTGGCCGCCGGAGGTCACGACCTGGAACTGATCGACCGCATCGACGCCGTACGGAATCCCGCTCAATCCCGCCGCGTCGTCGTTGTCCGACAGGCCGTCCACGATGAAGCTGTTCGAGAAGTTGCGCTGGCTGCCGATCGAGATGCCCTGGCCGGGGACGGCCGAGGTCTCGGCGAAGAGCTGCGTGCTCTGCGTGTTGGTCGGCGAGACGCCGGGGACGAGCAGGGCGATGTCGAGGAACTGGCGGCCGTTCATCGGCAGGTGCTCGATCTCGGTCTGCGACACCGTGCCGGCGATCTGGCTGCGCGCGGCTTCGATGACCGTCGGCGCGGCGGTGACGGTGACGACGGCATTGACGCTCTCCACGCTGAGCGGGATCTGGAGGTCGAACGCGGAGCCGACGGTCAGCGTCAGCACGCGCGTCGCGGTGGCGAAGCCCTGCAGGTGCACGGTGACTTCGTACGGACCGACTTTCAGGTACGGGAAGCGGAACCGACCGTCCTTGTCGGTGACGGCCTCCGCCTGCACGTTGGTCTGGGTCTGTTTCGCGACGACCAGCGCGCCGGGCACGACGGCGTTCTGGGGATCGGTGACGCGTCCGCTGACGCTCGCCGAGTTGATGGTCTCCTGCGCGCGCGCAGGCCGTGCACACCACACAAGCACACACACGATCGCCGATACCAGCATTGGCGACCGACGAAGTACAGGTCGCATGAACACACCTCACGTCCTCCACGTCATGCGGGCCACGGCGGACCGCGGCGCACGACACCGGAGGCGAAAACGAATTTGGGCTGAAAAACGAGTGAGATGCGTTACGCGCGGGGCGGCGGGCCGTCGGGAACGGCGATCCAGTTCGCGGCGACCGTGTGGGAGCCGACGACGAGTGGGGAGGCGTCCGGTCTGCCGATGTCGATCGACGGGGACGTCAGGATGCCGGCCTGGTCGAGCAGAATTGGCACGACCGTCGTGTTCGACGCGGGCGAGGTGCCGCGGCACTTGCAGTCCGACGATTTCGAGGGCGCCCGATGGTGATGCATCGGGCAGTTCGCGTCGGGGCCGTGCGTGCAGGTGCACGTGACCTCGTCGGCCGCGGCGGCCGGCGCCGTGGTGCACAGCGACACGGGTGCGGCGGTCAGCACTGCGAACTGCGTGCAGAGCCAGAGGCACGCGATCCACGCCAGGTTCCGCCGCAACGAGGCCATGCTCGTCCTGCACTGTAGCACACGATCCCAACGGCGGCTTCGTCGCGCGGGCTGTCAGGCCCGCGATCCGGCGGAAAGTACGAAGGGCTCCGTTGACATCTACGGAGGCTTCCGTATATCGTCCGGCGCGATGGTCAAGCGCCCGCCGATGCCCACCGACGCCGAGCTGGAAGTCCTCCGCGTCCTGTGGACGCGCGGGCCGAGCACCGTGCGCGACATCCACCACGTGCTCGACCGGCAGAAGCCGCGCGGCTACACCACGATCCTCAAGACCGTCCAGATCATGACGGAGAAGCGGCTCGTCGTCCGCGACGCGTCGAGCCGCAGCCACGTGTACCGCGCGCGGGTCTCGCAGGCGGACACGCAGCGGCACCTCCTGCGCGACCTGATCGACCGGGCGTTCGGCGGGTCTGCGGCGACGTTGATGCTGCAGGTGTTCGGCTCGGACGTGGCCTCCGACGACGAGATCGCGCAGATGGAGCGACTGCTGGCCGAGCGGGGCCGTCGCACTCGTCATGACTGACGGCCTCGCCGGCGCGCTCGCGACCGCGATCGCCGCGCGCGCGATCGCTTCGCTCATCGACGGCGCCGTCATCGCGGGGCTCGCCGCCGCCGCCGCGCGCGTGCTGCCGGTGTCGGCGGTCCGCGTGCGCTACGCCGTCGCCTGCTGCGGCGCGGCGCTCCTCGCGCTGTCGGCGTTCGCGTTGCCGGCGCCCGCCCCCGTGCCCCTGCCGGAGGACGCCGCGCGATGGCTGGCGGCCGCGTGGATTGCGGGCGTGCTCGTGCTGTCGGCGCGGGCGCTCG
>CAZOIK010000293.1:0-2848 GCA_964579765.1 uncultured Bifidobacteriaceae bacterium
CAGCCGCGCGCAGCACTGCTTGACGTCGTCGCTCACGCCGGACCCGCGGGAAAGCTGAACGTGATCGGTCGCGGCTCGAAGCGCCGCCCGTCCGCGCGCGCCTGCCGTCGCTCGGGCTCGAGTGCCTCGAGCTGCGCCCGCGCCTGCTCGCGGTAGCCGATCGTGTTGTACGCGCAGAAGGGAATCTGCGTGCCGCCGGGGAGGAGGAACTCCTTACAGCACTTCATGAGGTTTTTCTGGTTGAACGTCCACGCGTCCATGAAGTCCTGGACCATGATCATGAGCATGCGATCGGCCAGATCGCCAATCGTCGTCGCCTCGGGCAGGCCGCACGCCTGGCACGACAGCGACAGCTGGTCGAGCGACTTCTGCGATCCGGCCACTGAAGACGACGACCACAGCCCCTCGAGTGCGCCGCGGATCTCGACGCTGAAGTCGGGGACGACGCGGTTGGTGATGTAGTCGAGGTAGTCGTACACGTTCACGATGCGCGGCAGGGGGACGACGCGGTCGCCGTCCACGAAGGCGTACGTCACCGCGTTGCACGTCGGGAAGCAGCACGGCACCGGGATGAAGTCGCTGCGCACGAAGCGTCCGCTCGTCTGCTCCTCGACCAGGCGGAGGATGTCCGGAATCGTGATCCGCTGCAGCGGGTCGTGGCCAGGATGGCGTCCGGCGTGGAACGCCGGCTGGAAGTTGACGCCGCGCACGGCCGGGTGCGCGATCGCGAAATCGACGATGCGGCCGAGTTCGTGCTCGTTGACGCCGCGCTCGACGGCCGGGACGAGCGTCACGTGCAGACCGGCCGCGGCCAGTCGATCGAGCGCGCGGATGCGTTCCTCGACGATGTCCGCGTCGGCGCGCAGGCGCAGCGACGTCGCGCGCTCGAAGCCGTCGAACTGGAAATAGAACGCCGGCTGCAGCTCGGCCAGCTCTTCGACGAACCGGTCGTCGCGGGCGATGCGTTTGCCGTTGGTGTTGATCATCACGAACCGGATGCCGCGCGCCTTCGCGGCCCGGACGAACTCGACGATCTGCGGGTGGATGGTCGGCTCGCCGCCCGAGAACTGCACGACTTCGGGCACGCCCTCGGTGCGGACGAAGTCGTCGAGCATGGCTTCGACTTCCTCGAGCGTCAGGCTGAAGCCGGGGCCCGCCGTCGAGAAGCAGAGCGGGCAGTCCATGTTGCACACGCTGTTGACCTCGATGATGCCGAGGCACGTGTGCTGCTGATGATCCGGGCAGAGCCCGCAGTCGTGCGGACATCCGTTCTCGCGCTCGGTGCCAAACGCCAGCGGGATCGTGCCGGGCTTGTTGAACCGGCCGTTCGCCACGTACGCGTCCGCGTCACCGTAGACGAGCGCCTCGAACGGCCCGCAGGCGGGACAGCGCTTCCGCATGTAGACCTTGTTGCCGCGCAGGACGACCTGCGCGTCGATCACGCGCCGGCACTGCGGGCAGATGCTGCGCGTCAGCTCGTAGAACACATAGTCGGCATCGTGCTTCTGCATCGTCGCTCCAGAGAAACGGTACGTAGTGCAGGCCTTCAGTCCTGCGAACGGCGGACCTGAAGGTCCGCACTACATCTGGATCTACGTTTGAAACCCCAGCAGCCGGCCGACCAGGCGTCCCGTCGCGCTGGACGTCCACCGCGTGGTCGCCATGTCGCTGGTCATCTGCTGCAGCGCCGTCGTGTACGTCGGATAGGCATGAACCGCGGTCGAGAGGTCGCCGACCGTCAAGCCCTGCGCGATCGCGAGGCTGATCTCGCCGCTCATCTCGCCTGCACGCGACGCGACGATCGTGGCGCCGACGATCGTGCCGTCGCCGTCCGCAATCAGCGTGATGAAGCCGTCTTCGTCGCCGTCGCATCTCGCGCGGTCCACGCGGGGCAAATCCCACCGGCTGACCGACAGGCGATCGCCGAACCGTTCGCGCGCCGCCGCTTCCGTCAGTCCGACCTGCGCGACCTCGGGATCGGTGAACGTGACCCACGCCATCGGGTTGGGCCGCCCCGAACTGCCGCCGGGCAGAAGCGCGTTGCGCGCGGCCTCGAACGCCTGCCACCCGGCGACGTGCGAGAACTGCTCGCGCCCGAGGACGTCGCCGGCCGCGTAGACGTGCGGGACGTTGGTGCGCAACCGATCGTCCACCGTGATCCCGCGCGCCGAGTGGACGATGCCGGCGCGATCGAGCGCGAGGCCGTCGATGTTCGGACGGCGTCCGGCCGCCACGAGCAGCATCTCGCCGCGGACGTCGTCGCCGCGATCGCTGGTCACCACGATCGCCTTGCCTTCCTGCCGGACAGACGACGCGCGTCCGGCGACGAGACGGAGTCCCTCGCGCTCGAGGACGCGTCGAAGCACGGCGGCGGCCGCGGGATCGTCGTGCGGCAGCAGGCGCGGGGCCACGATGGTCACCGCGGCCCCGAGCCGCTGATACGCCTGCCCGAGCTCCACGCCAAGCGGCCCGCCGCCGATGATCGTCAGCGAGCTCGGAAGGTGCGAGACGTCGAAGACGGTGTGATATGTGAAGTACGGGACGTGCGCGAGGCCAGGCACGTCCGGCACGAACGGCGTCGCCCCGGTGCAGATGAGGTACGCGCCCGCCGTGATTGCGTGGTCGCCGACGACGAGGGTGGCGGCGTCTTCGAACGCCGCGGCGCCGAGCACGACGTCGATGCCTTCGTGCGCGAGCGCCTCGGGCGCCGTGGGCTGATAGATCTCCTGGACTCGACGCTGCACGTAGTCGCGGACCGCGCGCATGTCCACGTCGCACGAGGACGCCGTGACGCCGAAGCGCGACGAGGTGCGGACCTCGTGCGCGGCCTTCGCGGCGCGGATGAGCG
>CAZOIK010000294.1:0-18219 GCA_964579765.1 uncultured Bifidobacteriaceae bacterium
ACGCGCGACATGGCCCGCGTGCTGCCGTTCCTTGCCGACGACTGCGTCTATCGCATGACGGAGACGACGCCCGCGCTCACGGGGCACGACGCCATCACCGCGCGCGTGAAGCGCGTGCTCGACGACGCGTCGCTCGTCGAGTTCCGCATTCTGGACGCGAAGGCGTCGGGGCCGATCGTCATCACGCACCGGATCGATCGCTTCATGACCTCGCGGCCGTTCACGTGGGAAGGCGTCGGCGTCTTCTTCGTGAAGGACGGCAGGATCAAGGAGTGGACCGACTACACGATCCGCACCGAGCGCTAGACCGGCCGTCGCAGCCGCTGCCGGCCGCGACATGGTCGTGAAGAACGCGCGGCGTTTGTCAGCGCCGCCAGAGCTGTTTCGACGCGAGTGCGGCGCCCTCGACGAGCGCCTTCAGCTTGGCCCACGCGATCTGCGGGTGGACGCGGTAGCCGAGGCCGCAGTCGGTGCTCGCGATCACGTTCTCGCGGCCGACCAGACCCGCGAACCGGACAATCCGATCCGCAATCAGCTCCGGATGTTCGACGACGTTGGTGGCGTGGCTGACGACGCCGGGAATCAGGATGGCGCCGTCCGGCAGTCTCGTCTTCTGCCAGATCTTCCATTCGTGCTCGTGCCGCGGGTTGGCCGCCTCGATGGAATACGCGCCGGCATGCACGCGCAGCATCAGATCGACGATGTGCGTGAGCGGCAGGTCGTGGGTATGCGGACCGTGCCAGCTGCCCCAGCACATGTGATAGCGGATGCGATCGTTCGGGAGCCCCTCGAGCGCGTGGTTCAGCGCGGCGACGCGCACCTCGGCGAACCGGCGGTACTCGTCGATCGGCGGCGCGGGCACGATCATGTCGTAGGTGTCGGGGAGCGCCGGGTCGTCGATCTGCAGGATGAGCCCGGCGTCGATGACGGCCCGGTACTCGTGCCGCATCGCGTCGGCGAGCGCGAAGAGATACGCCTCGTCGTTCGGGTAGTGCTCGTTGTGGAAGAAGTGCTCGAGCCAGCCGGGCGCGAGCACGCACATGAACGCGTCCTCGACCGGCGCGCCGGCCTCCTTCAGCGTCTGTTGGAAGATCGCGATCTCCTTCTTGACGACCTCGTGCCCGACGAACGCGATCGGCCCCGAGACGACGACGCGCTCGGCGGGCGCCACCCAGCTGTACTCGCGGTAGAAGTCGGCGAACTCGATGCGCTCGCCCGTGCGGAGCGTCATCCACGCCGGGTCGTCCGGACCGGCGGCGCGGGCCGAGAGGCCGCTGAGGCGCTGTCCGTAGTGCGCGAGGCCGTAGCCGATGGCGCCGACCTCGCCGTCGCTGATGACGTCGATGCCCGCCTCGCGCTGTTTCCGGACGACGAATGCCGTTGCCGCGGGCAGCAGCGCCGTCAGCGCGCCGGTGTCGATCGGCTTCCCGGCGCGGAACGCCTGCACGAGCGATCGCATCTCGGGCGGCCCGTCGAGACGTCCGACGTGCGTCGTGAGGATCCGATCCGTGCTGCGCCTCATCGCGTCACCTCGATATTTCCGTTCCCTGCTACACTGGGAAGATGTCTTCGTCGGAAGTGGCCAATCCGTTGCGCCGTAACGTCGCGATCATCGCCCACGTCGATCACGGGAAGACCACGCTCGTGGACGCGCTGCTGCACCAGAGCGGCACGTTTCGCGCGAACGAGCGCGTGGCCGAGCGCGCCATGGACAGCAACGAGCTCGAGCGCGAGCGCGGCATCACCATCCTCGCCAAGAATACCGCCGTTCACTACCAGGATCTGCTGATCAACATCGTCGACACGCCCGGCCACGCCGATTTCGGCGGGGAAGTCGAGCGCACGCTGTCGATGGTGGACGGCGTCATGCTGCTCGTGGACGCCTCGGAGGGGCCGCTGCCGCAGACGCGGTTCGTGCTGCGCAAGGCGCTCGAGCGCCGCCTGACGCCGATCGTCGTCATCAACAAGATCGACCGGCCGGACGCCCGCGCGGCGGAAGTGCTCAACGAAATCTACGACCTGTTCATCGACCTCGACGCGACCGAAGAGCAGCTCGACTTTCCGATCCTCTATACCAACGCGCGCACCGGCACCGCCAGCCTCGACGCCGAGACGCCGGGCGTTGACCTCCGTCCGCTCTTCGACGCCGTCGTCGCGTCGGTGCCGCCGCCGCGCGGCAACCCGGACGCGCCGCTGCAGCTGCTGGTGGCCAACCTCGATTCGAGCGACTACGTCGGACGCATCGCCATCGGGCGCATTTTCAACGGGCGCGTCAGGATCGGGGATCAGGTGGTCGTCTGCAAGCTCGACCAGAAGCTTCACGAGACGAAGGTCACCAAGCTGTACGCGTTCGACGGCCTGAAGCGGATCGACATCCAGGAAGCGGCGGCGGGCGACATCGTCTGTCTGGCGGGCATCGAAGACATCACCATCGGCGAGACGATTACCGACCTCGAGCACCCGAATCCGATCCCCCCCGTCGCGATCGACGAGCCGACCGTGTCGATGATCTTCGGCGTCAACACGTCGCCGGTGGCGGGACGCGAGGGGCAGTACGTGACGTCGCGCCAGCTCAAGGACCGGCTCGACAAGGAGCTCCTCGGCAACGTGTCGATTCGCGTCGAGCCGACCGACACGCCCGAGCAGATCAAAGTCGTCGGCCGCGGCGAGCTGCAGCTGTCGATCCTCATCGAGATGATGCGCCGCGAGGGGTTCGAGCTCCAGGTCTCGCGCCCCGATATCGTCACCAAGGAGATCAACGGCGTCGTCGTGGAACCTGTCGAGGATCTGGTGATCGACGTCCCCGAGGATCACCAGGGCGTCGTCATCGCGCAGGTGGGCGAGCGCAAGGGCGTGATGACGAAGATGGTGAACAACGGCAGCGGGCGCGTCCGCCTCGAGTTCCGGATCCCGGCGCGGGGCCTCATCGGATTCCGGTCGCAGTTCATGACCGACACGAAGGGCACCGGCATCATGAACCACATCTTCGCGAGCTGGGAGCCGTGGCACGGCGCGATTCCGGCGCGCGCCAACGGCGCGCTCGTGGCCGACCGGCCGGGCGTCGCGACGTCCTACGCCATCTTCAACCTGCAGGAGCGCGGCGAGATCTTCATCGACCCGGCCACGCAGGTGTACGAGGGCATGGTCATCGGCGAGAACGCGCGGCCGAACGACATGGACGTGAACGTCACGAAAGAGAAGAAGCAGACGAACATGCGCGCGTCGAGCGCCGACGAAGCGATCCGCCTGATTCCGCCGCGCAAGCTCGGCCTCGAGCAGGCGATCGAGTTCATCAACGACGACGAGCTGGTCGAGGTGACGCCGTCGAGCATCCGGTTGCGGAAGCGGATCCTGGCCGCGAACATGCGGCCGAAGGTGAAGGAGTAGTGGGCATTCTGAATCGGCGGACGACGGGGTCGGTCGTCTGTCCAGGCTGCGGGTCGCTCGTCGGCGTGAACGACGACCGCTGCTATACCTGCGGCCGCGTCAGACCCGGCATGTTCGGGTTCGCGCCGCTGTTGCGGCAGATCGGCTCGCGCTTCGGGTTCGCGCAGTTCGTCGTCGGCGCCTGCGCGGTGCTCTACGTGATCTCGCTGCTGCTCTCCGGGTCGCAGATGCAGATTGCGGGCGGCGGCATGTCGTTTCTCGCCCCGTCGTCCGCCGCGCTTCAGCTGCTCGGCGCGAGCGGCGCGTACCCGGTGTTCGTCCGGTCGGCGTGGTGGACGATCCTGAGCGCGAGCTGGCTGCACGGCAGCTTCCTCCACATCCTGTTCAACATGATGTGGGTGTACGATCTCGGCCCCGCCGTGGTGGACCTGATCGGCACGCCGCGCACGATCGTCATCTACGTCGTCTCGGGCGTGTGCGGGTTCCTCGTGAGCTCGGTAATGCCGTTTTCGCCGATTCAGATCCCCTTCCTGCACGGGGCGGGGCTGACCATCGGCGCGTCGGCGTCGATCTTCGGGCTGCTCGGCGCCATCGTGCACTACGGACGCAAGAGCGGCAGCCACTACACGTACAGCACGGCGATGCGCTACGCCGTCATCCTGTTCATCTTCGGGCTGATCATGCCGGGCGTGGACAACAGCGCGCACCTCGGCGGCTTCGTCGGCGGCTACCTGATGTCCGCCCTCTTCAACCCGCTGACGCGCGAGCGCGGCGACCACATGATCGCCGCGCTGGTGTGCCTCGGCGCGACGTTCGCCGCGATTGTCGCGTCGGTGTTCTCAGGCCTGCCGCTGCTCCTGCGTTAGCGACGAAGAACACGAAGACGCGCGAATCAGCAGCGTCAGGGGCGTGTGGCGGCGAGCTCTTCGTCGATCACCTTCTTGAACTCGTCGTAGGGCTGCGCGCCGCTCAGCATGCGGCCGTTGATGAAGAACGCCGGCGTGCCGTTGACGCCGGCTTCGTTGCCCGCCTGCAGGTCGGCGTCGATCGCCGCTTTGTACTTGTGCGAGTCAACGCACGCGTTGAACTTCGCGGCGTCCATCCCGAGCGCCGCCGCCGACGCCTTGAGGTCGTCGTCGTCGAGCTTGCTCTGATCGGCGAACAGCCGGTCGTGATACTCCCAGAACTTGCCCTGTTCGTTCGCGCACTGCGCCGCCTCGGCCGCCGGCCGGGCGTCCGGGTGCGAGGGCAGCGGGTAGTTGCGGTACACGAAGCGGATCTTGTTGCCGTACGTGGTGAGCACACGCTGCACGGTCGGGTGCGCGCGGAAGCAGAACGGGCACTGGAAGTCGGAGAACTCGACTATCTCGACCGGCGCGTTCACCGGTCCGCGCGCCGGGCTGCCGGCGGTCGCGATTTTCTGGCGCGGCGGCTCGAGCGTGATGTGGACGGGCGTCTTCGCCTTGAGCGTGTCCACGTACGACTCGTACGCCTCCGCGCTGCGCTGCTGCGTGAGCAGGCTGCGGATGGGCCCGCGCACCTGCTCGAGCGGCGCGCCCTGCACGCGCGACGGGTTGGCGTTGTACCACGCCATCACGTCCGCGTCGGTCACGGCCTGAATCTTCGACGTGATCTCCTGATCGATCAGCGCGGTCGTCGAGACGCCACGCGTCTTGGCTTCCATGTCGATCAGCTTCTCGCCGGCGATCTCGTCGATGGCGTTCCGCCGCGCCTCGTACAGCGCCAGCACGAGCTTCATCGACCCGAACTCGTTGGCCTCGGCCTGCATGGCCTTCTGATCGACGTCGGCCAGGGTAATCGACACGCCGCCGACGGTCGCCACCACGTCGCGGGGCCCCTGTACCCGGTTGGGCTGCTGGGCGCTGCTCGAGCACGCCGCAAGGAACAGCGGGACGGCCAGAAGCGCGCGAAAGAGCGAAGATCGCATGCCAGAAGTATAGCCTGCGCCCTATTTGATCGCATCGAGACGTTCGGGCATGTCGGCGAGGACGTACGACATGACCGCCATCGCGGCGGCGCAGCGCGCCATCTCGTCGGGATTGATCTTGTCCACGGTGTCGGCCCGCGTGTGGTGGATCAGGAAGTACTTCGAGCCGTCCACCTCGAGCGACAGTCCCGGGATGTGCGCCTCACGGGCGCTCGGCGTGATGTCGGCGCCGTCGCCTCCCGCCACAATCTCTGAGGCGCCAATTGGCGCGAGCAGCGTCGCGACGGCCGCGACCCGCTGGCGTGCCGCGTCGCTGCCGCTGAAGCCGAAGCCGATCGGACGGAACACGCCGTTGTCGGCTTCGATCAGCGCGACATGCCGCGCGAGTTCCGCGCGATGGCGGTCGCGATAGGCGAGGCCGCCGCGCCCGCCGTTCTCCTCGTTCGTCCAGAGCACCACGCGCACCGTCCGCCGCGGCCGCAGGCCGAGCGTCTTCATCAGCCGCAGCGCTTCCCAGGCGACGACGCACCCGCCGCCGTCGTCGGTGGCGCCGGCGCCGACGTCCCACGAATCGAGATGGCCGCTGACGACGACGATCTCGTCCGGACGCTCGCGTCCGCGCAGCTCTCCGACGACGTTCGCGGACGGCGCGTCGGGCTCCATGTGCGCGTCCATCTTCAGGCGGACGACGACGCGTTGGCCGCGCGCGACGACGCGTTCGATCAGGTCGGCGTCTTCGCTGCTCAGCGCCGCCGCCGGAATCCGCGGCACGCCGGCCGCGTAGTCGAGGGCGCCGGTGTGCGGCAGCCGCAGGCCGTCCGGGCCGATCGAGCGCACGAGCATGGCGACCGCGCCGTGCCGCGCCGCGCGCGACGCGCCGGCACGCCGGTAGCGGGAGCTGTCGGGGTAGTTGGTGAATGCGACGTTCAGCAGGACGATCTTGCCGCGCAACTCGGATCCGTGCGCTTCGAGCTCCTCGAAGCCGTGGACGACGAACACCTCGGCCGCGACGCCCTCGCGCGGCGTGCCGACGCTACCGCCCAGGCCGAGCATCGCCAGGCTCTGGCGCACGGGCGCGGTCATCTCGGCACTCTCGGCGCCGCGCACCCATTTCGGCACCATCACCGTCTCGGTGTGCACGTGCTCGAGGCCGTCGCGCGTCATCTCCGCCGCGGCCCAGGCGATGGCGCGTTCGAGCCGCGGCGATCCGCTCAGGCGCGGACCGAAGGTGTCGGTGAGGACGGCAAGGCGGTCCCACGCGAAGTGATCGCGGGTCGCTTCGGCGATGAGCTGTCCGGCGGGCGCGCGATACGCATCGACCCAACCGTCGGCGCGCAGTTGCGTTGAAAGCAGGAGCAGAACCAGTCGCGCGGCCCTTTCAAGGCCGCGGCGGTGGTGAGCGTGGAGGCGGCCCCGAAAGGGCCGCCCTACGTGCGATGTCACAGCGTATTGCTGGTGCGCACCGGTCCGGTCGTGATCGCCGCCGGCTCGGGCGTGAAGTCTTCGCCGGGATTGATGAAGCGGTCGCGCTCGAAGCGGTATTGCTTGTCGTAGAGCTGCCGGTAGCGGCCGGCGTGCGCGATCAGCTCCTCGTGCGTGCCGCGCTCGACGATCTCGCCGGCCTCGAGCACCAGAATCTGATCGGCGCTCTGGATCGTGGACAGGCGGTGCGCGATGACGAACGTCGTCCGCCCCTGGCGCAGCGCTTTGAGGCCGTCCTGGATCATCGCCTCGCTCTCGCTGTCGAGGCTCGAGGTCGCTTCGTCCAGGATCAGGATCTTCGGGTCCGCCAGGATCGCGCGCGCGATGGCGACGCGCTGCCGCTGCCCGCCCGACAGGCGCACGCCGCGCTCGCCGACGATCGTGTCGTAGCCGTTCTCGAACGCCTCGACGAACTCGTCGCAGTGCGCGATGCGGCTGACGGCCTTGATCTCCTCGCGCGTCGCGTGCGGCCGCGCGTACGCGATGTTCTCCGCGATCGTGCCGTCGAACAGGAAGTTGTCCTGCAGGACGACGCCGAGGTGCGTGCGGTAGTCGCGCAGCTTCACGTCGTCGAGGTTGACGCCGTCGACGAGGATGCGCCCCGACAGCGGGCGGTTGAACGCCATGACCATGCTGATGAGCGTGCTCTTGCCCGATCCGCTGGAGCCCACGAGCGCCGTCGTCGAGCCGGCCGGCGACTTGAACGACACGTGTTTCAGCACGGGCACGCCGGGGTTGTATTCGAACACGACGTCCTGGAACTCGACCTCGCCGTGCACGTCGGGCATCGGCCGGCGGCTCGCGTCCTCCTGATCCTCGGTGGCCATCTTCCTGATCTCGCGGATGCGGTCGAGACCGGCGAACGCCTCGGTGATCTGCGTGCCGATGTTGGCGAGCTGAATCACGGGCATCGTGATGAGCGCCACGGTCGAGAGGTACCACATGAAGTCGCCGATGGTCATCGTGCCGTTGCGAATCGCCGTGCCGCCGACGAGGATCATCGCGATGCCGATCGCGCCGATCACCACGCCCGAGAACGCGCCGACCGCGGACACGCCGGTCAACGACTTCGCGACGTTTCTGAGCAGCCGGTGCGCGCCTTTCGCAAAGACGAGCTCTTCGCGCTTCTCGGCCGTGTACGCCTTGACGATGCGGACGCCGCCGAGCGACTCGCCGAGCCGTCCCGTCACCTCGGCGTTGATCTGGCCGCGCTCGCGGAAGAGCGGGCGCAGGCGCGAGAACGCGGTGCCCATCCCGACGCCGAACGTCGCCAGGATCACGATCGTCACCGACGTCAGCCGCCAGTTCAGGTAGAAGAGGATGAAGAGCGCCATCACCGCCGTGAAGATCGATCCCGTCAACTGCGCCAGGCCGGTGCCGACGAGGTTTCGGACGCCTTCGGCGTCGGTCATGATGCGCGAGATGAGGATGCCGCTCTTGGTCGAGTCGAAGTAGCGCACGGGCAGCTTCATGACGTGCGCTTCGACGTCCTTGCGCATGTCGGTGATGGCGCGTTGCGCAGCGACGCCGAGGATCTGCGAGTTGCTGAACGACGCGACCGCGTCCACGAGCGTTGCAATCCCGACGGCGGCCGCCAGCTTCGGCAGCAGTTCCCACTGGTGCTGCAGGACGACGTTGTCCATCAGCAGCTTCGTCGTGTAGGGCAGGACCAGCCCGGCCAGCCGGCTGATGATCATCACGACCAGGCCGATGGCGAGGCGGCCGCGATGCTTCCAGACCAGCTCGCGCGCTTCTTCCCACGCGCCGGCGGTCAGTTTCTTCTTGCCGCCCGGGGGCGCGGCTCCGCGAACGGTCGAGCGAGGCAGACGTTCAGGGTGTGGCACCACGAAATGATACTGAATTGCAGGATGGCAGAAGGGCAGAATTGCAGATTCAATCCCGCAATCAATCCTGCAATCCTGCCATTCTGCCCTTCTGCAATTCCGCGTCCCGGTATTGCGCCCGCGCCTCCTCGAATTGCGACGCGATCTCCTTCACGAGCGGCTCGGGCGAGACGACGCGCGCGAAGGGGCCGAAGCTGAGGATCCAGCTCTGAAGTGCGCGATCGCGGCAGACGTCGAGCGTCATCGCCACGCCGCCTGCGTCGGTCTCGGACAGGCGCTGCGAGGGATGCCAGGTGCGCGCGCGGACGTAGTCGGCGACGGCCGGCTGGAATTCGATCTCGACTCGTTCCGGTGGCCCCGAATGGACGCCCAGCGAGTGCGGAAACGCCTCGTCCGGCAGGTCTTCGATCGGCGTGAAGGTCTCCTCGAGCAGCGACAGCTCCTGCATCCGCTCCATCGCGAACGTGCGGACCTCCTGATACTCGGGCACATAGGCGAGCAGATAGAGCGCGCCCTGCGCGTACGCGAGCCGATAGGGATGCACGAGGTACTGCTTGGTGCGATCGCTCGACCGCGAGTGGTAGGTGATGACCGCCTGCCGCTGATGCAGCGTGGCCTCGAGCGCGCGCGCCTCGATCTTCGTGCGATCGGCGCCGGCCGGCGCGTGCGGCTGCGTCTTGGCCGACAGCACGCGCGGGAGCTGATCGAGAAAGCGCTGCATGTGCGGCGTCAGCGCCGTCGTCAGCTTCTCGAACGCCGACTCGACGTCGGCCTTGAAGGGCGTGCCGGCGAGCGATTCGGCCAGCGATCGGCTGAAATACAGCGCACACAGCTCCGACAGCGTGAGCCCCGCGCTCAGCCCCCTGAACGCCTGGCCGTTGAGCACCCACCGCGTCTTGCCGTCGTCGCGCGACTTGTCGTCGTAGACGGGGAAGCCGGCTTCCTCGAGCGCCTGCAGGTCGCGGCGGATCGTGCGCGTCGTGACGCCGCAGTCGGCCGAGAGATCGTCGATCGTCACGCCGGCCGCGCGCGCCTGTTCAATCGCGCGGAGGATCGTCCACTGGCGGATGACTTCCGCGTTTCTCGGCACGCATGAATTGTACAAGTACAATCCGCGCGTGCCGATTCTCCTGTTCCTCGCCGCCGTCGTCGGCGGCGCGCTCAACGCCGTTGCCGGGGGCGGATCGTTTCTGACGCTGCCGGCGCTGATTGTCTCTGGTGTCTCGCCGGTCGTCGCCAACGCGACGTCCACGCTCGCGCTGTGGCCGGCCTCGGTGTCGAGCACGTTCGCGTATCGCGGCGACATCCGGACCTCGCGCGCGTGGATGGCGCTGCTCGCGGCAGTCAGCGTGGCCGGAGGCCTGGCGGGCGCGCTGCTGCTGGTGCGGACGTCGGATTCGAGTTTCCTCCGGCTGCTGCCGTGGCTGATGCTCATCGCGGCCGTCACGTTCACGTTCGGCAACCGACTGCGTCCGGCGCAGACGTCGGCGGACGGGCACCGGCTCGCCGCCGGCGCGCGCTGGCATCCCTCGCTCTTCGCGCTGCTCGTGGCGCAGCTCCTCATCGCGACGTACGGCGGCTACTTCGGCGGCGGCATGGGCATCATGATGCTGGCGACGATGACGCTGGTGGGCATGACGAACATCCACGAGATGAACGGCCTCAAGGCGCTGCTCGGCGCCGCGATCAACGGCGTCGCGCTGACGACGTTCATCGTGTCGGGCGCGATCTCGTGGAAGTACGGCGTGTCGATGGCCGTCGGCGCGATCTTCGGCGCGTATACGACCGCCTCGTTCGCCCGCCGTCTGCAGTCGCGCTACGTCCGGGCGGTCGTCATCGTGATTGGGTGGGGGATGACGGCGTACTTTTTTTGGAGAAAATAGCTTCGCGGTGCGATCGGATAGGGGGCTGGGGCGATCAAATAGGGTGCTTCGAGCGACGCGTTGAATAGAGGGCTGCGTCGCGTTGCTTGGCGCGCATCAGATTGGTCGTCGCCTTGAGGGCGGAGCGGGACAGGTTCATCAGGCGGAAATACAAGGTGTCATCCAGGTAACGGCGGTCGCGGCCGTCGATCAGGTGATTCTGGGTTTCCATCAGCGACGCGCGAGCTATCTCGTAGAAGCGCGCCGAGTCGCGAGGACGGAAACGACCGACACCTCGCACTTCAGTGCGTAGGACAACTGCCAGCACACAAGATCTCTGAAGTCGCGAACACCCAGCACCCTATCCGATCGCACCCGGCACCTTATACTTCGTGCATGCGGGCGATGGCTTTGTGTCGAGCCGGCGCGGGCGCGCTCGAGCCGGTCGAGCGCGACGTGCCGGTCGCGCTGCCGGGCGATGTCCTCGTGCGCGTGCGCGCGTGCGGTGTCTGCCGCACCGACCTGCACATCGTGGACGGGGAGATGCCGGTGGCGGATCTGCCGCTCGTACCGGGGCACGAGGTCGTCGGCGTCGTCGAGCACGTGGGCGACGGCGTGACGCATCTCGCGCCAGGCGATCGCGTCGGCATTCCGTGGCTCGGGTATACGTGCGGCTGGTGCGAGTACTGCCGCAACGGGCGCGAGAACCTGTGCCGCAACGCGCGCTTCACCGGATATGAGATCGACGGCGGCTACGCTGAGTACGCCGTCGCCGATGCGCGGTATGTGTTCAAGCTGCCGGACGGCTACTCGGACGTCGAGGCGGCGCCGCTGTTGTGCGCGGGGCTCATCGGCTATCGGGCGTACCGGATGGCCGGCGACGGCACGCGGCTCGGTGTTTATGGCTTTGGCGCTGCCGCGCACATCATTGCGCAGGTGGCGGTGCACGACGGCCGGCGCGTGTATGCCTTCACGTCGCCGAACGACGCCGATGCGCAGCGGCTCGCGATGAGTCTCGGCGCGACGTGGGCCGGCGCCTCGACCGAGCCGCCGCCGGAGCCACTCGATGCGGCCATCATCTTTGCGCCGGTCGGTGCACTCGTCCCGGAAGCGTTGTCGCGCGTCGTCGCCGGCGGCATCGTTGTGTGCGCCGGCATTCACATGTCGGACATTCCGTCGTTCCCCTACGGCTATCTCTGGGGCGAACGCGTGCTGCGGTCGGTCGCGAACCTGACGCGGCAGGACGCGATCGACTTCCTCGCGCTTGCCCCCGCCGTGCCCGTGACGACACACGTGCAGTGCTATCCGCTGGCCGAGGCGAACCGCGCGCTGGGCGAGTTGCGCGGCGGACACGTCCATGGCGCCGCCGTGCTGACGATCCCGTGATGCTCGCGCCGGAAGAGCAGCCCGTCATCGACGCCTTGTCTGCGCTCGGCATCGCCTTCGAGCGCTACGAGCATCCGCCGATCGCGTCGGCGGTCGGCGCCGAAGAGCATTGGGGCGGCATCGACGCGGTCCACTGCAAGAACCTGTTCCTGCGCAACCAGAAGGGGACGCGCCATTACCTCGTGATCCTCGAGCACCGCACGCGCGCGGATCTGCGGGCGGTGGCCACGCAGATCGGCGATGGGAAGCTGAGCTTCGGATCGGCCGAGCGCCTGATGACGCACCTCGGCGTGACGCCCGGATCCGTGTCGCCCTTCGGGTTGATTCACGACGCGGCGCATCACGTGCGGGTGTGCCTCGATCGCGATTTGAAGTCGGCGCAGCGAATCTCGTTTCATCCCAACATCAACACCGCGACGCTCGTCCTCTCGTTCGCGGACTTCGAACGGTTCCTGGCCTCACGCGGCAACCCCGTCCAGTACCTCGCCGTCACAGGGTGAACCCCTCGGAACCCCGTGTTTGACCTGTCCTGTCACGCCCGTCGCCTAGACTCCTCGATAAAGGTCGGACCGAGGAGGCGTGGTGGCTGTGGTGCAGAATCAAGTCGTTGACGGTGAGTGGGTTACGTTTCCTGGTGGCGAGCTCGAAGGCAGACGCCCGAAAACGCTGTGCGGGCCGTGCCGGCTCCGTCGTGCCGCGGGCGCGCCGCCTCGCGCCATCTGCTTCGAATGCCACAGGGCGGATCGCCGGCGTGAAGCCGCGATCAAAGCCGCCGGCGAATTCGAGCCGAGCGCCGCGGCCATCGAATCGCGCGTCCAGGATGGCCTGCCGTTCGAACCGGTTCACGTCGCGCGTCTCGAACGGCTGAAGGCGGAGCGCGCCGACGCGCGCCGGCAGGCGAGCGCCGGCAACGGTCATTACGTGGACAAGCGCCGGCAGGCCCAGATTGCCGCGCGCCACGCGCTGCAGCAGATCGCGCTCGGACTCGCCGCGCGCCAGGGCGAGCCGCTCGCGCGTGGGCGCCATGGGCTCGACGAGGCGGCGGCGATTCATGCCGCCGAGCTGCAACTGCCCGAAGCCTGGCTGCCGTTCGTCGTCTCGCGCTGATACGGCCGCGCTGCTTGCGGCGCGTGCGATACTGGTGAGCATCAGCACAACTTTTCTCGTCACCACGACCATTGCGGGTACCGGTCTGCTGGTCCTTGGTGTGATCCTCGGCTGGCTCGCCTCGCGTCCGGCGCACGCGCGGCTCCAGGAGCGTCTCGCAACGTTCGCGCGCGCCGACGCCGCGCGCGACGCGATGCGCGACACCTTCCGCGCCCTCAGCAGCGAAATCCTGCAGCACAACAACGAGGCGTTTCTCGATCTGGCCGAAACGCGCCTGCGCGAGGCGCGGACGGCGGCGGCCAAAGACGTGGACGAACGCAAGGCGGCCATCGAGCACCTGCTCGCGCCGATGGCGAAGACGCTCGGCGCCGTCGATCGCGAGCTGCGCGACGCCGAGCGGCGCCGCGCCGAGTCGAGCGCGCAGCTGCTCCAGCGCATCGCCTCGCTCGACAGCGCCGGCCAGGATCTTCGCGCGCAGACGGGCAAGCTGGTCGATGCGCTCAAGCGCCCCGGCGTCCGCGGCCGGTGGGGCGAGCTGCAGCTCAAGCGCGTCGTCGAGCTGGCCGGGATGATCGAGCACTGCGATTTCGACGAGCAGCGCACGATCACGAACGGAGACGGCGATCGGCGCATGCGTCCCGACGTCATCGTCCGGCTGCCGGGCGGCAAGCACGTCGTGATCGACGCCAAGGCGCCGCTCGACGCCTACCTGCGCGCGCTCGACGCGCCTGACGAGGCGACGCGCCACTCGCTGCTCTGCGAGCACGCCCGGCAGGTCCGCACGCACGTGCAGCAGCTGGCGTCGAAGGGCTACGCGGCCAACGTGCAGCCGAGCCCCGACTTCGTCGTGATGTTCCTGCCGGGCGAGACGTTCTTCAGCGCCGCGCTCGAGCACGATCCGGAGTTGATCGAGTTTGGCGTCGATCAGCACGTCTTCCTCGCGAGCCCGACGACGCTGATCACGCTGCTGCGGGCGGTTGCGTACGGCTGGCAGCAGGACGCGATGGAGGAGAACGCGCGCAAGATCAGCGACCTCGGCCGGCAGCTCTACGACGCGGTCGGCAAGCTCGGCGAGCATTTCGAGACGCTCGGCGCGCGGCTGAAAGGCAGCCTCGAGGCGTACAACAGCGCGGTCGGGTCGCTCGAAGGCAACGTCCTCGTGAAGGCGCGCAAGTTCAAAGAGCTGCAGCCGGCGAGCACGAGCGACGACATTCCAGCGCTTGTCCCCGTTGATCGCGTGCCGCGCGTGCTGCAGGCGCGCGAGCTCACCGACGGGCTGCCGTTCCATGTCGACGAGGAGGGGGATGGCGAGCGCGTCTGACGTGCAGCCCGTCCTGCCGTTCGAGGCCGACTATCCGCCGCCGGTCTTCGTGCGCCATCCGCGCGCGCGGCGCTACGTCGTGTCGGTGCGCCTCGACGGCCGCGTGCGCGTGACGCTCCCGCGCTGGGGATCGCTGCGCGAAGCGCGCGAGTTCGCCGGCCGGCTCGACGAATGGATCGCACGGCAGCGCCAGCGGCTCGAGGCCGAACGCCTGACCAGGCGCGCTGTGCCGGAAGCGGTTCGCCGCGACGGGACGGCCCGCGCGCGCCGCGAGCTTCCGCCGCGGCTGCTGGAGCTGGCGCGCCTGCACGGGCTTCACGTCTCGAAAATCAGCGTTCGCAATCAGCGCTGGCGATGGGGATCGTGTTCGCCGAGCGGGCACATCTGCCTGAACTGGCGTCTCGTGACGATGCCCGAGTGGGTGAGCGATTATGTGCTGATCCACGAATTGATGCATCTCCGGCGTCTGGATCACTCCAGGAAGTTCTGGAAGCTCGTGGCTCAGGCGTGTCCCGTATACCTGGACGCCCGCCGCTGGCTTCGCGAACACGGCCGCTCGTTGTAAGATTTCCGCCCACATCCGCATGCGCGTCGTCAATCGCACCGCGATTAGCCTCGTCGGCGAGCAGCCGTTCATCGACTGGACGCGCGTCAACGACGCGGACGTCAACAAGAACACGTTGACGGTCGGTCGCGTCAAGCCGTACGGCACCGTCATCCTGCTGCCGGAGTTCGAGCTCGAGGAAGACATCCTCGAGTGGGTCGAGGACAACGCGTCGTGGCTGTTCGAATTTCAGCTCGCCTCGTGGACCGACGACGAATCGACGTGGCCGCCCACGCGCGATCTGAAGACGTTCCGCGAGTGGTTCCGCGTGGACATTCACAGCATCGTCGTCGATGCCGGCGAGGATGACATCGAAGGCGAGGAACTCTGATGGTCGTGCACATCGTCAGCTTCAAGTACAAGCCGGAGGCGAGCGCCGCCGCGCGCGCCGATCACCGGCGCCAGCTCAAGTCCATCGCCGATCTCGACGGCATCCTCGATTTCAAAGTGGGCGCGGACATCGTCGGCTCGCCGCGGTCGTACGACACGGGCATCGTCGTGCTGTTCCGCGACCGTGCGGCGCTCGACGCCTACGCGACCAATCCGCGTCACGTGCCCGTCGCGCAGCTCGGCCGCGAGCTGGCCGAGTCGATCGTCGCCGTCGATTTCGAAGCCTGACGGCGGCCCTTTCAGGGCCGCGTGAAGATCAGAATGTGCTGGCGCGGAAGATCTTCGTTCTTCGTCGTCAGCGTGAAGCCCTCGGCCTCGACCTCCAGCTTCGCCTCGGCCACCGACATCTTGTGCTCCGGCTTGATCGGCAGCGACGGATCTTCCTTCCGGTATTCGACCAGCACGAGACGGCCGCCCGGTTTGAGGGACGCGCGCACGTGGCGCAGCATCAGCTGCGGCTGCGAGAGCTCGTGATAGACGTCCATCATCAGCACGAGATCGAGCGACTCGAGCGGCAGGCGCGGATCGTCCTGCGTGCCGAGCACCGGGGTGACGTTGGTGAGCTTGCGCTTCGCCACGCGCCTCGCGATCAGATCGAGCATGCCCTGCTGGATGTCGTTCGCATAGACGCGGCCGGTCGGTCCGACCCTCTTCGACAGCTTCTCGGTCATGTAGCCCGATCCGGCGCCGATGTCGGCGACGGTCATGCCTTTCTGCAGCTTCAGGACGGCGATCGCGCGATCCGGATCTTCTTCCTGGTCGCGCTCGGCGCGGTCGAGCCAGTCCGCGCCTTCGACGCCCATGGTCGCCGCGTAGCGTCGTCCGCTCAGCGGATGGACGCCGGTTTGCGCCGCCAGCGGGACGGCGATCGTGAGCACGGCGAGCATCCAGCACGCGGCGGCGACGGCGGAGCGCATGCGGCGGTCAGGCATGCGCATAGAATAGCAACTCATGGCAGATACCACGGTTCCGGCGCTGACGCCCGCGCGCCTCTGGAAGCGCATGACGATGCCGCACCGGCAGAAGGCGGCGCTCGCGTTCTGGCGTGCCGACGAGGCGGTTGACGATCAGGTACAGGCGGCGCTGCTCATCGCGCAGCAGAAGAAGTTCCGGCCCAAGTCGGTCCTCGCGCTCGACGACGAGCGCAAGTCGAAGCATCTGGCGTCGCTGCCGTCGCTTCCCGAGCAGGTGGCGGCGCGCGCGCTCATCGCCTACCACCTCGAGACGCAGCGGCCGATGATGGGCACGTTTCTCGACGCGCTCGGCATCGCGCACGAGAACGGCGTCATTCAGGAGGACGACGTCAAGCCGGACGGGACGAAGCTGGGGGCGGCCGTCGATGCCATCGCGCAGGCCTATCCCGCCGAAGACGTGTCGCTCTACCTCAACGTGCTGCTCGTGCAGGATCCGGCGACGTGGGGCGGACTGCGGCCGCTCGTCGAGGCGAAGGGATGGGCGTAGCGTCCGGCGTCGGCCGGACGTCCGCCTGAAGGCGGACGCTACGCCGGCATGAGCGGCAGCACGACTTCGAACGTCGTCCCGCGGCCCGGCTCGCTCTTCACCGTGACCGTGCCTCCCGCTTCCTTCGCGATGCTGTAGACGATCGACAGCCCCAGGCCCGTCCCCTTGTTCGACTCCTTCGTCGTGAAGAACGGCTCGAACACCTGACGCTGGAGCTCGGCGTCCATGCCGACGCCCGTGTCGGCGACGGCCACACGCGCGTATTCGTACGCGGGCATGCCCGGATAGTCCGCCGCGTTGCGCTCGTCCACGACGACCGTGTCCACGGCGATGTCGAGCGTGCCGCCCGACGGCATCGCGTCGCGCGCGTTGACGGCGAGGTTCATCAGGACCTGCTCGAACTGCCCTGGCTCGATGCGCACGACGGGCGGCCGTCCCGCCGTCCGCACCGTCGTCGCGACGTCGGCGCCGATGATGCGCTGCAGCGTGCTCTCGAAGGCGCGCGCGGCGGCGTGGAGATCGACCGCGTGCGGCTCCTGGGCGCGCCGCCGGCTGAAGGCCATCAGCTGTTTCGTGAACGACGCGCCTTTCTCGGCGGCCTTCCGGATTTCGACGGCTTCGACGTGCGACGGGTGCCCGTCCGGGTACTGCGAGGCGAGCAGTTCGGCCGAGCCGACGATGGCGGCCAACACGTTGTTGAAGTCGTGCGCGACGCCGCGCGCCAGCCGCCCGACCGCCTCCATCTTCTGCGCCTGGCGCAGCTGTTCTTCGAGCGCCCGCTTCTCGGTGACGTCCTCCGCGATGGTCTCGTACGACTCGCGGCCGTCGTGGCCGACGATCGTTCGGGCGGTGAGCCGCACGAGCATCGGCTCGCCGTTCTTCTTCTTCCAGTGCACCTCCGTGGTGCCGCCCGGCTGCCCTCGATGGCTGTCGATGAGCGCGGCCCGGTCGGCCGGCGACTGATAGACGTCGGCCATCGTCACCTTCATCAGGTCGGCGAGACTGTCGTAGCCGAGCATCCGCACGAGCGACGGGTTGGCCTCGAGGATCCGCCCGTCCTCGGTGGACCGGTAGATGCCGAACGCCGCGCGGTCGATGAGCGAGCGGTACTTGGCCTCCGAGGCGCGCAGTCCCTCTTCGGCGTGCTTCTGCCGCGTGATGTCGCGCGCGATCGCGTGCACGGCGGCGATGCGTCCGCCGTCGAACACGAGCTGCACGTGCTGGCCGATCCAGACGGTCTCGCCGTCCCGCGTCAGCGCTGGAAATTCGAAGTAGGTGTGCGGCGTCAACTCGGTGAGCTGGGCCGTGTAGACGTGCTTGGCGCGCTCGCGGTAGTCGTCGCGGATGAGCGACAGGAAATGGCGCCCGAGCAGCTCCTCCTGCGAGTACTTCATCACGCGTTCGGCCGCCGGGTTCACGTACGTGAA
>CAZOIK010000295.1:0-2225 GCA_964579765.1 uncultured Bifidobacteriaceae bacterium
TCGAAGCCTTCCCTCAGTTCGGCGAGCGGCACGTTGACGCCGACGTTCGCGTTCGTGCGGAACATGACGCCTTCTTCCTGCATCAGGTTCAGCCGCCGCTCCAGATACTTCTTCTCCAGCTTGAATTCGGGGATGCCGTAACGCAGCAGGCCGCCGGCGCGGTCGGCGCGCTCGAACACCGTCACCCAGTGTCCCGCGCGGTTGAGCTGATCGGCCGCGGCGAGTCCCGCAGGCCCTGATCCGACGACGGCCACGCGCTTGCCCGTGCGCACCGCGGGCGGGCGGGCGACGACGTGGCCGCTCTCGAAGGCGCGCTCGATGATCGTCGCTTCGACGGCCTTGATCGTCACCGGTGAGTCGTTGATGCCGAGCACGCACGAGCCTTCGCACGGCGCCGGACAGAGACGTCCGGTCCACTCCGGAAAGTTGTTCGTCGCATGCAGCCGCTCGATGGCGGCATCCCAGCGGTCGCGATAGACGAAATCGTTCCAGTCAGGAATCAGGTTCCCGAGCGGGCAGCCCTGATGGCAGAACGGCACGCCGCAGTCCATGCAGCGCGACGCCTGCGCGCGCAGATCGGTCTCCTGGTACGGCAGATAGACCTCGCGCCAGTCGTGCACGCGCTCGCCGACCGGACGATACGGCTGCTTCTGACGCTGGATCTCGATGAACCCCGTCGGCTTACCCATGGACGACCTCGAGATCCGAGAGCACGATCGGCGCGACCTCGACGGCGCCGAACTGCGATTTGCCTTCAATGACGCGGCGGTAGTCGCGCGGCATGATCTTCACGAACAGCTTTGACGCCACCGACCAGTCGGTCAGCAGCTTCGCGGCGAGCGTGCTGCCGGTGTAGCGCACGTGGCGCTTCAGCAGCTCCAGCACGAGCTCGGTGTCGTCTCCGCGCTCGAGTGCCTCGAGATCGACGAACTCGGGATTGCACTTCGGCCCGAACGACGCGTGCGGGTCGTAGATGTACGCGATGCCGCCGCTCATCCCCGCCGCGAAATTGCGTCCGGTCCTGCCGAGGACGACGACGCGGCCGCCTGTCATGTACTCGCATCCGTGATCGCCGACGCCTTCGACGACGGCCACGGCGCCGCTGTTGCGCACGGCGAAGCGCTCGCCGGCCATGCCGCGGATGTAGGCTTCGCCGCTCGTCGCGCCGTACAGCGCGACGTTGCCGATGATGATGTTCTCCTCGGGGATGAACGTGGCGTTCGCCGGCGGCAGGACGACCAGCTTGCCGCCCGACAGGCCCTTGCCGAGGTAGTCGTTCGCGTCGCCTTCGAGCGTGAGCGACATGCCGCGCGGTACGAACGCGCCGAAGCTCTGGCCCGCCGACCCGGTGAAGCGGATGCGAATCGTGTCGTCAGGGAGGCCCTGGCCGCCCCAGCGCCGCGTCAGCTCCGATCCAAGCATCGTTCCAACGGTGCGGTTGACGTTGCGGATCCGGCGCTCGATCGAGACCGGCGTCTTCGAGTCGAGGGCCGCGCGACACGCCTCGATCAGCTCGTTGTCCATCGCGCCGCGCAGGCCGTGATCCTGCGACGTCGTGGAGCGACGCGCGTAGTCGTCCGGCAGCTCGGGGTCGTAGAGCATCGCCGAGTAGTCGAGGCCGCGCGCCTTGTAGTGATCGACCGCCGCGCGCACGTTCAGCCGATCCACCCGTCCGATCATCTCGTCCATCGTCCGGAAGCCGAGCTGCGCCATGTACTCGCGCACTTCCTGCGCGATGAATCGGAAGAAATTCTCGACGAATTCCGGCTTCCCCGAGAACTGCTTCCGCAGCTCCGGGTTCTGCGTCGCGACGCCGACGGGGCACGTGTTGAGGTGGCAGACGCGCATCATGATGCAGCCCGAGACGACGAGCGGCGCCGTCGCGAATCCGAATTCCTCGGCGCCCATGAGCGCGCCGATGACGACGTCGCGCCCCGTCTTCATCTGGCCGTCCACCTGGACGATGATGCGGTCGCGCAGGCCGTTGAGCCGCAGCACCTGCTGCGTTTCGGCGAGGCCGATCTCCCACGGCACGCCGCCGTGCTTGATCGACGTCAGGGGCGACGCGCCCGTGCCGCCGTCGTGGCCGGAGATCAGCACCACGTCGGCGTGGGCCTTGGCCACACCCGCCGCGACGGTGCCGACGCCCGAGATCGCGACGAGCTTCACCGAGATGCGCGCCCGCGGGTTCGCGTTCTTCAGATCGTGAATGAGCTGCGCCAGGT
>CAZOIK010000296.1:0-13672 GCA_964579765.1 uncultured Bifidobacteriaceae bacterium
GTCAGCGCGCCTGCCGCCGCGGCGCCGGCAACCGTCACGGCGACCCC
Source organism: uncultured Bifidobacteriaceae bacterium (assembly GCA_964579765.1). Taxonomy (GTDB): domain Bacteria; phylum Acidobacteriota; class Vicinamibacteria; order Vicinamibacterales; family CAVVIG01; genus DATNBT01. The sequence continues at coordinate 48 of CAZOIK010000296.1, forward strand.
CGGCACGCCGCTGACCTCGGACGAAGCCGCGGGCCGCCGGCTGCTCACGCTGCTCTTCGACACGAGCTCGATGCAGCCCGAGGACGTGCAGAAGGCGACCGACGAAGCGATCAAGTGGGTGAACGAGAAGATGACGCCGGCCGATCTGGTCGCCGTCGCCACGGTCGGATCGACGCTGCAGGTGTTGAGCGACTTCACGAGCGACCGCGAGCAGGTGCGCGCGGTGCTGCAGGCCTTCTCCGCCGCCGACGGCACGGCGTACTCGGCGGTGGACGCGAGCACGCAGGCGAGCGACGAGGCCGCCTCGAGCGCGACCGACGACTCGACGACGACGGATCTGAGCGCGCAGGAACTCGACACGTTCAACAACGACGTCCGCCTGCGCGCGCTGAAGACGCTGGCTGAAGCGCTCGCGCCGATTCAGCAGAAGAAGGCGATTCTCTATTTCAGCGCCGGCATGCAGCGCAACGGCACCGACAACCAGGTGGAGCTGCGCGCGGCGGTCAACGCCGCCGTGCGCGCCAACGTCTCGATCTATCCCGTGGACGCGCGCGGGCTGCAGGCCGTCGTCCCCGGCGGCAGCGCGCGCCAGGGCAGCCGCGGCGGCCTCGGCGCGTTCACCGGCAGCGCCGTCGGCGGCCAGTTCACGCAGCTCGCCGCGCAGCAGGAGACGCTGACGACGCTCGCGGCCGACACGGGCGGGACGGCGTTCCTCGACTCGAACGACTTCGGCGAGGCGTTCGGCCAGGTGACGAAGGACATCTCGTCGTACTACATCCTCGGGTACGCGAGCACGAATCCGGACAAAGACGGCCGCTATCGCCGCATCAACGTCCGCCTGCGCAGCAGGGGCGACGTGAAGGACGTCAAGATAGAGGCGCGCGAAGGCTACTACGCCGATCGCGACTTCACGCACACGGCGAAGGGCGATCGCGAGGTGCAGCTGCAGGAACAGCTGTCGATGCAGATTCCGGCGACCGACGTGCCCGTGTTTCTGACGTCGGGCTGGTTCCGGCTCGCGTCGGATCGCTACTACGTGCCTGTCTCGCTCGTCGTGCCGGGCTCCGCCGTGCCGCCGGCGCCGAAGCCGCAGGACAAAGTGACGCTCGACGTCGCCGGCTTCATCCGGGACGAGCGCAACTTCCCCGTCGGCCGTATCCGCGACACGATGACCGTGCCGCCCGCGAGCACGGAGACGTTGTCCGCGCGTCAGGTGCTCTATCAGACCGGCGTGACGCTGCCGCCGGGACGCTTCGACGTCAAGGTCGTGGTCCGCGAGAACACGACCGGGCAGATGGGGACGTTCGAGACGAAGATCGTCGTGCCCGAGCTCAAGCAGGCGCCGGTGAAAGTCAGCTCGGTGGTGCTCGGCACGCAGCTCCAGCCCGTCGCCGCCGGCCGGCGCACGTCCAATCCGCTCGTGCGCGACGGCGTCGAGCTCGTGCCCAACCTCACGCACATCGTCAGCCGCAACCAGAAGCTGTATTTCTATTACGAGGTCTACGACCCGGCGCAGGAGAACGGCGCGCCGGACGTCCGCACGAGCCTCGCGTTCTACCGCGGACGCGTCAAGGTGTTCGAGACGCCGGTCGTCGAGCGCACCGCCATCGACGCGGGCGACCGTCATGCGGCGATCTTCCAGCTCGAGATCCCAGCCGGCAGCTTCAAGCCGGGCCTCTACACGTGCCAGGTCAACATCGTGGACGAGGTGTCGAGCAAGTTTGCGTTCCCGCGCCTCGAGATGTACGTGCGCTGATCGCCGTCAGCGGCAGCGGCGCACGTCGTCGAGCATCGGCGTGATCTGATTCACGAACCCCTCGTTGACCGGCACGAGCGTGTCGCCGCGCACCGCGCGGATGAAGACGCTGTCCGCGGTGAGCGGCATCGACGCGACGCTCGCGCAGAACGCGCGTCTGGCGGGGTCTTTCAGGTATTCCTCGACATTCGAGACGTAGAAGGCGGACACCGTGGCGCCGCGGCGGCGCAGGTACGCGCCGACGGCCCGCAGCGTCTTCGGTCCGCCGAAATCGCCGACGAGCGGCACCAGCGCGTTTCGCCGCTGCACGTCGCGCATGGCGACGAACAGCGCTTCGTTCGCCAGAAAACTGCGCGGCATGCCGGCTTCGTCGGTCGCCTCCATCAGCTCGGCGTAGGTCGGTTGGGTCGTGCCGCCGAAGCTGCCGTACGGCGAATACTGAATCTTCGTCCCCGCGAGCAGGAACACGCGGTGGATCGCTTCGATGCGCGTCAGGTCGGCGCCGGTCAGCGGAAACCCGTGCACGGTCGTGAGCTGATGGCGGATGGCCGCGAGCGTCGCCGTCTCGAGGCCGTCGTTCGGCGCCACGCCGGCGAACGCGGTGAAGATCTCCGTCGCCGACGAGCTCGCCGTGAGCCCGGCCGGCCGCGGCCGTGACAGCAGCCGCGCCACGAAATCCGCGCGATCCGACGACAGCTCGAACAGCGCCTTGTACATCAGGTGCAGATCCGAGTTGCCGCGCCTGACGTCCACGATGAAGGCGAGCCTGGGTTTCAGCGCGGCGATGTACGTGAAGTTCTGTTCGGGCCCGACGCCGAGGTACACCCCGCCCGTCCTGACGCGCTGCGCCAGCTCCGGCACGACCCACTGAAACTTGATCTCGTTGCTCACCAGGTTGTCGGAACGGAAGCTGCCGTCCGGCTCCGACAGCGACGTCGTCAAGGACCAGAACTCCCGATCCGTCAGACGATCGGGCGCGCGGCGCGCCGCGGAGGTCCCGGGCGTCTGGCTGAAGCCAGCCCCGAGAGGCGCAGCGACCATCGCACACGCCGCGAAGGTCGCGAGCAGCACGCGTCTCACGGCCGCACCCCGTGCAGAAACGAGATGATGGCCGGCTGCACGATCGACGGCTGCTCCCACTGCGGCAGATGGCCGGCCTGATCGACGGCGACGAGACGCGCCGACGGCATGACGCTCATGAGCGACGCGCTCAGCTCGAACGGCACGTTCGGATCCTGCCGGCCCCAGATGACGAGCACCGGGCGCGGGTATTCGCCGACCTTCTGCAGTTGATCGCGCTGATCGACGTCTACGTTGCTGCGCACGTCCGAGAGGCGCGCGCGCCGGAAGCCGCGATAGCGCATCTGCGGCCGGTACCGCTCGGGCCAGTCGGGAAACCGCTCCGGGTGCAGGAAGTCGCCGAGCTGGCCGTCGGCCCAGCCGCGCTCGTCGAGAATCGCCGTGTAGACGTTCCAGAGCCACGGCACCGCTTCGAGCGGCGTCAGCGAGCCCGGCGTGCGAAACGCCGGATCCATGTAGACGAGCGAGCGCACGCGATCGGGATACGTCGCCGCGACGCTCGTGATCACCGCGCCGCCAAACGACAGCCCCGCCAGATCGAACGGCCCGTCGATGTGGACCACGGCGAGCAGCTCGCGCAACTGCCGGACGTAGAGATCCTGCGTGAACGGAATGTCGGGCCGATCGGAGAACCCGCGGCCGTAATAGTCGTAGCGCAGCACGCGGAACCCGTCGTCCACGAGCGCTTTGAACGTCGGATCCCAGATGTAGTACGGCACCGTGGCGCCCGCGGCGAGCACGACGACGCGCCCCGAGGGCGGGCCGGCGATCTCGTAGTGCGTGTAGCCGTCGTGCAGCCGCGCGAACTGCCCCGGCGCCGTCGCGCGCGCGGCGGCGTCGAGGTCGAGGCGTTCGGGATCGAGCAGAACGTAGAGCGCCGCGGGAATGACGACGAACAGCGTCAGGAGCGAGACGCCGTAGAGCAGCAGGAGGCGGCCGGGCGAAATGCCCGGGGGCCTACTGTCCACTGCCGCCGCAGTCCTTGACGTCGGCGAGCATGTTGCCCAGTTCGGAGTTCAGCCCCGTGCCCGGGCCGAAGCCGCCGCCGCGGACCGATCGGATGAAGGTGCTCGACGGATCGAGCGGCAGCGTCGCGACGTTGCGGCAGAAGTTGCCCCAGATCCGATCCTGATAGAGATACTGCTCGACGTTCGACAGATAGAACGCCGACACGGTGCCGCCCTTCGAGCGGATGTAGTCGCCGACGGCACGAATCGCCTTCGGTCCAGCGAAGTTACCGACGACCGGCACGAGCAGGTTCTTCGCCTCGAGCGACTTCATGAACTGGAAGTTCTCGTCGCTGGCGAGGAAGCTCCGGTTGAGGCCGGCCTCGTCGGTCGCGACCATCAGATCCGCGTAGCTCGGCTGGTAGCGTCCGCCGAACCCGCCCGTCGAAGAGTAGTTGAGCCGCGGGCCGAAGTTGTAGAAGGCGTGATAGACGTACTCGACGCCCTGCACGTCGCCGTCCGAGAGCGCGAAGTGATGGCGGGTGACCAGCACGTCGTCGATCGCCTTCAGGTTCTCCTTGTAGAGCGCCTCGCTCGTCTCCACGCCGCGGTAGGCGCTGAAGATCTCGAGCGCCGAGGCGTTGCGATCGAGCCCCGCCGGGCGCGCCTTCGAGAACAGCCGTCCGACGAAATCGGCGCGGTCGTTCGACAGCTCGAAGACGGCCTTGTACATCAGCTGCAGGTCGAGGTTGCCGCGGCGCACGTCCACGATGAAGACCATCTTCGGCTTGAGGGCCGTGATGTAAGTGAAGTTCTGCTCGGGGCCGACGCCCATGTAGACGCTCGGCGTCTTGATGTTCGAGAGCAGCTCGGGGATCACGCGCTGCATCCAGATTTCGTTCGACAGCAGGTTGTCGGAGCGGAAGAAGCCGTCGGGCTCGGAGAAGTCCGTGCTGAGCTTCCAGAACTCCTGATCGGTCAGCTGCAGCGGCAGCGAGTCGGCGGCGACGCGAAGGCCCGAGACGGTGAGGACGAGGGCGAAGATCGCAACGAAAAGAAAGAAGATGCGGCGCCGTGTCGTCATGGGCGAATCCTAGCATTGCTGCGCGGCAGCGTGTCGGTCTTTGACAAGTACTCTACCAACTTAGTAGATTTTATCGGTTTCACGATGCTGACGCGCAAAGGCAAGTACGGCCTCAAGGCCATGGTGCTGCTCGCCCGCGAGCACGGCCGCGGGCCGGTGCTCATCGGCGAGCTGGCCGAAGAAGAGGCGATCCCGAAGAAGTTCCTCGAGAACATCCTGCTCTCGCTGAAGCATCGCGGCCTCGTCTGCAGCCGCAAGGGCCCCAACGGCGGCTATCAGCTCGCGCGCCCCGCCGACGAGATCAGCGTCGGCGACATCGTCCGCGCCCTCGACGGCCCGCTCGCCCTCGTCTCGTGCGTCAGCCAGACGGCTTACGCCGCGTGCGAGGAATGCGTGTCCGAAAGAGACTGCGCCGTCCGGCGCGTCTTCCAGCAGGTGCGCGACGAGACCGCGCGCATCCTCGACGGGACGACGCTCGCCGCCGCGGCAGCGGCCAAACGCTCATGACTGCTCTCTCCTCCACGCTCCGTTCGCGCTGTCGACGCCGTCGATGCTCGTGTCGCTGGACACCGCTCGTCACGTCAACAGCCGTCCGCCTGGAGGAGTCATGGTTCGCTCATTGGTCGTCGCTCTCGTCTTGTCCGTCTTCGCCGCGTCGTCCGCACGTGCACAATTGACGTCGGGAACCATCACTGGCGTCGTCAGGGATTCATCCGGCGGCGTGTTGCCCGGCGCCTTCGTGAAGATCGTCGATGACGCATCGAGAGCCGCCGTCGATCTCATCGCCAACCAGGACGGCGCGTATCGCACCGAGCCCTTGAACGCGGGTGCGTACAGCGTCTCGGCGTCGCTCGACGGCTTCGAAACCGTCGAGCGGCGTGTCGTGCTCTCCGGCGGTCAGACGGCGGAGGCAGATTTCACGCTCAGCCTCTCCCGCTTCTCACAATCCGTGGTCGTGACGGCGCGCCGTGTGGAAGAAGCCGCGCAGGACGTGCCGATCCCAGTGTCGGTCGTCAAAGGCGATCTCGTCTCGGATGCCGGCGCGTTCAACGTCGACCGGCTGAAGGAGATGATCCCGACCGTCCAGTTCTACTCGACCAACCCCCGCAACTCCGCGATCAACATCCGCGGCCTCGGCGCGCCGTTCGGCCTGACCAATGACGGCCTCGAGCCCGGCGTCGGCCTCTACATCGACGGTGTGTTCTATTCGCGGCCGGCGTCGGCATCGCTCGACTTCCTCGACGTCGATCAGGTCGAGGTGCTGCGCGGCCCCGAGGGCACGCTGTTCGGCAAGAACACGACGGCCGGCGCCATCAACATCACGACGCGCAAGCCGAGCTTCGCGCGCGGCGCGGAGGTCGAAATCAACTACGGCAGCCTCGAGTTCACACAGGCGAAGGCTTCGGCGACGGGGCCGCTCGGCCACAGCCTCGCGGGACGCATTTCGTTCTCCGGCACCGGGCGTGAGGGCGCGGTTTACAACGCAAAGACGCGGCAGTTCGTCAACAACCTCGACAACGTCGGCCTGCGCGGCCAGCTGCTCTATGCGCCATCCGCCGCGCTCGCCGTGACGCTGGCCATCGACGACACGCGTCAGCGGCCCGACGGCTACACGCAGGTCGTCGCGGGCGTGGCGCCGACCCTGCGCCCGGCGAATCGGCAGTACGCGGCCATCGCGGCGAGCGTCGGCTACGCGCCGCCCAGCTTCAACCCGTTCGATCGTGTCACCGACATCGACACGCCGCTTCGCTCGAACCAGGATCTCGGCGGCGTCTCGCTGAACGTCGACTGGCAGCTCGGCCCGGGACGTCTGACGTCGACGACGGCGTGGCGGTACTGGAACTGGGATCCCTCGAGCGATCGCGACTTCCTCGGCCTGCCGATCACGACCGTGTCGGCTGCGCCGTCCAGCCAGCGTCAATGGACGCAGGAAGTGCGCTACGCCGAAGATCTCTCGCACCGCCTGAACTTCGTCGGCGGCGTGTTCGCATTCCACCAGACGATCGACTCCGACCCCGTCTTCACGCAGGAGCAGGGGTCCGCGGCCGCGGCGTTTTTGCTCGCGCCGAGCGTCGCCGCGTCGATGCCGGGCCTGCTCGACGGGTACGGCTATAAGCAGTACGTCCAGTACTGGAACACCAGCGCCGCACTGTTCGGCCAGCTGCAGTGGTCGATCACCGATCGCCTGCGCCTACTCCCCGGGCTGCGTCTGAACTACGACGCCAAGCGCGTTGATTTCGATCAGCAGGTATACGGCGGCCTGCAGACGACGGACCCGGCGCTCGTCGCGCTGCAGCGCTCGGTGCTCGCGCCGCAGGCGTACAAGGCGAACGTCGCCGACACCAACACGTCGGGCAGCCTGACCGGCGTGTACAAACTGAACGACCACGTCAACGTATATGCGACGTACGCCACCGGTTTCAAGTCGGTCGGCCTGAACCTCAACGGCGTGCCGACCGATCGCGGCGGCGCGCCCGTGCTCGCGGACGCGACCGTGAAGCCGGAAGACGTCCACAACTACGAGGCGGGCATCAAGACGACGCCCTTCCGGGGCGTGACGGCGAACATCGACGTCTTCGACACCGAGATCAAGGACTTCCAGGCCCAGGTCACCAACGGCAGCATCGGCGTCATTCGCGGCTACCTGGCGAACGCCGAGAAGGTGCGCGTGCGCGGCGTCGAATTCGACGGCAGCGCGCGCGTGAACGCGCACCTGTCGCTCTACACGTCCGCAGCGTACACGGACGGCCGCTACGTCGCCTTCACCGACGCGCCGCCTCCGCTCGAGGACACCGGCGGTCCGCAGTTCGAGAACATCTCGGGGAGCCTGCTGCCGGGCATCTCGAAGTGGGCCGTCTCGAGCGGCGGCGAAGCCTCGCGCCGCGGATCCCTCGTCAAATGGTCAGGTGAATTCTTCGCCGCGGCGGACGCCAGCTACCGCTCGTCGTTCTCGTCGAATCCGACGTATTCGCGCTACATGGTCGTGCCCGGGTACGCGCTGCTGAACGCGCGTGTCGGATTCCGCGTCGCCAACGGCTGGACGCTGTCGATCTGGTCGCGCAATCTCACCAACACGCACTACTTCGATCTGCTGAGCGCCGCGCCGGGCAACACGGGCCTGATCGTCGGCCAGCCGGGCGATCCGCGCACGGCCGGCGTCACGCTCCGCTTCGGACTGAAACTGTAGCGCCCTATGTCACCCGCGCACGTCGTCGCGCTCGTCGGGATCACGCTGTTCGCCGCCGTCGTCAACGGCGGGCTCGGCTACGGCTTCTCGTCGATCACGGTGCCGCTGGCGCTGCTGTTCCTCTCGAACCGCGCCCTCAATCCGGCGCTGGTGCTGATCGAGGTCACGCTCAACGCGTACGTGCTCTGGGTGAACCGCGCGTCGCTCGGCGTCGTGTGGAAGCGCGTGTTTCCGATCGTCATCGGCCTGCTGCCCGGCGTCATCGCGGGGACGATGCTCGTCGCGAACATCAGCCAGTCGTACATGAAGCTGGCGACCTATCTCCTGCTGCTGCCGCTCATCCTGCTGCAGGCCGCGGGCTTCAGGCGTCCGATTCGGTCGGAGCGGGCGATCGGGTTTCCGTTCGGCCTCGGGCTCGGCGTGCTGTACTCGTTGACCACGATCTCAGGCCCGCCGCTCGCGCTGCTCTTGAACAATCAGGGGCTCGACAAACGCGAGTTTCGCGCGGCGCTCGGGTTCATCCGGCTCGCCGAGTCGAGTTTCACGGCGATCGCGTATCTGTCGGCCGGCCTGATCACCAGGCAGTCGAACCTGCTGATTCCGCAGATTCTGCCGAGCGTGCTCATCGGCGTGCCGATTGGCGCGGCGCTGGTGCGTCGGATGCGGATCGAGACGTTCCGCCGGATGTGCATGAGCTTCGACGCGTGGATCGTCGGCTTCGGCGCGTCCACGGTCCTGCACGACACGCGGCTTGTGCACGGGAGTGCAGCCTATCTCTTCCTGCTCGGGGTCATCGTCGTGGACGGGGTGCTGCTGTACCGGTTCTTCTCGGCCCGCGGCGGCCGGGTTGACTTGGCGCGGAGCGGCTGAGCATAATGGACAGGTTCTATGCGTCGCGAAACAGTCTGGAGTGCGGCCTGCGCGTGTTGTTGCGTCTGTACATGGACCATCACTGGTCCCCGTGCTGCCGATCCGCTGTGGAGTGACTGCTGAACTGAACACCCGTTAACAGCGACGTGAACGATCGAAAGCCCGGGACCTCCCGGGCTTTTTTGTTTTTTCCGTCCGGCCGAAGCCGGACGACGAGGATGACATGGCTCTTGTGGCGTTTCAACGGAACACCGCGCCGGCCCCGCGCCTGGATCACCTGCGCGCGCTCGAAGCCGAGAGCATCCACATCATGCGCGAGGTGGTCGCCGAGTTCGAGCGGCCGGTGATGCTCTACTCGATCGGCAAGGACTCGTCGGTCCTGCTCCGGCTCGCGCAGAAGGCGTTCTATCCCGGCAAGATCCCGTTCCCGCTGCTGCACATCGACACGACGTACAAGTTCCGCGAGATGATCGAGTTCCGCGACTGGTACGCGCGCGAAATCGGCGCGCGGCTCATCGTCCACACCAACCAGGAAGCGATCACCGACGGCACGCAGCCGTTTCTCGTCGGCACGCAGCGCTGCTGCGGCCTGCTCAAGACGAAGGCGCTGCTCGACGGCCTCGAGGCGGGCAACTTCGACGCGGCGTTCGGCGGGGCGCGCCGCGACGAAGAGCGCTCGCGCGCGAAAGAGCGCATCTTCTCGCTGCGCGACGCCAAGGGCCAGTGGGATCCGAAGAACCAGCGCCCCGAGCTCTGGCATCTGCTGAACAGCCGCATCCGCACCGGCGAGAGCATCCGCGTCTTCCCGCTCTCGAACTGGACCGAGCTCGACGTCTGGCAGTACATCAAGGTCGAGAACATCCCGATCGTCCCGCTCTACTTCGCCAAGGAGCGCGAGGTCATCGTCCGCGGCAACTCGCTCATCATGAAGGAGCAGCCGTTCGTCCCGCTCCTCCCCGGCGAGACGACGCAGGTGATCAAGTGCCGGATGCGATCGCTCGGCTGCTCGCCCTGCACCGGCGCGATCCGCTCCGACGCCGACACCGTCGAGAAGATCATCCAGGAGCTCGTCGTGACGAAGCACTCCGAGCGCCAGCTTCGCATCATCGACCACGATCAGGACGGCTCGATGGAGCTCAAGAAGCGCGAGGGATATTTCTAGTGTCCGGACTCCTTCGCATCTGCACGGCGGGATCTGTAGACGACGGGAAGAGCACGCTGATCGGGCGCCTGCTGTACGACTCGCGGGCGGTGTACGAGGATCAGGTCGCGTCGGTCGAGAAGGCGTCGAAGAACCGCGTCGCCGGGCCCATCGACTTCTCGCTCTTCACCGACGGCCTGAAGGCCGAGCGCGAGCAGGGCATCACCATCGACGTCGCGTACCGCTATTTCGCGACGGCGAAGCGCAAGTTCATCCTCGCCGACACGCCCGGCCACGAGCAGTACACGCGCAACATGGCGACCGGCGCGTCCACGGCCGACGTCGCCGTCCTGCTCGTGGACGCGCGCAACGGCGTGCGCACGCAGTCGCGCCGGCACGCGCGCATCGCGCGGCTGCTCGGCATCAACGACTTCGTCCTCGCCATCAACAAGATGGATCTCGTCGGCTTCGACCGCGCCGTCTTCGACGGCATCGTGGACGACTTCGAGGAGCTGCTGCAGGGCGCGAACTACCACCCGATCCCGCTCAGCGCGCTCAACGGCGACAACGTCACCGCGCACAGCGCGAACACGCCGTGGTTCGAGGGCCAGCCCCTGCTCGGCTTCCTCGAGTCGGTCGAAGTCGATCGCAACCTCACCGCGAAGCCGTTCCGCATGCCGGTGCAGATGGTCGTGCGGCCGGACGACACGTTCCGCGGCTATGCCGGGCAGATCGCCTCCGGCGTCATCCGGACCGGCGACACGATCGCCGTGCTGCCCTCGGGCCGCAGCAGCACGGTCAAGCGCATCGTCACCTGGGACGGCGACCTCGAGATGGCGCACGCGCCGATGTCGGTGACGCTGACGCTCGGCGACGAGATCGACATCAGCCGCGGCGACGTGCTCGCGGCCGACTCGCAGCCGGCGGCGCTCAGCTATCAGCCGTCGGTCGAGAAGAAGTTCGAGGCCGAGATGGTGTGGATGGACGAGCGGCCGCTCGACCCGCACCGCGTCTACCTGCTCAAGCAGGGCACGCGCGTCGTGTCGGCCGAGGTCAACCATGGGCTGATCCTCAATCAGATCGGCACCGTCACGATCACCGCATCGCGCCCGCTCGTGTTCGATCGCTATGCCGACAACCGCACCACCGGCAGCTTCATCCTGATCGATCCCGCCACGAACTTCACGGCGGGCGCCGGCATGATCACGGCGGCCGTGCACGAACGGGCGGCGAGCGCCGCGCGGCCGAGCGCGGCCGAGCGCATCGCGCGCCTCGCGCGGGCGGCCGCGACCGAAGCCGAGGCCGTGGACGCCGTCAGGCTCGCCCTCGAGGAGATCTTGAAATGAGCACGGTTGCCGACCTCGCGGCGCAGGCCGCGGATCTCATCGCCGAGCAGCTGAAGGACGCGAACACGCCGGCCATCACCTCGAGCTTCCAGGCGGAATGCGTCGTCCTCACCGACCTGCTGCGGCGGGTGCGCCCCGGCATCCCGGTGCTGTTCCTCGAGACGTTCCATCACTTCCCGCAGACGCTCGCCTACCGCGACGACATGGCCAGACGCTACGACCTGAACCTGACCGTGCTGAAAGCCGCGCAGCCGAAGGTCGGCCTCTGGCAGACCGAGGGCACGAAAGCGTGCTGCGACGTGCACAAGGTCGGTCCGCTGTTCGGGGCGCTCGAGAACTACGACCGGTGGTTCACGGCGCTGCGCCGCGATCAGTCGCCGAGCCGCGCAAGTCTCAAAGAGGTCGAGCCGTTCCGGCTGCCGAGCGGCAGCTCGATCACCAAGGTCGCGCCGCTCGCCGCCTGGACCATGCGCGACGTGTGGCGGTACGCGAAAGAACACGAGATCCCGCTGCTCTCGCTCTACGAGCTCGGCTACACGAGCATCGGCTGCGAGCCGTGCACCTCACTGCCGCCCGACCCCAACGACCCGCGCTCCGGCCGCTGGCAAGGCCAGAAGCTCGAATGCGGGATTCACATCGAGGCGAAATAGGTTGCAGGGGCACCTCATAGGGCCGCGGCCGCCGTTCTGAGATTCGCGACGGCGTCCACGAGCGTGCCGGCGTCGATGGGCTTCGTCAGGTGCATCTGAAATCCTGATTCGAGCGACTTGCGGCGATCCTCGGCGCGCGCGAACGCGGTCAGCGCGGCCGCGGGAATCGCCGCCACGTCAGGCCGCAGCATCGCGCGCACGGTGCGAATCAGCTCGTAGCCGTCGCGTCCCGGCATCGCGATGTCCACCAGCAGCACGTCGAACCGCTCGCGTCCCAGGATCTCGAGCGCTTCTCCGACCGACGACGCGCCGACGACGCTCGCGTCGCGCGCTTCGAGATGCGCGGCGACGACGTCCCTCCCCGCCTCGTCGTCGTCCACGACGAGGACGCGCGCGCCTTCGAGTGAGGCTTGTGCCTGCGGCCGCGGAGGCGCCATCCAGCCGGCGGGCGCGTGCGGCCGCGGCGCGGCGGCGGTGCCAATCGGCAGCGTGACGACGAACGTCGAGCCGAGGCCGGGGCCGGGACTCGTCGCCGCAATCGTGCCGCCGTGCGTCTCGACGAGATGCCGGACGATGGCGAGGCCGAGGCCAAGGCCGCCGTGCCGGCGCGTGATCGATCCGTCGGCCTGGCGGAACGGCTCGAAGACCACCGGCAGGAACTCCGCCGAGATGCCTTCGCCGGTGTCGGTGACGGACAGCTCGATCGTCTCGTCCACGCGGCGAAGACTGACGCGAATCGTCCCGGCCGCGGGCGTGAACTTCACGGCGTTCGACACCAGGTTCGACAGCACCTGCTGCAGGCGCGCCGGATCGCCGGCGAACGACGCGGCGTGCACGCGCGCGTCGATGTCGGCGTGAAGTTCCAGCCCCTTGGCCTCGGCCGCCGGCCGCGCCGCGTCGAGCGCGCCGCCGACCACGTCAGGCCAATCGACGGCCGTCCGCTCGAGGCGCAGCTTGCCCGACACGATGCGCGACAGGTCGAGCAGCTCCTCGATGAGCCGCGCCTGCCGCTGCGCGCTCTCGTGAATGGCGCGCAGCGCGCGTTCGCGCTTCGTCCCGTCGAGATGGCCGCTCCGGAGCATGTCGGACCATCCGAGGATCGCGTTGAGCGGCGTCCGCAGCTCGTGCGAGACGACGGCGAGGAACTGATCCTTGAGGCGGTTCGCCTGCTCCGCCGCCGCGCGCGCCTCCTGCTCGCGATCGAGCGCCGCGTGACGCTCTTCTTCGAGGCGCGTCATCTGCTCGAGCGCCTCGGCGAGATGCTCGCGGTGCCGCCGCTGATCCTCGAGCCGTCCGACGAACGTGCGATACGTCGAGTACGTGAGATATACGGGCGCCGCCATCAGCGCGGCGAGCCAGTGCAGACCGCGGCCGACGAGCACGGCGCCCGCCGCGCCCGCGCTCCCCGCGACGAAGAAGCTCGCGCCGCTCCAGACGAACTCATGGCGCCAGACCTCGATCGGCGAACGGCCGGTGGAATATCCGATCGCCGTCGCGACGAGGCCGGTGTTGACGAGGAAGTACGTGAGGATGGCGCCGGCCACCGGGCCCGACAGCGCGACCA
>CAZOIK010000297.1:0-23288 GCA_964579765.1 uncultured Bifidobacteriaceae bacterium
ATGGAAGTTGGTCGTCAATGCCGCTCGCGGGCCTGACCGGCCCGCGCGACGCACGACGCTACGTGGGTAGGGCGGTCCTTTCAGGGCCGCCGAGCAATCCGTCGATGATCGCCAAATCCTCAGGGCTGCCGAAGTTCACAATCGTCGCGTCTCGGTGGATCTTCTTCACGAGCCCGCTCAGGATCGTGCCCGGGCCCACCTCAACATACGTTGTGACGCCCTCTTTCGCAAGGCGCTCGACGACGGCTTCCCAGCGGACCGGCGACGAGACCTGCGCGACCAGCGCCTCGACGGCGCTGCGCGCATCGCGCCTCGGCTGGGCATCGACATTGGCGACGATCGGCACGCGTGGATCGTGCGACGCCACGGCGCGCAGCTCGGGAGCCAGCCGCTCCTCGGCCGGCTTCATCAGCGCGCAGTGGAACGGCGCGCTGACGGCCAGCGGAATCACCCGCTTCGCGCCGAGCGCCTTCGCCCGGTCGCCGGCCCGCGCGACCGCGGCCGCCGACCCGGCGATCGCAATCTGGCCGCCGCCGTTGATGTTCGCCGGGCTGACGACTTCGCCGGCCGCAGCGCCCTCGAGCGCCTGCCGGCAGGCGTCGGCAACCTTGTCCGCGTCGAGCCCGAGAATCGCCGCCATGGCGCCCGTGCCGACCGGCACCGCCTCCTGCATGTAACGCCCGCGCTTGCGCACGATCGACACCGCGTCTGCGAACGCCATCGTCCCCGCGGCGACGTTGGCCGAGTACTCGCCGAGGCTGTGCCCGGCGACGAACGCCGGCGTCAGCCCGCGCGACTCGAGCAGCCGGAATGCGGCGATGCTGACCGCGAGGATCGCCGGCTGCGCGTTCTCGGTCAGCGTCAACTGATCGTCGGGGCCCTCGAAAATGAGGCGGCTCAGGCGATCGCCGAGTGCGGCGTCGGCCTCCTCGAACGTCTGGCGGCAGATCGGGAACGCATCGGCGAGCGCCTTGCCCATGCCGGCTTTCTGTGATCCCTGTCCTGGGAAGATGAACGCGATGCTCACGATTGGTCTCTGAGGCCTTTTGTCCTATGCGGGCGTCGCCGCCGCGATCTCACGGCCGACGCGCTCGATGAATCGGGTCGTCGCGAAGCGGTACGCCATCGCCACAGCGTTCCTGACGGCCTTGGCGCTCGATCGGCCGTGGCCGACGATCGTGACGCCGGCCACGCCGAGCAGCGGCGCGCCGCCGTACTCCGAGTAGTCCACGCGCATCCGGAAATGCCGGAGCGCGCGGCGCGTCAGGAGCGATCCGACGCGGTTTGTCATCGTGCTCGACAACTCGTCGCCGAGGAGGCGTTCGACCATCTCGACGAGCCCCTCGCTCGTCTTCAGCGCGACGTTGCCCGTGAAGCCGTCGCAGACGATCACGTCCGCGTCGCCGCTGTACACGTCGCGCGCCTCGACGTTGCCGATGAAGCGCACTGGCGCGGCCTTGAGCAGCCGGTGCGCCTCGCGCGTCAGCTCGTTGCCCTTCGTTTCCTCGTGGCCGATCGAGAGCAGGCCGATCCGCGGCGAGGCGATGTCGTACACCACACGCGCGAACATGCTGCCCATGATCGCGAACTGCAGCAGGTGCGGCGGCCGGCATTCGACGCTCGCGCCGACGTCGAGGAGGAGCGCGGGCCGCTTTGCCGTCGGAATCACGGCCGCGAGCGCGGGCCGATCCACGCCCGCGAGCATGCCGAACGCGCCGTGCGCCGCCATGACCGTCGCGCCTGTGTGTCCGGCGCTCACGAGCGCTGACGCATGGCCGTTGGCCACGGCATCGGCGGCCACGCGGATCGACGCGGAGGGCTTGCGCCGCAGCGCGACCGCCGGCGACTCCTCGGTCATGTCGATGACGTCGGCCGATTCGAGAATCCGCACGCGGCTGCGATCGACGGCGCCCTCGCTCCACACGCTCGTCGGGATCTGCTCGAGGCGCGCGAGCTCGGCCTGGATCGCGTCACGCCGGCCGACGAGCAGCACGCCGAGATCGAAGTGCCGCACCGCCGCCAGCGCGCCGCCGACGATGTGGCGCGGCGCCTCGTCGCCCCCCATCGCATCGACCGCGATCCAAATCATTCACTGTTCCGCAGGTTCCAGTGGAGTCCTTGGGAACTCTTCAGTCCTCGTCAACCGCGCGAGCCTGGCGGCCCTTGTAGTATCCGCAGTTGCCGCAGACGCGGTGCGGCGCCTTCGGCTCGTGACAGTGCGGGCACTCGCCGAGCCCCGTGGCCTTCAGCGCGTCGTGCGTGCGCCGCTTCGCCGTGCGCGTTTTGGAATGACGTCGTTTCGGATTGGGCATCGTAGTTATCCAGTTGTACTTCTAACTTCCTACGTCTCAGTTCTTACTTCTCAGCTCCCTCAGCCCCGCCAATCGCGGATCGTCCCAGTCGCGCCTGCAGTCGCAGGCGCCGCGGTTGAGGTTCGTCCCGCACACCGGGCACAGCCCTTGGCAGCCGCCGCCGCAGAGCGGCTTCATCGGCAGCGCGAGGTAGAACTGCTCGCGCAGCAGCTGATCGAGATCGATCTCGTCGTTCTCGTAGAACGCCGTCGTGAGATCGTCTTCTTCGATCTCGCGCTCACCGTCGCCGGTGTTGGCCGAGTGCGGCTGATACCGCAGATCGAACTCGGCGTCGACCGGCACCGTCATCGGCTCGAGACAACGGCTGCACGGCACCTCGAGCGTCGTACGCGTCCGGCCGACGAGCCGGAACGTGCTCTTGTCCTTGAAAATCTCGAACTCGAGCGTGACCGGCGACGCGACCGTGAAATCTCCGTCGCCGGTCGCCGCGAACTCCCCGGGCGGAAACACCCGCTCGAAGTGCTCGTGCGGCGTCCTGATCTTGCTTAAATCGAGCCGCATGGAAACCCCTAAATATACCGTGAATCTGGACATTTGGCGAATTGGCGATTCGGCGATCGCCACGCACCCACTCACCACATCACGAGACGTGCCGATTCCCTAGTCGATCGCCCAGGGTTTGGGAATGTAGAGCTGCTCGAAGAGGCGAACGGCATACCGATCGGTCATGCCGGCGACGAAGTCGCGCGCGGCGGCGTCCAGGCCTTCGGCGTCAACGGTCGCCAGATCCAGAAACTCGGCCGGCCGCTCGCGGACCTTCTCCCACAAACCGCTGAGAATGCCGGTCGCCTTCTTGAACTCGACGGTCGCGACGCTGTTCTCGTACACGGCGTCGAAGAGAAAGCTGCGCAGATCGAGGATCGCCTGCAGCACGTCCGGGCTCATCCGGATCTCGGTGAGCCCGCCGCGCAGCGTCTCGGTGACGACGTCCTTCACCAGCACGCCAATCCGTGCCGAGGACGACGTCCCGAGCAGTTCGATCGCGCGTCTGGGCAGATCCTCCGCCTTCAGCAACCCCGCGCGCGTCGCGTCGTCGATGTCGTGGTTGACGTAGGCGATGAGATCGGCGACGCGCATGATCTGCCCTTCAATCGTGCTCGCGCGCAGATGCTCGGGCATGCCGACCGGAGCTCCCGACTTCCCCTTCGAGTGCTTCGCGATGCCGTCGCGCACTTCCCACGTCAGGTTCAGCCCCGCGCCGTTGTTCTCCAGCTTGTCCACGATGCGCAGGCTCTGCTCGTAGTGGTTGAAGCCGCCCGGCATCAGCGCGTCGATGACGCGCTCGCCGGCGTGGCCGAACGGCGTGTGGCCGAGGTCGTGGCCGAGCGTGATGGCCTCGGTGAGCTCCTCGTGCAGGCGCAGTACTTTCGCAATCGTGCGCGCAATCTGCGAGACCTCGAGCGTGTGCGTGAGCCGCGTGCGGTAGTGATCGCCCGTCGGCGCGAAGAACACCTGCGTCTTGTGCTTCAGCCGGCGGAACGCCTTGCAGTGAATGACCCGGTCGCGATCGCGCTGGAACGCCGGACGGACGTCGTCTTCCTTCTCCGCGCGCAGACGCCCGCGCGAGTCGGCGCTCTTCGCCGCCTGCGGCGCGAGGATCTCGCGCTCGCGCGCCTCGAGTTGCTCGCGCAGCGTCGTCATGCGGCAATCTCGCCGAGGAAGCTGGTGCCGTGCAACAGCGGGCCGACGCCGAAGATCTCCGCCAGCGTCTGGCCGAGGTCGGCGAACGTGCGGCGCGTCCCGAGATCCGCGCCCGCGCGCACTCGCGCGCCGGTGACGAGCAGCGGCACGTATTCGCGCGCATGGTCGGTGCTGGGCGTCGTCGGATCGTTGCCATGGTCGGCCGTGACGACGAGGACGTCGTCCGCAGCGAGTCTGGGCAGCACGCCCGCCAGGCGCGCGTCGAAGCGCTCGAGGTTGGCGGCATAGCCGGCGACGTCGTTGCGATGACCGTACTGCGTGTCGAAGTCCACGAGGTTGGCGAAGACGAACCCGCGATCGATCTCGCCCATCTGCCGCTCGAGCACCGTCATCCCCTCGTCGTCGCTCGCGGTGTGCACGGCGCGGGTGATGCCGCGCCCGGCGAACAGGTCCTCGATCTTGCCGATCGCGACGACCGGCACGCCGGCCGCATTGAGGCGATCGAGCAGCGTTTCCTGGATCGGCGGCATCGCGTAGTCGTGACGGTTGGACGTTCGTTTGAACGCCCCCGGCGCGCCGACGAACGGCCGCGCGATGACGCGGCCCGCGCCGAGACCTTCGACCACGAGCCGATAGGCAATCTCGCAGGCGCGATAGAGCTCCGGGACCGGAACCACGTCTTCATGCGCGGCAACCTGGAACACGCTGTCCGCGGACGTGTAGACGATGAGTGCGCCTGTCTTCATGTGCTCGGGGCCCAGTTCGTCGATGATCGCCGTGCCAGACGCCGGCTTGTTGCCGAGCACGCCGCGCCCGGTCAGCCGCGAGAACTCGTGGATCACGTCCGGCGGGAACCCGTGCGGGAACGTCGGGAACGCGCGATCGAGCACGACGCCCATCATCTCCCAATGTCCGGTCACCGAGTCTTTGCCCTTCGAGGCTTCAGCCATCCGTCCGGCCGCCGCCGGCGGCACGGCCTGACGGGACCCGTCGCGCGGCGCTCCCAGCGCAACGAGCCGGTCGAGCCCGAGCGCGCGCAGCGCCGGCACACCGAGCGGAATCTGTTTCGCGATGTTTCCGAGCGTGTTGCTGCCTTCGTCGCCATACGCGGACGCATCGGGCAGCTCGCCGATGCCGACGCTGTCCATCACGATGACGATGGCTCGGGTGAAAGGGCTCACAGGCGCGGCTTGAGGACGTCGAGCACGGCGGCGATCGTCGCCGGCGATTCGCCGGGGCCGTCGAACCAGGTAAGGTTAGGCTCTTTGCGAAACCAGATCAACTGCCGGCGGGGGTTGTGCCGGTTCTCCTGCGCTTTGCGCGCGGGTGTCGGGGCCTCGTCGCGCACGCCGTGCAGGTGCTCGAGCGCCTGACGATACACAAGACCGCCAAACGGCCGCGCACTTTCCGGCACGCCGCGCGCCAGCAGGCCGCGAATCTCGTCGAGCAGCCCGCGCGCGAACTGCTGGTCTACCCGCCGCGTCACGCGCTCGGAAATCGCCGCCGCCGGCAGCTTCACCGCCACGCCGACGAACTCGGCCTCGGGAATCGGCGGCGCGGTCGCGGCGAAGTGCGCCGTGAGCGGTCGTCCCGTCAGGAAATACACCTCGAGCGCCCGCACCATGCGCTTGACGTCGCGCGGCTGGATGCGGCGCGCCGAGTCGGCGTCAACGCGCAGGAGCAGACGATGCAGCCGCTCCGGACCGCGCCTGGCCGCAATGGCCTCGAGCCGGCCGCGCACCCTCGCGTCGCGGCCGGGACCGGGAAACAGGCCGCGCGTGAGCGCGCGGTAGTAGAAGCCCGTTCCGCCGACGACGACGGGCAATCGTCCGCGCGCATGGATGTCGCGAATGGCGGCCGCCGCGTCGCGCGCGAATTGCGCCGCCGTATAGTCACCGGTCGGCTCGACGATGTCGATCAGATGGTGCGGGATGCCGCGCCGCTCGCCGAGCGGCGGCTTGTCGGTCCCGATGTCGAAGCCGCGATAGACGGCGGTCGAGTCGCAGTTGACGATCTCGCCGCCAAAGCGTTCGGCAATCGCGAGGCCCAGCGCGCTCTTCCCCGTCGCGGTCGGGCCGAGCACCGCGACGCACTTCATGCGAGGCGGACGACGACGTAGATCGCGAAAGCGACGAGCAGAATCACGAGGCCGAGGCGTTGGGCGTGTGTCATCACGTAGCGTCCGCCGTCAGGCGGACGTCCTGCTGAAGCCGGACGCTACGGGGGCGTCTCGTTGTAGAAGAACGTGACCGTGAAGAACGCCTTCTCGGTGGGATACTCCGGCGGCAGCGGCACCGTGGGATTGCTCGCCGACAGCGCGCCGAACGCGGCGTTGTTGAACGGCTCGACCGGACACGGCCCGACGACCGCGAGATCGGTGATCGATCCGTCCTTGTGCACGTTGAACGTAACGACGACGTGGCCTTTGTTCGACATCGCGGCGTACGGAATGAACCAGTTCCGCTTGACCTGCGCGATAAAGCGGCGGATCCACGGACCGAACTCGACGCCTTTGGTGTCGAACTGGATTTCCGGATACGCCGATCCGCCGCTGCCGCCGGGGTTGTCGAACTGCTCGCGCGGCACGTACCGCTGCAGGTTGCGGAACGCGTCGCCGAGCGATCCGCCGGCGAACGGCGAGCGCCCGTTGGCGCCGTTGTTCCGCGCGTCCTGTTTCGGCGCGTTGAACTGCAGCTGCGACTGCGAGTCGGGCACGTTGATCACGGGCGGCGCCTGCTGCGCCTGCGCCTGCTGGCCTTGCGCCGGATCCGGCGTCGGTCCGCTTCCGCGCGCGGTCTGCGGCGGCGCGGCCGGCGGCGCCTCGACGCGCTCGGGCGTGTTGCCGCGCGAGAACGGCAGGGGGTTGGTCGGCTGCTTGGCACGCTCTGGCGCCCGCGCGACGCGATCCTTGTCCGAGGGCTCGGCGCGTGGCGGCGCCTTCGGCGCCGCTATTTCGTTGCGCGGCACGACGAACACTAACTGCGAGTGCTCGCGCGGCTGCTCCTGCTGCGCGAGCAGCGCCCGCGCGCGCCGCGCTGTCGTCGTGGAACAGCCGCGGGAACATCAGAATCAAAATGACGACGCAGAGGTGAAAGATGATCGACAGCAGCACGCCCTCGCGCCACGAAATGGCGCGGCCGACAGGAGTGATGTCGGGACGATAGTCGTCGATCTCGAAGTACATCAGGCAGTTAAGGAATTATAGCGTGTCGGAAGTGGCCGCTTGCGGCCAACGCGACGGTCAACGGCCGCGCTGCGCCGTATAGAGAAAGACGCTGCCGAACATCATCGGGTCTGCCGCCACGCCTGCCAGCCCACTCGTCCGTAGCAGAGTCATAAACGCAGCGGGTTCGAACGCGTCCACCGACGCCGGCAGGTACGTGTATGCGCTGTCGTGTCCGGACACCATGCGTCCCACGCGCGGCAGGATATGGCGGAAGTATGACAAATAGAGCGGGCGGAACAGCGGCGACGTCGGCATGGCGAACTCGAGAATCGCCAGGCGTCCGCCCGGCTTGAGCACGCGCGCGATTTCGCGGCACGCCGCCTCGCGATCCTCGACGTTGCGGATGCCGAAGGCAATCGTCACGGCGTCCACCGAGGCATCCGCGACGGGGATCGTCGCCGCGTCGCCGCGCACGAGGACGATGTCGCGGTCGAGCCCGCCTCGATGGAGTTTGTCGATGCCGAACCGCAGCATCGCGCCGGAGAAGTCCACGCCGACAACGCGCGCGGCGCCGGGACGGGCGCGGCGCGCCTCAATGGCCAGGTCGCCGGTGCC
The DNA here is from genome assembly GCA_964579765.1 of uncultured Bifidobacteriaceae bacterium. Lineage (GTDB taxonomy): Bacteria > Acidobacteriota > Vicinamibacteria > Vicinamibacterales > CAVVIG01 > DATNBT01. Next base: position 7,795 of record CAZOIK010000297.1, read on the forward strand.
CGTGCATAGGTCGAGCACCGTCTCGCGTCCGGTCAGCGCCAGCGATCGGATCGCCCGCCGCCGCCAGAGGCGATCGACGCCGGCACTGAGCAGATGGTTGAGGAAGTCGTAGCGCGGCGCTATCGCGTCGAACATCGAGCTGATACGGGACGGATCCCGCGAGACGTCCGCACCGTCGCTCATGCCGAACGCCTACTCTTCACCAAGGCACGACGGACACACGAAGGGCACGGACACTGGTTTTCCAAGACATAGCTCGTGGCCTTCGTGTGCACTCCGTGCCCTCGTGATGTGCGGGGCTACGAGTTGACCTGGCCGGTCCAGGCCGGGTAGAGATCGTGTTCGAAGCCGAGGGCCGAGAGGATCTTCCCCGCCATGAAATCCGCGAGGTCGTCGAGCGACTTCGGCTGCTGGTAGAACGCCGGCATCGCGGGGACGATCATCGCGCCGGCTTCGGCGCACAGCACCATGTTCCTGAGCGCCGGCAGACTCATCGGGGTCTCGCGTGGCACGATGACCAGCCGTCGGCGCTCCTTCAGCATCACGTCGGCGGCGCGTTCGACCAGATTGCGCGACAGGCCGTGCGCGACGCCGGCCAGCGTCTTCATCGAGCACGGCACGATGGCCATTGCCGAACACTGGTGGCTGCCGCTCGCAATCGTCGCGCCGAGATCGCGGTTGCTGTGGATGGTGACGCGTCCCGCGTTGACCGTGTCGCCGTACTTCGACGCGAGGTACGGCACCAGCTTCTCGATCGCAGCGTCCTCGCCAAGCTCGTCGCGCAGGAGCCGTCGTCCGTAGTCGGATATCACCAGTTCGACGTGCACACCGCGTGCGAGCAGCTCGGCCAGCGTGCGGACGGCGTAGAGCGCGCCGCTCGCCCCGGTGACGGCGACGGCGACTTTATCTGCCATACACCGACACCGCCAGGACAAGCAGATACAGAATGCCGACGTAGCCGTTCAAGTCGAACGCGCGCTTCACCTGGGACAAATCGTCGGCGCTGACGAGCGACTGCTCGTACGCGAGGAGCGCCGCGACCGCCGCGACGCCGGCGACGTAATAGCGCGGCAGCGGCGTGACGAGCGGCAACGCGAGCAGGGCGCCGACGGTGACGACGTGCATCGCGCGCGAGATGCCGAGCGATGCCGGAACGCCGAAGCGCACCGGGATCGAGCGCAGCCGGTGAGCGCGATCGAACGCGAGGTCCTGGCAGGCATACAGGACGTCGAAGCCGCCCACCCACGTGCCGATGGCGAGCGCGAGAACCCACGGCTCCCAGCCGCCGCGTCCGCCGACAGCCAGCCAGCCGCCGACCGGCGCCACTGCCATCGCGAGGCCGAGGAACAGCTGCGTGTAGGACGTGTAGCGCTTGGCGAGCGAATACCAGAACACGATCGCGAGCGCGACGGGCGCGAGCAGCAGGCACAACGTGTTCAACCGCCACGACGCGAACAGAAACACGAGCGACGACACGGCCACGAACGCCGCCGCCTCTCCCGTCGTCATCCTGCCGCGCGGCAGCTCGCGATCCTTCGTGCGCGGGTTGAGCGCGTCCATGCGCGCGTCCACGAGGCGGTTGAACCCCATCGCGGCGCTTCGCGCCGCCACCATCGCGACGAGAATCCAGGCCGCGATCGTCCACGTGATCGCGTGGTGGCGCGTCGCCAGCAGTGCGCCGGCCAGCGCGAACGGCAGCGCGAACACCGAGTGGCTGAAGCGGACGAACGAAAGGTACGTGCGGAGCCTGGTCACGATTCGACCCACCGAATCTGTCCGGGATGGATGCCGGACACCAGGTATTCTTCCACGTCGGCCGTGCCCGGCGGAACGTCAACCGCGAGCATCCGCGCGAGCTTACCGGGCTCGAGCGTGCCGTAATCGGCGTCAAAGCCGAGAGCGCGTGCGCCTTCGATCGTCGCGCTGGCCAGCAGCGACGCGGGCGGCACCGCCGGCGCGAGCGCGTGCAGCGTCGCGACCTCGGCGAACACGTTCAGGTCCGGCGAGCTCGCCAGGCTGTCGGTGCCGATGGCGACGCGGACGCCCGATTCGTAGAACTCGGTGATCGGCGGCAGGCCCGCCCCCGTGTATCCGTTGCTGCGCGGACAGGTCACCAGGGTCGCGCCGCGTTGTCGCAGCGTCTCGAGATCCTCCGCCGACATCTGCACGCCATGGACCGCAAGCAGCCGGTTGTCGATGAAGCCCATGTCGTCGAGGTACTGCACGGGACTGACGCCCGGCGCCGTCCAGGCGGGATTCCACGCCCCGATCTCCTGCATGATCGTCTTCCACGGTCCGCCCCCCGTGGTGATGAGCTCGACCTCTTCGACGTTCTCCGCCAGATGCACGCTGCACGGCACGAACGGCATCTTCGACACGGCTTTTCTGATGGCGCGGAAGAAGAGCGGCGCCACCGAATACGGCGCGTGCGCGGCCAGCGACGGACGCAGGCGCTCGCTCGCGGGCAGTTCGCCGAGGTCCGCGATCGCATGTTCGACGATCGGATCGAAGTCGAGCAACGGACCGTCCGTCTCCGGGTCTTTCATGTTGAAGCCGAGAAGCTCCCAGAACACCACACCGGCGAGCGGACTGTTCGCCAGCTTCTCGAACGTGATGAACAACGAGTTCGTGATCTCGCCGACGACTGCCGTGCCGCATCGCACCGACTCGTCAATCGCCCGATCGATGGCCGCCATGACGGCGGGATCGCGCAGCGACTGCTGCATACGCCGTCGGCGCTCGTAGAGAATCTGCCGCACCCACGCGGTGAACGACGACGCGGGCGCGATCCGATCGCGCAGGTACGAGAGCTCGAGGTGCGTGTGCGCATTGACGAGGCCGGGCATGAGCACGACGTCACCGAGCTCGATGCCAGGCGTGGCGTCGTTGGCGGCGCGCCGTCCGAGCGCGGCGATGCGGCCACGGTCCACAGCGACCCAGCCGTCGCGCATCGGCTCGCCCTCGATCGGGACGACCCACGCGGCGTGGTAGCGGATCATCGAATTGCAGGATGGCAGGATGGCAGAATGGCAGGATTGACAATCGGCAATTCAGCAATCAATTCTGCGATCCTGCCATTCCGCCATCCTGCAATTTTTCTCGTTCGCTCTTTCCCGCCCGGCTGCGTGCGGGATAGAGACGCAGCTCCGCGGGCACGTGGGTGTCGCCCGCGTCGCGCGCGGTGGCGAGCTCCAGCATCCGCGGCACGTGCTGCCCGACGTAGTACGGATCGCCGAGCAGCTCGTAGTGCATGTTGCGGCGCTTGGCGACGAAGCCGGCGTCCTCGATGTTGCGCACGATCTCGAGCTCGTCCATGCAGTAGCTGGCGCCCGCCGCGCGGACGACGTTCTCTTCGATCATCACGCTGCCCATGTCGTTCGCGCCGTACGCGAGGCTCAGCTGCCCCACCTTCCCGCCCTGCGTCACCCACGACGCCTGCAGGTTGTCGAAGTTGTCGAGGACGATGCGCGAGATCGCGAGCGTGCGGAGGTACTCGATGCCGGTCGCTTCGCTCAGCGCGTGCGCGGCGCCGAGCTCGGTGTGATCGGGCTGGAAGCTCCACGTGATGAACGCGGTGAAGCCGCCGGTCTCGTCCTGCAGATCGCGCAGCCGCATCATGTGCTCGATCCGCTCTTCGTCGCTCTCCACCGTGCCATACATCATCGTCGCCGTCGTGCGGAGGCCGGCGCGGTGCGCGTGGCGCATGACGTCGAGCCACTCGTCGGAGGTCGCCTTGCCGTAGCAGTGCAGCAGCTTTCTCACGCGATCGACGAGGATCTCGGCGCCACCGCCGGGGATGCTGTCGAGACCCGCGGCGATCAGCCGATCGACGATCGCCGGGACCGGCAGCTGCGACAGCCGCGACAGGTGGACGACTTCGGGCGGCGACAGCGCGTGCAGCTTGAACTCGGGATAGCGGTCCTTGACCGCGCGGAACAGGTCCTCGTACCACGAGAGCGGCAGATCGGGATTGTGTCCGCCCTGCAGCAAAAGCTGTACACCGCCGACGGCAATCGTCTCGTCGATCTTCCGGAACAGCTCGTCGAACCCGAGGACGTACCCGTCCGGCGAGCCAACCTCGCGATAGAACGCGCAGAAGTTGCACTTCGCGACGCAGATGTTCGTGTAGTTGACGTTGCGGTCGATGATGTAGGTGACGATGCCGTCGGAATGCTTGCGCCGGCGGATGGCGTCGGCGAGCTGGCCGAGCGTCGCGGTCGGCGCATGGCGATAGAGCTCGAGCGCCTCGGCGGCGTTGACCCGCTCCCCTGCTCTGACCTTTTCAATCAGCTGCGGCACGCTCAGCATAGAAACGAAGCTCCCCGTCGAACGACGCAAGGCCCAGCTCGCTCACATAGCGATAGAACGCCGTGAGCCCCTCGATCTCCTCGCCGCCCAGGAAGCACCGGATATTATCGCGCAGGTACCGGCGCACGAGAGACTCCCGGGCCGGATCGCCGCCGCAGTGCGCCGCGGCGATCTCATCGGCGTGCGCAACGCCCAGATCGCGCGCGTGCTGCAGCGCCGTCACCTCTGCGGGCGCAACCGCGCCCGGCCAGCCCGCCCAGAGCGCATACACGAACGGCAGTCCTGTAGCCCCGCTCCATGCCTCGCCGAGATCGAGCTTTCGCACGCCGGCACTGGCGTGATCGAGAAACAGCGCCGGATCGCCGATGATGAGCGCGGCGTCCGCGCGCGCGAGCATCGGCTCCAGATCCGGCGCCATCGCCACGGGCTCGATCGTCAGGCCGTGAAGACGCCGCAGCAGCACCGTCACCAGGGCGACCGACGTCCGCGAGCTGGTGTCCATGGCGACGGTGCGAATGTCCCGCAGATCGCGGCGCGTGTAGAGCGCGACGGACGCGACCGGCCCGTGCGAGGTCACGGCCGGACCCGGCACGATGTGGTACGGGCCGGGCCCGCGCAGATACTCGATCGACGGCACCAGCCCGAGATCGATCTCGCGCGCATGAAGCAGCCGCGCGCACTCTGCGGGAAAGTCGTAGCGCAGATCGAATCGCGGATCCTGTTCGAGACCGTAGACGAGCGGGCGGGCGTTCAAATAACCCACCGCGCCGAGGCGGACGGGTGGCGTCATCGTGGTCCTTGGTACCTGGTGCCTGGTGCCTGGTCCGTCCCCGGTCCGGGGTCCGTCCCTGGTCCTGCGTCCACTGCACGGCGGTCGCGATCGCGCACCAAGGCCAAAGGACTAGAGGATGTCGAAGCGTCCGTTGCGCTCGACGGGCTCCTGGCGGGCCGCGCGGATGTTGCGGCGGATCTCCTCGAGCGGCGCGCGCCGCCGGCCCTCCGACCGATCGTCCTCGGGCGACACCATGTCCACGTCGTCGGCGCCGACCGTGAGCGCGACCTGCGCGAGCTTCGGACCGTAGAGCTGCCAGTCCACCTGGATCGACGGAATGTTCGTCACGAGGAGCCGCGCGAGGGCGACGCGCTTCACGTCGTCGTAGCCCGTCGTCGGGACGGCCGGATTCACCTGACGCGGCAGCGGCGCGAACGCCCGGATGACGGCGACGTCGCGCTGCAGATCGGCGACCGTCTTCAGCCACGACGCGGCGTCGGCGGACGGCAGCTTGTGAATCGTCAGCCGCGCGAGCGCGAGGCCGGCGATGTTGACTTCTTCAACCGATCGGCGCGCGTCCTGGAGCCGATCGAACGGCGCGTCGGCGATCAACTCGAGGCCGACCGCCCGCAGCTCCTCGAGGACCTGCCGCAGGGTGATCGTCTCGCGCGCGGCCAGCTGCTCCAGATCGTCGAGCGAGAATCCCGACACCGGGACACCGCCCGCACGCTCGACGACCTCGCGCACACGCGCCAGCGCCGCCGCCCTCGTCTCCGGCACGCCGGCGACGCGAATCTCGCCGGCGGCCGAGTTCCACGCGAGCGACGCCCCCGGCTTCGCGTCGAGCGTCGCCACACGGACGAAGGTCGTGCGGTTGCCGTGCTTCTCGCGGCGGACGGCGTCCGCCTGCATGCCGAGCGTGATGATGTCGTTCGAGCTGGCGAGGGAAGCGATGTCTGCGTCTGTCACTGGCATCGGGTCGATCGACGATCTTATCAGCTGCGGAGCCGCGCCCAGATGTCGAGCGCTTTTTTCGCCGCCTGCTCCGTCGTCCGGATGCGCGGCGGCCACGTGCGTGTGTAGCCCTCCGACGCCCATTTGCGCGTGGCGTCGATCCCCATCTTCCCGCCGAACGCCGGCAGCTCCGCGGCATCGTCCAGATCGTCCACGGGGCCCTTCGTCATCTGCACGTCGCGGACGGGATCCATGTGCGTGCCGACGATCCACGCGACCTCGCTCAGGTCGTGCACGTTCACGTCCTTGTCCACGACGACGACCGTCTTGGAGAACATGAGCTGGCCGAGCCCCCAGAACGCGTTCATGATCTTGCGCGCGTGGCCCGGATAGCGCTTGTCGATCGAGACGATGACCAGGTTGTGGAAGATGCCCTCGGCCGGAAAGTGCATGTCCACGATCTCGGGCACGGTTTTGCGAATCATCGGCAGGAAGATTCGTTCGCTCGCCATGCCGAGGTAGTAGTCCTCCATCGGCGGCACGCCGACGATCGTCGTCAGATACGTCGGCGCCTTGCGCTGCGTGACGCACGTCAGATGGAACACCGGATAGTCGTCCGGCTGCGAGTAGAACCCGGTGTGATCGCCGAACGGCCCTTCGCGACGACGCTCGCCTGGCTCGACATAGCCTTCGAGGACGATGTGCGAGCTCGCGGGGACTTCGAGATCGACGGTCACGCACTTCACCATCTCGATGCGCCGGCGCGCGAGGAAGCCGCCGAGCAGCAGCTCGTCGAGGCCTTCGGGCATTGGCGCTGTCGCGCAGTACGTCAGCACCGGCTCGGGGCTCAGCGCAACGGCGACTTCAAGACGCTTTCCGAGGCGCTCAGCCACTCTGTAGTGCTGCGCGCCGCCCTTGTGCCGCTGCCAGTGCATGCCGGTGGTGCGGCCGTCGAACACCTGCATGCGGTACGTGCCGATGTTGCGCACGCCGCTCTCGGGATCCCTGGTGAACACCAGCGGTAGCGTGACGAACCGTCCGCCGTCCTCCGGCCAGCACTTCAGGATCGGGATGTCGTCGAGCGTGCCGTCGCGGCGGACGATTTCCTGGCACGGCGCGTCCTTCACCGTCTTCGGCATGAGATCGGCCAGCCGATTGACCATCGGCATGAGCTTCAGCGCGTCCAGCATGCCCTTGGGCTGGGGCGGCGTCATCAGCTCGTCGATCTCGTGCGCGAGGTCGTCGAGCTGTTTCACGCCGAGCGCGAGGCACATCCGCTCGAGCGATCCGAAGACGTTGGTCGCGACGGGCATGTCAAAGCCGGCCGGCTGCTCGAACAGCAGCGCGGGCCCGCCGTATGGCAACTTGCACGCGCGATCGGTGACCGCGGCGATCTCGAGATCGGGGCTGACCGGCTCGGTCACGCGCGCGAGCAGCTTGCGCTTGTCGAGGTCCTTCAGGAATTCAGAGAGGTCGGTGTACATCCGCTACGAGGCCGCGGCAATTCTATCCGTAATCGCCTGCGCGAGCGCGAGGGCGCGGCGGCCCTGCTCGCCGTCCACCAGCGGACGGCGCTTCGTCCTGACCGCGTCGACGAAGTCGGTCAACTCGCGCACGAGCGGCTCCTCGTTCGTCACCGGCACGCTGCCACCTTCGATGCGCGGGACGCCGAGCAGCTTCTTCAGCGTGTACTTCTCGACCTTCTGCGCCGCGTAGTCGATCGACAGGTACGCTTCCGGCTGAAAGAACCGGATCTTCCGCACGCGATCGCGGCTGATGCGGCTCGCCGTGAGATTCGCGAGACAGCCGTTCGCGAACCGCACGCGCGCGTTGGCGATGTCCACGCGCGAGGTCAGCACGGGCACGCCGACCGCGTCGATGGAGGCCACCTCGGAGTTCACGAGCGAGAGGATGACGTCGAGATCGTGAATCATCACGTCGAAGACGACGTCGATGTCGAGGCTCCGTTCGGGGAAGACGCCGAGGCGGTGGACCTCGATGAACCGAGGCTCGGTCAGATGGTCGCGCGCGGCGGCCACGGCAGGATTGAACCGCTCCGTGTGGCCGACGGCGAGCACTGCGCCCGATCGCGCGGCCGCGGCGATCATCCCGTCGGCCTCGTCGAGGCTCGCCGCCATCGGCTTCTCGACGAGCACGGGGATGCCCTCGGCAAGAAACGGCAGCGCGACGTCGAAATGCCGCTCGGTGGGCACGGCAATCGACACGGCGTCGATCTTCCCCGCCAGCTCGCGGACGTCGAGCGACGGGCGCGTGCGGTACTCCGCCGCCACCTCCACCGCGCGTTTCATGTCGGTGTCCACCACGCCGACCAGTTCGACGCCCGGCAGCGTCGAGTAGATGCGCGCGTGATGCCTCCCGAGATACCCGACGCCGACGACCGCCACCCGCAGCGCCATCAGTGCGTCAGGCTCCGCGCCACGATCGCAATCTTCGCCTCGTTGGCCGAGGCCCTGACCGCCTCCTCGTCGAGCAGCAGCGTCTTGCCGGCGTCCACGGACAACAGCGCCGCGCCTGCGACGCGCATCGCCTGAATCGTCGCGAAGCCGACCACCGGCACGTCGAAGCGCATGTCCTGCTTCGGCTTCGCCACCTTGACGATGCAGACGCCGGGACCCGCCAGGTGTCCGGCGCGCGCGATCACCTCGTCGGTTCCCTCCATCGCCTCGACGGCGACGACAGCCTGGTGCTTCACGGCAATCGTCTGCCCGATGTCGAGCGCGGCGATCTGGTCGGCAATGCGGTAGCCGAACTCCAGATCCTTACGCTCTTCCTCGCTGGGCGCACGTGCGGTCAGTACGCCCGGCTTCGCGAGCAGCGGGGTGATCAGCGCCGTGGAGTTCATCAGCTCGATGCCGTGATCCTTCAACACGGTCGCAATCGCGCCAATCAGACCGTCGGTGTTGCGCGAGACGAGCCTGGCCATGACCTTGCCCATCTCCCAGTCGGGGATGATGCCGGAGAAGATCTTGGTGTGCTTCACCTGGCCGGCCATCACGGCCTGCGTGACCCCCGCGGACTTGAGCAGGCTGATGCACTTGCCGAGATGCCCGATGGAGATCCAGTGAATCTCGGCGCCGGCCCGCCTGGCGGCGTCGTTCAGCTCCGGAAACGCCTCTTCTTTCGTGGCGACGATTGTGACGTCGTGCCCCTGCGCGCGCGCCGCCTCGAGCACGAGGAAGGGAAAGCGGCCGTTGCCCGCGATGAGGCCGATGCGCATTACTCGTCTACGAGCGCCTGCTCCGCTTTCCGGGTCGCGCGCCGCAGGATGACGCCCCGCTGAGAGGTGCGGATGAAGTCCACCAGGTAAGCCACCTCGTCGCAGGCCAGCGACTCGTCGCGGGCGATGCGCTCGAGCGCTCTGGACGTATTCAGCTTCGACTGCAGCAGATAGCGGAACGAGCGCTTCAGCTTCTCGATCACGTCGGGCGCGAGGCCGCGGCGCATCAGGCCGATCGTGTTGACCCCGAAGATCCGCGCGGGACGGCTGCCGACCGTCCGCGCGAACGGCAGCGCGTCCTTCGTCACCACCGAGTAGCCGCCGACGAACGCGTGCCGGCCGACACGACAGAACTGGTGCACGGCCGATCCGGCGCTGATGTTGGCGAAGTCCTCGACGGTCACGTGGCCGCCGAGCGTCGCGTGCGGCCCGAAAATGGTGTCGTTCTTCACGTGGCAGTCGTGCGCCACGTGCACATAAGCCATGAACACGTTGTGATCGCCGATGGCCGTCACACCGCCGCCGCCCATCGTCCCGCGGTTGATCGTGACGAACTCGCGGAAGACGTTCTGCCGGCCGATCGTCAGCTTCGTCCGCTCGCCCTTGAACTTGAGATCCTGCGGGACCAGGCCGATCGACGCGAACGGAAACACCTCCGTCCCGTCCCCGATCTCGGTCCACCCGTCGATGACCGCCGACGCGCCGATCGAGCACCGATCGCCGATCCGCACGTCCGGACCGATGACGGCGTGCGGGCCGATCGTCGTTCCCTTGCCGACATAGGCGCGTGGGTGGACGATGGCCGTCGGGTGAATGTCGGTGGCGTCGGGCACGAGGCCCAGCAGCAGTTCCGCCTCGGCCGCGACCTGATCGCCGACGTACGCGGCCACCTGCGCGCGGACGAGCGACGTCCGGCGCCGGCCGATCGTCGCCTCGAGGCGCAGGCGATCGCCGGGCACGACCTGTCGCCGGAACTTCGCGTCGTCGATCCCGCGCAGATACACGCGCGCGTCAGGCGTCGCGTCGTCGCGATACAGCAACAGCACGGCGGCGAGCTGCGAGAGCTACTCGAGCATCAGCACGCCGGGCATGAGCGGCGTGCCCGGAAAGTGACCCTGGAAGAACTCCTCGTTGAGGGTGACGTTCTTGACGCCGACGAGGCGATTGGGGTCGCGCTCGAGAATCGCGTCCACCATCCGGGATGGATACCGGTAGCAGATGCGGTCGAGCAAGATGGGAACGTTGATGGTCACAAACGAGAGCGAATTGTAGAGCAGAGGGCAGAGTGCAGAGTCGCTGTTGCCCTTTGCCCTGTGCCCTTTGCTCTGCGCTCTGCCCTACTTGGCAGTGGCAGGGGGCGCGGCCACCCCGGACGGCGGCTTGGAGCCGGCGAGCGTCTTCTCGTCCAGCTTCCGCACCGCTTCCATCGTCAGATCGACGCCCTGATTGCCGGCGACGATGCCGGCGTCGGCGGCGCTGAGGAGCAGGTGCAGATCGTGGTCGCGCACGAGCTGGTCGAGCACCGGGAACAGCTTCTGCTGGAACTCGCCCTGGAGCTGCTGCGAGAGCTCGTTGATCTCGGCCTGCGCGTCCTGCTGGAACCGCTGGCCCTCGACGTTCATGCGATCGATGTCCTTCTCGAGCGCGCTGCGGGCCGCGTCGCTCATCAGCGCGCCGCTCTGCTGCAGCTTCTGCTGCGCGTCGGCCAGCGCTTTCTGCTTTGAAGCGGCCTCGCCCTGCTTCTTCTGCATCAGCGCCTGCACCTTCGCCGTCAGCGCCTTGCCTTCGGCCGAGAGGTTGGCGATCTGCTGCAGGTTCACATAGGCGACCTTCGCGCCGGCCGGAAACGGAACGGGCACGGCGGGCGCCGGCGGAACGACCGCCGCGGGCGTCTGCGCGGCAGGCGCCGGTGTGGTCGGCGAGGGCGCCGCGGGCCGGGCCGCAGGACGGGCAGGCGTGGCCTGCGCAAACACAGGGGCAGCGCTCAAGACGAGCGCCAGCGACGCGAACGTCACGACACCTTTCATTACTTCTTCGTCCTTTCGAGAATCGGGAACACCGGATTGTACCTTAAAAAGCTCGTCGTCCTCGGGGCCGGAAGCGCTACGGGTGGGTAATCTGCAGCGTGTACTGCACCGGAGTGTTGACGTAGCCGACGTCGTAAATACGCGCGCAGAGGTTGCCGGCCGCAGTGGCGTTCAGCGTGATTGTCGAGCCGGTCGTCGCGGTGTCGTTCGCCGCGCCGCCGGTCTGCGGGCTGGTGCTGCACTGCGTGCCGGTCCACACGCCGAGGCTCAGACCGACCACCTGCGACGAGCTGGGCGACAGGCTGACGATGGTCACCGTCACCGTCCCGAGCGTCGAGATCGTGAAGATGTGCTGGAACGAGCCGTTCTGCGTGAGCGTGCCGACCACCGTATCGGTCAGCGTCAGCGTCGTCGTCGGCGTCGAGGCGGCGAGCTGGGACAGCGTGTTGTCCGAGCACGCGGCGCTCGCGACCGCGACAACCCCAACAAGAGCGACGGGCACAATGGTGCGGGCAAACAGTCGAGACATGGTCTGCATTCCTCGGGTTAGAACGTCGATCCGACTGCGAACCGGAATCCGAACGCCTGCTGCGGCTGCAGCGTGTTGTCGAACACGCCGGCGCGCTGCGGGTCGTAGTAGAAGATGAGCCGGAACGGCACGTTGAGCACCGGCATGAAGAAGCGGATCTCGACGCCCGTCGAGGTCTTGAACGCGCTGCGCTGCCCGATCACGGCGTACTGCGGGTTGATATTCGGGTTCTCGAGCTGCAGCAGCGCATTCGGATCGACGAGCTGCGGCGTGTTGGGCGTGACGAGCTGCGTGACGTCTTCGTGCCAGCCGAAGTTCTGCCCCGGTCCGCGCACCTGGCCCGCGTCGTAGAAGAGGATCGCGCGGACCGGTCCGGCAATCGCGAACGACTGCTCGACGTTGAAGAGCAGGCTCTTGTCGCCGCCGAGCACCAGCCCTGTGATCGGATCGGAGGGCGCGATGGTCTGGATGTCGAAGCCGCGGATCGAGTACTCGCCGCCGAGGAACAGCTTCTCGAAGATCGGGAGCGACAGCGAATTCGCGTACTGGTGGATGTAGATCAGGTTGCCGTGCAACCCGAGCGACATGCGGCTGTTCTGCTTCCAGAAGTACACGCCGTCGAGCGACGGCTTGTAGTAGCTGACGTTGCCGCCGAGGCCGGCGAAGTCCACGCCAATCGTCTCGCGGTCGCCCGAGTTGGGGAAGATCGGGTTGTCGATCGTGTTGTGAACCAGGCTCGGCGAGATCTTGCTGATGGTGCGCTCGCCGCCCTCGCCGATGAGCAGCGAGTCCGCCAGGAACGGGTTGCGCCGCAGGACCGTCGGGTCCGTGTAGATCGAGTTGATGTCGGTGACGCGGACGCGCTGGTAGCTGTAGTTCGTGAAGAAGCGCGTGAAGCCGCGGCCGACCGGGACGCCGAACGTCAGCGTGCCGCCCGTGGACTGCTGCGTGAACTGGCTCAGGTAGTGGATCTCGCTCTTGAAGATCTGGGCGCCGCCCGTCATGTTGCGGTCGAACATGAACGGCTCGGTGAAGCCCAGCGTGTAGTTCTGCGCCAGCGTGCCGGCCTGCATCGAGACGGTCAGGCTCTCGCCGCGGCCGAGGAAGTTCGACGTCTGGAACGACAGCTGGCCGAAGAAGCCCTCGAACTGCGACACGCCCGCGCCGAACGAGATCTGGTTGCGGTTCTGCTCTTCGAGCTTCAGCCGCACGTCCACCTTGGCCGTCTCGTTCTGCACCTTGTTGATGTCGGTGCCCTTGCCTTCCTCGAGCGGCTTGAAGTACCCGAGCTGGTTGATGCGCTTCACGCTGTACTTCAGCGCCTCGGTGTTGAACACGCCGTCCTCGACGAGCGTCATCTCGCGGCGGATCACGGTGTCGTGCGTCGTCGTGTTGCCGACGAACGTGATGCGGTTGACGAAGTACTGCAGGCCCTCCTGCATGTGCATCGTCACGTCCACGACGGCCGGCTGCGGCGCGGCGAGCGCTTCGGGCACCTCCTGGCCAGGAACCGGATCGTCGCGGAACTTGAATTCGGGAAACCCGGTGAACTCCCAGTACCCGGCGCCGCCGTAGATCTCGCGCGCCTTCTCGAGGCCCTTGCGCAGGTCTTTCTCGTTGTACCAGTCGCCGGTCTTGAGCTTGAACAGCGGCTTGAGGAACTCGCTCTTGACCACCGTGTTGCCGGCAATCTGGACGTCGCCGACCTTGTAGCGCGGGCCCTCGGTGATCGGCACGCGCAGCTCGATGTAGCGCGTTTTCTTGTCCTTCGAGTCGTTCAGGAACTTCTGCTCGGGCGCCCCAACGTTTGCGCGGATGTACCCGTGCTCCTTGTAGAGCGCCGAGATGCGGTCGGCGTCTTCGTCGAACGCCGTCTCCTGGAACGTGCCGCGGCCCGTGATCCAGGAGAACATCCACATCTGCTTGTTGTTCTTCATCGCCTTGCGCAGCTTGCGCGCGCTCATGACCTTGTTGCCGATGAAGACGATGCGCTGGATCTTGACCTTCGGTCCTTCCGACATGTGGAAGGTGAGATGGACGATCTTCGGCGTGCCGGGCAGCGGCGTGATCTCGGGCGTCACTTCCGCGTTCTGGAAGCCCTTCTCCTTCAGCATGTCGCGGACGACGCCGGCGACGCGGCGGACGAGCGCGGGATCGATGAACGTGTCGAGGCGGATCTCGGACATCATGTCCTTCAGCCGCTCGTTGATCTTGCTGACCTCGACTTCCTTCGTGCCGATGTAGTCCACGATCTTGACGCGCTGCCGCTCTTCGATGTGGTACGTGATCAGCTCCCCGATCACGCCGTTCGAGAAGCGGTATTCCTTCTTCTCGATCCAGAGATTCTCGAGGAAGTTCGTGCCCCACAGGCGGGTGAAGTCGTCGTGGACGGTCTTCTCCGCCGCCTCGTCCCAGGGCACCCACTTGTTCTGGGACGGGAGGCTCGGTTTCAACTCGATGTAATAAAGATACGTTTCGGGGTCGATGACGGACGTCCCCCCCTGCTCCTCGAAGCACGGGGCAATGAGATAGACGACAGGACCGGACCCGGCGGGTGGCAGGTTCGCCGGCGGGGGCACGTCCTGACCGCAGATCCGCGTCGTGAACTCCGGGGCGGACGGCTGCGCAAAGACGCCGGGCGGCACGGCAGGCTGCTGCGCCGATGCCGGCGTGGCATGCAGTACGACCAGTCCCAGAAGCCCGAGCAGGCTTATCACGCGCGTGAACATGTGAAAGCTACCAAACAGGCGAACGCCTGAACTTCTTAGTGTACTAGTTCTTAGACGTCGCGTGGAAGCTGGCGGCCGGAACGAATGGGCGTCGTTCCGACTAGGCCAGTTTGCGGCCGGGACCGCTGCCGGGCACCAGTTCGCCGACCGGGCCGCGCGTGGCGGGCCGATACGACAGCTGCCCGGCGTCGAGATAGACCTCGATGTCGCCTCCGTGGAGGTGGCCCCGAATCAGCTCCTCCGACAGGGGATCCTCGACGTAGCGCTGGATCGCGCGGCGCAGCGGCCGCGCGCCATACGAACGATCCTTGCAGGTCACCTCGATGATCCAGTCCACGACCTCGGGGGTCAGTGAGATCTGCAGTTTCCGATCCTTGAGGTTCTCGTTCAACTGCGCGACGAGCAGCGCCATGATGCGGCGCAGGTCGTCGTCGGTGAGCGCCTCGAAGACGATCAGCTCGTCGATGCGGTTGATGAACTCGGGGTTGAACGTCCGCTTCACCTCGCCGAGCACCATGTCCGACACGCTCTTCTCGATGGCGCTCGTCTCGGCCGACTGGAACCCCAGCGAGCTCTTCTTCTGGATGAAGCGCGCGCCGATGTTCGACGTCATGATGATGATCGTGTTCTTGAAGTTCACACGATTCCCAAGGCCGTCGGTGAGATGGCCGTCCTCGAACACCTGCAGCAGGATGTTGAAGATGTCCGGGTGCGCCTTCTCGATTTCGTCGAGCAGGACGACCGAGTACGGGTTGCGCTTGACCTTTTCCGTCAGCTGGCCGCCCTCTTCGTGGCCGACGTATCCGGGCGGCGATCCGATGAGCTTGCTGACCGAGTGCTTCTCCATGTACTCGGACATGTCGAAGCGAATCAGCGCATGGTCGCTGCCGAACAGGAAATTCGCCAGCGCGCGCGCCAGCTCCGTCTTGCCGACGCC
>CAZOIK010000298.1:0-16632 GCA_964579765.1 uncultured Bifidobacteriaceae bacterium
CGTCGGCCGGATCGCCTCGTGCGCGTCCTGCGCGTCGGCCTTCGAACGGTAGACGTTCGGCTTCTCCGGCAGGTAGTCGCCGCCGAACGCCGTCCTGATGTGATCGCGGACGGCCGTGAGCGCCTCGTCCGACACGCGCACCGAGTCGGTGCGCATGTAGGTGATGAGGCCGATCGGACCGTCGACGCCGAGGCCGGGCAGCTCGATGCCTTCGTACAGCTGCTGCGCCAGCATCATCGTCTTCTTGACCGGAAAGCGCGCCGTCTGCTGCAGCTTGCTCGTGATGAACGGCGGCGCGGCGTGGCGCTTGCGCTCCTTGGTCGTGACGGACGAGACGGTCCACGTCGCGTGCTCGAGATCCTTCAGCACCGCGTTCGACTCGGTCTCGCTGCTGACCGTGACGTTCTCGCCGGCTTTCTTCAGCAGCTTCGCTTCGAATTCAGGCGGCTGCGCCGCCGCGAGCCGCGCGAACACGTGCCAGTACTCCACCGGCACGAACTTCTCGATCTCGCGCTCGCGATCGCAAATCAGCTTGAGCGCGACCGACTGGACGCGTCCGGCGCTGAGGCCGCGGCGGACCTTGTCCCAGAGCAGCGGGCTGATCTTGTAGCCGACGAGCCGATCGAGCACGCGGCGCGCGCGCTGCGCCGCGACCATCTTCTCGTCGATGGCCCGCGGGTTGTCGAGCGCGGCATTCACGGCCTTCTTGGTGATCTCGTTGAAGGTCAGGCGATGGAACTTCCGCTTCTTCCCCTTCAACTCCTGCGTGAGATGCCAGCCGATGGCCTCGCCCTCGCGATCGGGGTCGGTCGCGACGTAGATGTCGGTCGCGTCCTTCGCCGCGTCCTTCAGCTCTTTGATGACCTTCTTCCGCGATTCGATGGACTCGTACGTTTCCTCGAAGTCGTTGTCGATGTCCACGCCGAGCTTGCTCTTCGGCAGATCGCGGATGTGGCCCATCGACGCGACGACTTTGTAGTCGCGGCCCAGGTATTTGTTGATGGTCTTCGCCTTCGCGGGCGATTCGACCACGACGAGTGCTTTAGCCATCTCTCTTTTTCACCCTAACACGAGTTGTCAAACCCTGGCGAACCGGCCGCCCCCGACGCGCTTCACCAGACCCGCGAGTTCGAGCTCGAACAGCCGCGGCAGCAGCCGCGCCGACGTGAGGCCCGTACGTTCGGCGATCGCGTCGAGATCGCAGGCCTCGCCGGCCGGAAGTGCCGCCAGGACCGCGTCTTCGGGCGCGTCCTCGCCTCGTCCCCCCGGCGCCGGCAGACCCAGCTCCTCCAAGATATCGTCCGCAGACTCCACAATCTTTGCTCCGTCCCTGAGCAGGGCGTGTCCCCCGCGGTTCCGGCCGCTCAGCACGTTGCCCGGCACGGCCAGGACCTCACGGCCCTGCTCGAGCGCGCATCGCGCGGTGATGAGCGAGCCGCTCTTCTCGCCCGCCTCGACGATCAGCACCGCGCGCACCAGTCCGCTGATGATCCGGTTGCGCAGCGGGAAGAACTGCTTCTGAGGCGGCGTCCCCGGCACGAGTTCGCTCACGATCGCGCCGTCCGCCTCGATCTCGCGCGCGAGGCTCCGGTGCTCGGCCGGATAGACGACGTCGGCGCCAGATCCGAGCACGGCGACCGTCATGCCCCGCGCGGAGAGCGCACCGCGATGCGCCGCCGAATCGACGCCGCGCGCCAGGCCGCTGACGATGACGACGCCGCGCGCGGCGAGATCGGCCGCGAGCCGTTCGGCGACCGCGAGCGCGTACGCCGATCCGGCGCGCGATCCCACGATCGCGACGGCGCGCGGCCCGAGCGCCTCCGCGCGGCCGCGCAACCAGAGCGCCGGCGGCGGATCGACAATCGCCGACCGCGCCGCCGGGTACGCCGCGTCGCCCCAGGCGATGAGCTGCACGCCGTGCTCGGCCGCGCGCTCGAGCGCGGCGGACGCGCGCGCCAGCAGCGACGGCCGATCCAGACCGGGCGCGGTCGCGCGGGCGAGCAGGCGATCGAGAATCCACGACGGCTCGTGCCCGGCGCGCAGCTGATCGCCGAGCGTCCGCCGCCAGCCGAACGGCGTCAACGACAGGGCGACGAGTTGCTGAAGGGTGCCAGGGTAGGACTGGGCGGGCGGCGTACACGAACGGGACATCGGCGCTCCTGACTCGGCGCCGGGTCGGCCTCCCGACATCAATTATAGTGAGCGCCGTGCGTTCGGGCGTGGACACGCACGACCACGTTTCGTAAATCGACCGCGGACACCACATCAGAAATCAGGCCGAATTCCACGGAATACTCGTGGCACATGGCTTGCTGCGTGCGCTATAGTCGATTCGATGAAGGTCACGCCGCGCTTCGTTGCCGTTCTGCTGTTCGGCGCACTCATGGCCTCGGCAACGCCAGCGCGCGCCGACTCGCGATCGACCGCGCGCGAGCAGGTCGAGTTCGGCATCAACGTCGCGCAGCGCGGGCTCTGGCGCGAGGCGATCTACCGCTGGGAAAAAGCGGTGGAGCTCGATCCGAACTACGCCGCCGCCTTCAACGATCTCGCCATTGCGTACGAGCACGAGGGACAGCTCGAGAAGGCCCGTAAGGCGTACGAGCGGGCGCTGGCGCTCGACCCGAACAACGCGCAGATTCGGCAGAACTACGATCTCTTCAAGGAAATCAATGATCGTGCGGCTCAGACGAAAGACCGGTAGCCGGCTCATCGCAACGGGCGTCGCTGCGATTGCGGCCGCCGCGCTGAGCGCGGCCTGTGGCGCCTCGACGTACGAAGTGCCGGTCGAGACGCCGATTCCGGCGAAGCTCGACGTCACGCCGTTCCAGCGCATCCTCGTCGCCGGATTCGTCGCCGGCGGCAGCGAGGACGTGGACACCAATCAGGAAACGGTGCGCCTGCTGCGCAGCCAGCTTCGCAGCAAGTCCGAACTGCGCGTCATCGACGCCGATCCGCTGCAGCTCGTGCAGGTCGCGCAGGAACAGAACAAGACCGCCACCGCCGAGGCGCCGCAGGCCGAGGGGCTGGCGGTGAGGACGACGTCGGCGCCCGACAGCACCGCGGCGACCGCGCTGCCCCAGAAGATCAAAGACGAGAAAGATCTCGAGGCCTACAGCCGGCTGTTCGCGAACACGGCGTACTGGAAGCGGATTGGCGAGGAGTATCAGAACCCGCTCATCGTCACGGGCTCGGTGCTGTTCGTCCCGCGCACCTCGTCGGGGCTCGTCACGCGCGAGACGGAGGTGTACGACAGCCTCGGCCGGCGCAACGTCATCCCGCAGCGCGTCTACATGGAGCGCAAGGGCTTCATGCTGAAGCCGAAGTTCATCTTCATCGACGGCCGGACGGGCGCGACTATCTCGTCGCTCTCCCGCAGCGAAGAAGTGCTCTACAACGCCAACAACGACACGCCCGCGCTCTCGTCGTATTTCGAGCTGATGGACCGCATCGTGCCCGACTTCCTGGGCACGCTCAGCACGCAGAAGATCAAGGGCACCCGCGTCCTCTTGAAGTAGGCCGGGTCTTTCGGGCCCGGCATCGGCGGCCCTGAAAAGGGCCGCCCTACGTCCCAATACGTGTTTCAAGGTAAGATAGGGGTTTCGGGTAGGTGCAAATATGTACGCAATCATTCAGGCGGGCGGGCGGCAGATGCGGGTGTCTCCCGGAGGGTTTGCCACGCTCGACGGGACGGCGGGCGAGCCCGGCGCGGAAGTGACGCTCGGCAACGTGCTGCTCGTCGAAAAGGACGGCGGCGAAGTGATGGCCGGAGCGCCGTTTGTCGCCAACGCCCGGGTCGTGGCGGTGGTCGAAGGCGAGAGGCGCGGGCCGAAGATCCGCGTGTTCAAGAAGAAGCGCCGCAAGGGCATGCGCCGGACCAAGGGACACCGCGCGGTCTACACGCGCGTGAAGATCAAGGAGATCGTGGCGTAAGCCGCGAGCGCAGCCATGGCTCATAAAAAAGGACAAGGCAGTTCGCGCAACGGCCGCGATTCCAATTCGCAGCGGCTGGGCACCAAGGCGCACGACGGCAACCTCGTCACGGGCGGCACGATCATCGTCCGCCAGCGAGGCCGCCGGTTCCGCCCCGGCCTCAACGCGGGCATCGGCAAGGACGACACCATTTTCGCCAAGGTCGCGGGCCGCGTGAAGTTCGAGAACCACGGGGCGAACGGCCGCGTCATCAGCGTCCATCCCGTCGAGTGAATTGGGTAATCTAGTGAGTGCGTGATTTGGCGACCGCAATCGCCGAATCACCGAATCACTAAGTTGGCCGATTCATGTTCGTAGACGAAGTCGATATTCACGTGGAGGCGGGCAGCGGCGGCCGCGGCTGCCTGGCGTTCCGCCGTGAGAAGTTCGTCCCGCGCGGCGGACCGAGCGGCGGCGACGGCGGTCTCGGCGGTTCGGTCTTCGTCGTCGCCAGCCCGCATACGAACACCCTCATCAGCTACCGCTTCCATCCCGAGTTCTCCGCCGAGCGCGGCGAGCACGGCATGGGCAGCAATCGCACCGGGCGCAACGGGCACGACCTCGAGCTGGCCGTGCCGATCGGCACGCTCGTGTACGAGAAGACGACCGATCCCGACCACCCGCTCGCGCTGCTCGCCGATCTCGCCGAGGACGGTCAGCGCGTGCTGGTGGCGAAAGGCGGACGCGGGGGCATGGGCAACGCGCGCTTCGCGACGGCGACCAACCGCGCGCCGCGGAAGGTGCAGCCCGGCGAACCTGGCGAGATCAGGGACCTGCGGCTCGAGATGAAGCTGCTGGCCGACGTCGGACTGGTCGGGTTCCCGAACGCGGGCAAGTCAACGCTCATCTCACGCATCTCGGCGGCCCGCCCGAAGAGCGCCGACTATCCGTTCACGACGCTGACGCCGAATCTCGGCGTGGTGCAACTGAGCGGAGATCGCAGCTTCGTCGTCGCCGACGTGCCGGGGCTGATCGAGGGCGCGCATCGCGGCCAGGGGCTCGGCCATCAGTTCCTCCGGCATCTCGAGCGGACGAAAGTGCTCGTTCATCTCGTGGACGTCTCGAGCGGCAGCGGACGCGATCCGGTGGACGACTTCGACACCGTGCGCCGCGAACTCGAGCTCTTCGATCCCGCCTTCGCGCGGAAACCCCAGCTCGTCGCCGCCAACAAGATCGACGCGATGGACGACGAGCAGCGCGCGCAGCACCTGGAGAAGCGCGCCAAGAAGGCGCGGCTCCCCTTCTTCAGGATTTCCGGCGTGACGGGTGAGGGCGTGCCGGCCCTCCTCGAGGCCGCGTGGGCCGAGCTCGCCTCGGCGCGCGCCCGCGAGGCGGCCGCGGTGACGACGGAGCTGCACGCACGATGAGCGTCCGCCGCATCGGCATCATGGGCGGCACGTTCGATCCGATCCACTGGGGCCACCTCGAGGCGGCGTTCGCGGCCGAAACGGCGCTGAAGCTGATGCGGCTGCTCGTCATCACGTCGAAGGTGCCGCCGCACCGCGAGGCGCCGTACGCGTCCGAGTATCACCGCTTCGCGATGGTGGCGCTCGCGGTCGCGGGACGCAGCGGCTGGCGCGCGTCCGATCTGGAGCTGCGGTTCGACACCGAGTCGTACACCGCATCGACGCTGCTGAAATTCCACGAGCGCGGCTACGCGCCGGCCGAATTGTTCTTCATCATCGGCGCCGACGCGTTCGCCGAAATCGTGAGCTGGAAGGACTATCCGGCGGTGCTCGAGTACGCGCACTTCGCGGTCGTCTCGCGCCCCGGGCACCCGATCGACGACCTGCCGCACCGGCTGCCGAAGCTGGCCGACCGGATGGTGAAGCCGCCGCTCGACGCCATCAGCCATCTCGACCCGATGATCGTCCTCATCGACAGCCCCACGTCGGACGTCTCGGCCACCGCAATCCGCGATCGCCGCGCGCGCGGAGAGTCGATCGCCGGCCTCGTGCCCGACGCGGTGCGTCAGCACATCGAGCAGCACGGTCTCTACACAGGGCGGACGCCGGGCCGGCGCGCGAGCGACGCGGCCGTCACGGCCGAAGCAGGCAGGGTGCATGGCGAAAACTGAGCGCCGTCCCGAGCAGCGTCGAAGGACGCGCCTTCCAAAGGCCGTCGAACTGGCGGTAAAAGCCGCCGAGGACAAGAAAGCCTCGGACATCACGGTCCTCGACCTGCGGAAGGCCTCGGCGTTCACCGACTACTTCGTGATCTGCTCGGGCGGAAACGCGCGGCAGATCCGCGCCATCACCGACGCCGTGATCGAGGCGCTCGCCGCCACCGGCTCGAAGCCGGCCCACGTCGAGGGGTCCGATCGCTCGGAATGGGTCCTGCTCGACTACTTCGACGTCGTCGTCCACGTGTTCTCGCCGGAGACGCGCGCGTTCTACGGACTCGAGCGGCTCTGGGGGAACGCCGAGCACGTCAACCTGCAGCCCGCGACGTAGCCGACGATGGCCGCCGAGCGCTTCATCGCACGGAGTCGGGTGATGCGGGCGCTCGCGGAACAGATCCGCCGTTTCGCGCTCACCGATTCGAACGTCCTTATCGCCGGAGAGACCGGCTCGGGCAAGAACGCCGTGGCGCGCGAACTGCACGTCCGCAGCAGGCGCGCCAAGCAGCCCTTCGTCACCATCGACTGCGCCAGCCTCTCGGCGACGCTCATCGACTCGGAGCTCTTCGGCCACGAGCGCGGCGCGTTCACCGACGCCGTGTCGGCGCGCCCGGGCCGGTTCGAGCTCGCTGGCGCGGGCACCGTCTACCTCGACGCCGTCAGCGAGCTGCCCCTCGAAGCACAGGGCAAGCTGCTGCGGATTGTCGAAGAGAAACGCGTCGAACGTCTGGGCTCGCAGACGTCGATGGCCATCGCGGCGCGGCTCGTGGCGTCGGGCGGCGCCGACATCGAGCACGCCGTGCGCGACGGCAGTTTCCGCCACGATCTGTTCCACCGGCTTCGCGTGCTGCCGCTGCTCGTGCCGCCGCTGCGCGAGCGGCGGGAGGACATCCTGCCGCTCGCGAGGTATTTCGCCGCGCGCGCGTCTGCCGCCGCCAAACGCACGCCGCCGGACTTCCACCGCGACGCGGTCCAGGCCCTGCGCGACCACGCGTGGCCCGGCAACGTCCGCGAGCTGCGCCATGTCGTCGAAATCGCCTGCCAAACTGCGCGTGACACCGTCATGTTGACGGATCTTCCGGATGACGTCCTCTCGACGCCCGTGCCGGCCGCGGCCACACGCGAGCGTCAGCCCACGCTCGACGAGATGGAGCGGCGCTACGTGGCCGCCACGCTGCGCGCCGTCGGCGGCAATCAGACCGAAGCCGCCGCACGGCTGGGCATCAGCCGGAAGGCGCTGTGGGAAAAACGCAAGCGCTACGGGATGGACTAGACGCGGTCCTCGCGGCGACCCTCGCGCCCTCGTGCGCGGCATGCGGCGAGCTCCTCGAACATCCCACGCGCGGTCCCGTCTGCGACACGTGCTGGCGCGGCGTGACGGCGATGCCGCCGCTCATGTGGGTCACGGCCGCGGTCGATCGCGCGCAGGCGATCGGGCTGTACGACGGCGCGCTGCGATCGATCGTGCACGCGCTGAAGTACGAGGGTCGCCGGTCGCTCGCGGTCGGGCTCGCCGCACGCATCCGGCAGCGCTGCGAAGCGGCCCTCGACGGCGCCGACCTCGCCGTGCCGGTGCCGCTCCACGGCTCGCGGAAGCGGGCCCGCGGCTTCAACCAGGCGCTGGATCTCGCGCGCGGCCTCGGGCTGCCCGTGGCGCGCGCGCTCAGGCGCCGGCGCGCGACCGCCAGCCAGATCGATCTGCCAGCCGCCGAACGCCGTCGCAACGTCCGTCAGGCGTTCGCGCCCGCGCGCCGGCCGTGGGCGCGCCGCGCGGTCGCCGGCCGCGTCGTCGTCCTCGTGGACGACGTGAGCACGACGGGCGCGACGCTCGACGAGTGCGCGCAGGTCCTGAAGGCGATGGGCGCGCGTGAGGTCCGGGCGGTTACGGCAGCGAAAGCCGTGATGTCACGGCCGTGAACACGTCCGCGGCGATGGCGTCTTTCGATCGCTCGCCGTCGAGCACCACCCAGTGCTGCTCGGCGGCCTGCCGTCGGTAGCTTTCACGCACGCGCCGCTGCATGGCGAGATCGCGTTCGTAGCGGTCGCGTCCGGCGGCCTTGCGCTGGACGGCTGTCTCCGGGTGGATGTCGAGCAACACCGTCAACGACGCGGGCGGCAGGAACTTCTGCATGTCCACGAGCCACGCGGTGTCGAGCCCGAACGCCTCGCCGTACGCGATGCTCGACGCCGTGTAGCGGTCGCTGACGAGGATCAGGCCGCCGTCGAGCCAGCGCTGCAGATCCGGCTTCCGCTCGTAGCGGTTCGCGACGTACAGCAGCTGCATGACGTCGGCGCCGTACTCGCGCTCGCCGGCCAGCGCGCGCGCGATTTCCTCGCCGATCGACGTCGCATAGTCAGGGAACGAGACGAGCCGCGACTTGTGGCCGTCCTGCCGCAGGCGATCGCGCAGCAGCTCGGCCTGCGTCTGCTTGCCACTCTGATCGAGTCCTTCGAAAGCGATCAGCAGGCCCGGCACGTCACGCCTCGAGCGCCAGCAGATCGTCGAGCGTCTGGCGGCGGCGGATGACCGTCCACGTGCCGTTGTCCACGAGCACTTCGGCGGGGAGCGGCCGGCGGTTGTAATTGGACGCCATGACGGAGCCATACGCGCCCGCGTCGCAGATCGCGACGAGATCGCCGACCGCGAGCGGCGTCAGCAGGCGATCGCGGCCGACGACGTCGCCGCTTTCGCAGACCGGCCCGACGACCTCGTACTGGCGGACGCCGCCGACACGCGCCCGCACGGGCTCAATCAGGTGGAACGCGTTGTACAGCGCGGGGCGCATCAACTCGGTCATGCCGGCGTTGATGACGGCGAACTCCGACGTCGCCGTGCGCGGCTTCAGGTCGAGCACGCGCGCCACCAGCGCTCCGGCCGGCCCCGCAATCGACCGGCCCGGCTCGACGACAATCGGCAGGCGCGTCGGCCGGATGGCGTCCACGAAGGCGCCCGCGTATTCGGCGAACGACGGCACGGCGCCGCCGTCGTAGGAGATGCCGAGGCCGCCGCCGGCATCGACGTATTCGAGCGCCGCGCCCGCGTCCTGCGCCATGCGTACGAACTCGGCGAGCCGCGCCGCCGCGGTCCGGATCGGATCCATGCTCGTGATCTGCGAGCCGACGTGCACGTGCAGGGCGACGAGGCGGATCGACGGGCGGCCGGCGAGCGTCGGCAGCAGCGCCTGCACGTCGTCAACGGGGATGCCGAACTTGTTGACGCGGAGCCCCGTCGAAATGTGGGGATGGCTTTTCGCGTCGATGTCGGGGTTGATCCGGATCGCCACGCGCGCGACCACGCCGGCGCGCGCCGCCATCGCCTCCACGCGCGCGAGCTCGCCGGTCGATTCGACGTTGACGGCCTTGAGGCCGAGCCCGACCGCGCGCTCGAGCTCGTCGTCGGATTTCCCGACGCCGTCGAAGACGATCTGCGAGGGCGCGAAGCCGACCGCGCGGGCCACCTCGACCTCCCACATCGACACGGCGTCCACCGCGCTGCCGAGCGTCTTGAGGATCCGGACGAGGGCGCGCGTGGAGTTCGCCTTGAACGCGTAGTGAATCGCGTGCGGATAGTCGCCGAAGGCGGCGTCGAGATCGCGATAGCGTCCGCGCAGCACGGCGGCGCTGTACACGTAGAGCGGCGTGCCTTCGGCGTCGGCGATCGCCGAGAGCGGAACGCCGTCGCAGGTCAGCTCTTCGGATGTGCGTGAGAACCCGATCACGATGGAGTGTCGAGCTATACTACCCCACTCAGCCGCCCATGTGTGCCGACCGCCACGCCGGCTCTCACGACGCGCAGGACAGCGTCGACGCGCTGATCGAGCGCTGCCTCAAGGGCGATCAGCAGGCGTGGGAGGCCATCGTCCGCCAGTACCGCCGCAAGGTGTTCAACATCGCCTACAAGTTCGTGGGCCGGCACGAGGAGGCGGAAGATCTGACGCAGGACATCTTCCTGAAGATCTTCCTATCGCTGAGCACGTTCGACTCGCGCGCGAATTTCCAGACGTGGCTGATCAGCGTCAGCCGCAACATGTGCATCGATCATTACCGCAGCGTGCGCAAGGAGCGCGAGACGATTGACCGCGGCGTGGACGCCTCGGAGCTCTCGCCGCCGTCGAAGGCCGAAGGGCAGATGGCGATGCTCGAACAGCGCGATCGCGTCGAGCTGCTGCGCGAGGCGCTCGACGGCCTGCCGAAGACGCTGCGCACGGCCGTCCTCATGCGCGACATCCAGGAGCTGTCGTATCACGAGATCGCCGAGAAGCTGCGCCTCCCCGAGGGGACGGTGAAGTCGCGCATCAACCGGGGACGCAACGAGCTCGCCCGCCAGATCAAGAAGCTGCGCGGCGAGGACTTCAGCCCCAGTGGCACCACTGGCATCAGCGGAGTGCATTGATGAACGTCACAACGGAACACCACGGCACGATCTCGATCGTCCGCGTCGGCGAGTCGCGGCTGATGTACCCGATCCTGTCCGACTTCTCGTCAACGGTGAGCGCGCTCGTCTCCGCCGGCAATCACGACATCCTGATCGACCTGACGCCGGTCACCTACGTGGACAGCGCGACGATCGGCTGCCTCATGGATCTCTACCGGCAGGTCCACGGCGCGGGGGGGCGGCTGAAGCTGTCCGGCGTCCAGAAGCGCGTCGAGACGATGCTCACGATGACCGGCGCGCAGAACTTCATCGAAATCCATCCCGACGAGCCGAGCGCCGTCAGGAGCTTCGGGGTGTAATCATGCACACCATCAGGACCACGAGCGGCACGCCCATCGACCTCGACGGCGACTTGCTGGCCGTCATGGAAGCGCTCTACAAGGAAGTCACCGCCAAACGCGAGTTCGAGCGATCGTTCGAGGACATGGTGCGAGAAATCCAGCACCTGGTCGAGCAGATGGACGAGAACGAGCGGCGGACGTACCTCGCGGAAAGCCTGTTTCTCAATACGGTGAAGTACGAGAACGACAAGCTCGAGGTGTATATGAAGAAGCTGACGAAGAAATCCTGACTAGACCGACGCCGCGCCCTTCACGGGCGATCCCACGCCAATCGCGCCCGGCACCGCGGTGACGTCCACCGGCTCCTCGATGAGCCGCCACGCCTGCGTCTCCTCGAGAATTCTGGCCGCGAACTCCGTATGCAGCGCATGGCCCGCGCGATGTGCGACGAGATGGCCGACCACCGGGTAGCCCACCAGCGCGAGATCCCCCACCGCGTCGAGCATCTTGTGGCGGACGAACTCGTCCTCGAACCGCAGCGCGTTGTTGAGCACGCCCGTCTCGCCGAGCACTACCGCGTTGTCGAGCGACCCGCCGAGCGCGAGCCCGTTCTGGCGCAGCATCTCAACGTCTTTGAGGAACGTGAACGTCCGGGCCGGGGCGATGTGTTCGACGAATGTCTCTTCCGTAATCCGCAGCGTGCGCGACTGGTGCCGCAGCATCGGATGGTCGTAGCTGACGCTGTACGTGACCTTGAAATGATCGGACGGGTAGATGGCGATGCGCTTGTCGCCGCGCGACAGCGCGACGGGGCGGACGATCTTCAGGTACTTGCGGCTCTTCTGCTGCCGCTTCACGCCCGCTTCCTGAATGAGATAGACGAAAGGCGCCGCGCTGCCGTCCATGATCGGCACTTCCGGCGAGTTGAGCTCGACGATCACGTTGTCGATGCCCATGCTGACGAGCGCCGCGAGCAGGTGCTCGACGGTTTCGACCGACACCTGATCGCGCGCCAGTCCGGTCGCGAGCTGAATGACCGACAGGTGGCTGACCGTCGCCGGCACCTCGAAGTCGCCCATATCAGTACGGCGAAACCTAATACCGTGATCGGGCCCGGCAGGCTTGAGAGAGAGCGTCACCTTGCAGCCGGAGTGCAGACCGATGCCGACGCAGGAAATAGGACGGCGAATTGTACGCTGTGCTTCCATCAGCCTCTTGGACCAGTGGGGGCGAGCGCAGGAGACATGAGCAAGGAGAGTGCCCGCGTGAGGCAACCCGGGTCACGGTGAATTAAGCCATTACTCTGTAATGACTTAGTAATCATAGAGGCGTCGTGGTCTACTGCCGAGCTTCTCGGTCTTGTGGCCGCATCACCACAATTGTAAGCGTCAGCAGTGTGGTGATATTACCACGAGCTCAGCCGCTAACCCGCGATCGATCGAACGTTTTGTCCGTTGTTGGTCAAAAGCCCTGCGAGGAACCGGCCGGTTGCGGACTTCTCGTGCCGTGCGACCTCCTCGGGGGTTCCGGCGGCGATGATGCGCCCGCCCCCCGCTCCGCCTTCAGGCCCCAGGTCGATGACGTGGTCCGCCGACTTGATGACGTCGAGGTTGTGCTCGATGACGACGATCGTGTTGCCCTGGTCCACGAGCTTGTTCAGCACGTCCAATAGCTTCCGCGTGTCTTCGAAGTGCAGACCCGTCGTCGGCTCGTCGAGGATATACAGCGTGCGCCCCGTCCCTCGTTTCGAGAGCTCCTTCGACAGCTTGACGCGCTGGGCCTCGCCGCCGCTGAGCGTGGTCGCCGACTGGCCCAGTTCGATGTACCCGAGGCCGACGTCCTGCAGCGTCCTCAGCTTGTTGGCGATGCCCGGGAAATTCTCGAGCAGCGGCAACGCCTGATCGACCGTCAGGTCGAGCACGTCGGCGATGGACTTGCCGCGATACTTGATCTCCAGCGTCTCCCGGTTATAACGCCGGCCTTTGCACTGCTCGCACGTGACATATACGTCCGGGAGGAAGTGCATCTCGATCGCGATGACGCCGTCTCCCTGACACGCCTCGCAGCGGCCGCCCTTGACGTTGAACGAGAACCGTCCGGGACGGAAGCCGCGCGCCTTTGCGTCCGGCATCATCGCAAACAGATCGCGGATGAACGTGAACAACCCGGTGTAGGTCGCCGGATTGGAGCGCGGCGTCCGCCCGATTGGCGACTGGTCGATCTCGATGACCTTGTCGATCAGATCGACGCCGTCGATGCGATCGTGCGCGCCTGGATCGTCGCTCGCCTTGTAGAGCGTCTTCGCGAGCGACTTGTAGAGGATGTCGTTGACGAGCGTAGACTTCCCGGAGCCGCTCACCCCCGTCACGGCGGTGAACAGTCCGAGCGGGATCCGGACGTCGATGTTCTTGAGGTTGTTCTCGCGCGCCCCTCTGATGACCAGCTCGCCTTTGAGCTCGGGGCGCCTTGCGCGCGGAGTGTCGATGGCGCGCGCGCCCGTGAGATAGGCGCCGGTCAGCGAGGCCTCGGGCCGCGCCATCAGTTCGGCCGGCGTGCCCTGGAAGATCACCTCGCCGCCGTGCTCCCCGGCGCCAGGGCCAAGATCGACGACGTAGTCGGCCGTGCGAATCGTCTCCTCGTCGTGTTCGACGACGATCACCGTGTTCCCGAGGTCGCGCAGGCGCGACAGCGTCGTCAGCAGCTTGCGGTTGTCGCGCTGATGCAGTCCGATCGACGGCTCGTCGAGCACGTACAGCACGCCCGTCAGGTTCGCGCCGATCTGCGTCGCGAGACGGATGCGCTGGCCTTCGCCGCCCGAGAGCGTCGCGGCGCTGCGGCCCAGCGTGAGGTAGCCGACGCCGACGTCGTTGAGGAACCGCAGCCGCTCCTGGATCTCGCGCAGGATCCGTTCGGCGATGAGCGTCTCGCGATCGGTGAGCTGCAGCGTCTCGAAGACGCGCAGCGCCTCCGCGATCGGCAGATCGACGTACTCGGACATCGATCGTCCTTTGACCTTGACCGACAGGCTCTCGGGCTTGAGCCGGTGCCCGTGACACGCCGGACACGCACGGAGCGATCGGTAGGCCTCGAGCTCCTCCTGCTCCGCCCAGCTGCCCTCGTCGTACCGCCGCCGGAGATTCGGCAGCAGACCTTCGAAGCCGTTCTTGGTGCCCTTTGGCGATCCGAACAGCAGCAGCTCGCGCGCCTTCCGCGGCAGCCGCGCAAACGGAACAGTCGGATCGATTCCGTGTGTACGGCCGAGCGCCTGCAGCGTCTCCCTGACCAGCTTCCGGTCGCCGCGCGCCCAGGGCGCGATTGCGCCGTCGGCGAGCGATTTGGACTCGTCGGGAACGACGCGCGCGGGATCGAAATCGATCGTCGCGCCGAGTCCCTGACACGACGGGCAGGCGCCGTGCGGCGAGTTGAACGAGAATGCGCGCGGCGTCATCTCCGGCATGCTCAACCCGCAGTCGACGCACGCGAGCCGTCGTGAGAACAGCCGATCGCCGCCGTCGAACGAGTTGATGACGACGATGTCGTCGGCGAGCGTGAGGGCGGTCTCGAGCGACTCGAGCAGCCGGCGCTCGACGCCGCCGCGGACGATGATGCGATCGACCAGCACCTCGACGGTGTGGTTGCGACGCCGATCCAGCTTGACGTCTTCGTCGAGCGATCGGAACTGGCCGTCCACGCGCGCCTTGGTGAAGCCGCGCGTCCGCAGCGCCGCCAGCTCCTTCTTGAACTCGCCCTTGCGGCCGCGCACGATGGGCGCGAGCACGTTGATGCGCGAGTCTTCCGGATAGAGCATCACCATGTCGGCGATGCGCTCGAGCGACTGCGACGTGATTTCCCTGCCGCAGCTGCTGCAGTGCGGCACGCCGATGTTCGCGAACAGCAGACGCAGGTAGTCGTAGTTTTCCGTGACCGTGCCGACGGTCGAGCGCGGATTCGACCCGGTCGTCTTCTGCTCGATGGAGATGGCCGGCGACAGGCCGTCGATGAGATCGACGTCTGGCTTCTCCATCTGCTCGAGAAACTGGCGCGCGTACGCCGAGAGCGACTCGACGTAGCGCCGCTGGCCTTCCGCGTAGATGGTGTCGAACGCGAGCGAGGACTTGCCCGAACCCGACAGCCCCGTGATCACCACGAGCTTGTGGCGCGGGATGTCGACGTCGATGTTCTTCAGGTTGTGGACGCGTACGCCGCGTACGGCGATCCAGTCATGCGCCATGTCTGTGAGCTTTCCGGCGAAGCGCTGAAACAATCATCATACACCCGTGGTATCGTTCGCGTGACCCGTGCCCACTCTGCGCCAACTCTTCAGGATCAAGAGCCTCGATGCGCTTCTCTCCGACGGCGCGGCGCCCGATCACCAGCTGAAGCGATCGCTCGGCGCCTTCGACGTCGTCATGCTCGGGATCGGCGCGATCGTCGGCGCCGGCATCTTCGCCACCATCGGCACGGCCGCCGCCGGCGATGCGACGCGCCCCGGCGCGGGGCCGGCGCTGATCCTGTCGTTCGTCGTGACGGGCGTCGCGTGCGGCTTCGCCGCCCTCTGCTACGCGGAATTCGCGGCGATGGTGCCGATTTCGGGCAGCGCCTACACGTATGCGTACGCGACGCTCGGCGAGCTCGTCGCCTGGATCATCGGCTGGGATCTGATCATCGAGTACGCCGTCGGCAACGTCGCCGTCGCGATCAGCTGGGGCAACTACTTCAAGACGTTCGTCTCGGGCTTCGGCATCGCCATCCCCGACTGGCTGTCCACCGACTACCGAACGGCCGCGCACATTCCCGGCCTCTTCGCTTCCGCGCCGCACGTCTTTGGCGTGCCGATCGTCTTCAACATCCTCGCCTTCGGCATCGTCGCGCTCATCACGATCGTGCTGGTCGTCGGCATCCGTGAGAGCGCGTCGCTCAACACCGGCATGGTGATCCTGAAGCTGATCGTGCTCGGCTTCTTCGTGCTGATCGGCTGGAAATACACGAGGACGGCGAACTGGCACCCGTTCGCGCCGAACGGCTGGGCGGGCGTTCAGGCGGGCGCCGCCATCGTGTTCTTCGCGTACATCGGGTTCGACGCGGTGTCTACGGTCGCGGAGGAAGTCAGGAACCCGGCGCGCGATCTGCCGATCGGCATCATCGGCTCGCTGATCGTCTGCACCCTTATCTACATCATCGTCGCCGCGGTGTTCACGGGCATCATTCCGTACGACGTGCTCGTGAAGAAGCTCGCCACCGAACAGGCCGAGCCGCTGACGATGGCGCTGCAGTACGCGAACATCGAGCGGCTGAAGAACCTGTCGATCGGACTGGTGGCGTTCGGATCGGTCGTCGCGCACACGGCGGTCCTTCTGGTGTTCCAGCTCGGACAGCCCAGGATTTTCTTCTCGATGGCGCGCGACGGACTGCTGCCCGAGCGGTTCGCGCACGTGCACCCGCGTTTCAGGACGCCGCACGTGACGACGATCCTGACCGGCGTCGCGGTCGGCGTGTGTGCGATGTTCACGAGCATCGACGAGATGGTCGATTTGACGAACATCGGCACGCTGTTCGCCTTCATCCTCGTCTGCCTCGGCATTCTGATTCTGCGAAAACGCGAGCCGCATCGCCCGCGCGCGTTCCGCACGCCGTGGGTGCCGGTCATCCCGATGCTCGGCGTCCTGTCGTGCGCGTATCTGATGCTCGGCCTGCCGTGGGTGACGTGGGTGCGGTTTGCCCTCTGGCTGGTCCTCGGCATCACGATCTACCTGTCGTACGGCTTCAAGCGCAGCGGCCTCGCGCACGCGCGGCGCTCGGCCTAGATCGCGACATGGCACGCGCCGGCC
>CAZOIK010000299.1:0-2605 GCA_964579765.1 uncultured Bifidobacteriaceae bacterium
GACGATGAGGAACGAGGCCGAGTTGAGCGCGAACGCCGCGTTCATCGCCTGCGGCTCGTTGTAGCCGCCCTTGATGAAGCCGGCGAGCGTGGCCGCGAAGAGCAGCGGGCCGAGCACCCGCGCCAGGTTGAACTGAATCGAGTTGAGCGCGACCGCGTTCGGCAGATCCTTCTTGTCGACGAGCATCGGCAGCAGCGACTGATACGCCGGCCCGCCGAACGACTGCGCGCACCCGGTGATGAACGACAGCGCGAGGATGTGCCAGACCTGGACGACGTGCAGGTACATCAGCACGGCGAGCGTGCCGGACGTCGCCATCTGGATGTACTGCGACACCAGCAGCGTCTTGCGCCGGTCGTAGCGGTCGGCGAACACGCCGCCGATGAGCGTGAAGAGGATGATCGGCAGCTGCTGCAGGAACGCGTCGAGGCCGAGGTAGAACGCCGAGCCCGTCAGCGACAGGACGAGCCAGTTCTGCGCGACGATCTGCATCCACGTACCGATGGCCGAGCTGCAGGCGCCGATCCACTGGACGCGGAAATCGCGGTAGGTGAACGCCGCGAGCATGCGCCGCATCGTGCGCTGCACACGGCCGGTTGCGGCGGGGTGCTCCGCGTGCTCTAAAGGGGGTTTTTCTGCAGTCGCGGTGTCCGCCACGTGGAGCTCGGTTCCTATTTTACTGGCTTGATTGGACCTTCGGGCTTCGCTTATAGTTGCCCGTGAGGCGAACAAAAGGCGAAAACAATGGCTTCTCTCGCGCGCGCCGATCTCGAGTCACTCCTGCATACGAAAAATCTCGATCGGACGCTTACGCGCGCCGGCGTGCGCGCCGATCTCGCATACGCCTCCACCGGGCACGCGGGCTTAGACGCGCGACTGGGCGGCGGGATCCCGCGCGGACAGGTGTCCGAGCTGATTGGCCCGCGATCGTCGCGGCGAACGACGACGATGCTGCAGACGATGGCGGCGGCGACGCGCCGCGGCGAGCTCGTGGCGCTCGTTGACGCGCTCGACATGCTCGACGTCGAATCGCTCGCCGCGTTCGACGCCGATCTCGACCGGCTGCTCTGGATCCGCGGTGGCGTCGTCACCAGCCCCGGGCTGTGCCGCGAGCTGAATCAGCGCGCGCTCGTGCAGGCCGTGCGCGCGCTCACGCTCGTCCTCGACGCGGGCAACTTCGGTCTCGTTATTTTCGACGTCGGCGACGCCCCGGCCGACGCGATCCGCCGGCTGCCGTTCACTACCTGGCTGCGCCTGCAGCGCATGGTCGAGGGCAGCGCCACGGCGTGCCTGCTCGTCGGCGCCGACCGCCTGGCGCGCAGCCCGCGGGGGCTGAGCGTGCAGACCGCGTCGCTCCGGCACATCGCCTAGAGGCCGTGTCATGTACGCGTGCGTTTACGCGGCCGGATACGACGACGATCACCGCGGAGCGCGTAGGGCGACCCTTTCAGGGTCGCCGGGCGGCGGGCCTGCAAGGTCCGCCCTGCAAGAGCTCGCGCAGCAGTTCTCACCGCGCTACGAGACGCGCGGCGATCTGGTCGTCATCGACGTGCGCGGGCTCGAGCGGCTGTTCGGCGACGCGCGCGCGATCGGCGACGAACTGCGGCGCGACGCGGCCGATCGCGGCCTGCGCGTCCACGTGGCCGTGGCCGCGACGATGACGGCGGCCATGGTGATGGCCATCGCGCGTCCCGGCGTCACCGTCGTCGAGCCTGGTTGCGAAGCCGCGGCGATTGCGCCGGAATCTCTCGACATCGTGTGCACGACGAGCCTTGTTCGTGGGGCGCTCCATTCGGGGCCGCCCTCGGACGGCGACCCTGCACGGATCGCCCTGCAAGTAAAACGTTGGGGCGTGAACACGCTCGGCGAGTTCGCCGCGCTGCCGGCCGACGGGCTCGCGTCGCGGCTCGGTCCACAGGGGCTCGCGTGGCAGGCGATGGCGCGCGGCCTCGATGTCCGCCCGCTTGTACCCGACGTCGAGGACGAGCGGTTCGAGGCGTCGCTCGAGCTCGAGTGGCCGATCGAGGGGCTCGAGCCGCTCTCGTTCGTGCTCACGCGGCTGCTCGAGCCGCTGTCGCTGCGCCGCGAGCGGCGCGATCGGGGCGCCGCCGTGCTGCACGTCGCGCTGCGGCTCGTGACGAAGGAGACGCATGCGCGGCGGCTCGAGCTGCCGACGCCGATGCGCGACGTGAAGGCGCTCCGTACGCTCGCGCTGCTCGATCTCGAGGCGCATTTGCCCGGGGCGTCCGGGGAGCACGTCGGGGTCGATCGCGTCGAGGTCGTCATCGATCCGACGCCGGCGCGCGTGTGGCAGCACACGCTGTTCGCGCATCCGCACCCGACGCCGGAGCAGCTCTCGACGCTGCTCGCACGGCTCGGCGCCGTGATGGGGCAAGACCGCGTCGGCGCGCCCGTCACGGTCGATTCATATCGCCCCGGCGCGTTCGCGATGAAGCCGTTCGCGACGGAACACGGCGACGCACGTCGCGATCGGAAGGCGGCCCTGTCAGCGGCGCCGCAGGGCGGGGCGGAAAGGCCCCCCCTGAACCCATGGGAGTTTCGCCGCAGGCGCCCGCCCGTGCCCCCGCGGGTGAACGCCCCTTGG
>CAZOIK010000300.1:0-5721 GCA_964579765.1 uncultured Bifidobacteriaceae bacterium
TTCACGCCGAGGTCTCCTCGTCGTCCTCGTCCGCCTCCTCAGCTTCACTGATCTCGCCGCGCAGCCGCTGTTCGAGCCGGTCCGCGAGCGCGCGCGCCGCGTGGTGCCCGCGCGAGCGCAGCAGCTGATTCCGCGCCGCGACCTCGACGAGGATCGCGATGTTTCTGCCCGGCGCGACGGGCATGCGGATCAGCGGGACGCGCAGGCCGAGGATCTCGTAGAAGTCGTCGTCGAGCCCGAGCCGTTCGTATTCCCGCGAGGCGTCCCACCGCTCGAGATGGACGACCAGCACGACGCGCTTGGACGATCGCGTCGACGCGATGCCGAACAGATCCTTGACGTTGATCAGCCCGAGCCCGCGCAGCTCCATGTGGTGGCGCGTGAGCTCCGGGCACGTGCCGATCAGGATGGTTTCCGACCGGCGGCGGATTTCGACCGTGTCGTCGGCCACGAGGCGGTGTCCGCGGACAATCAGGTCGAGCGCGCACTCGCTCTTGCCGATGCCGCTGTCGCCGACGATGAGGACGCCGAGTCCGAGGACGTCCATCAGCACGGCGTGCAGCACCGTGCGCTCGGCGAGCGAGTCCTCGAGCATCGACGTCAGCTTCGCGATGGCCGTCGGCGTCACGACCGGCGTCTTCAGCAGCGGGACGCCGGCCGCTTCGGCTTCGACGGTCATCTCCGCCGGCGGCGCGAAGCCGCCGGTGATGAGAATGCACGGGAAGTCGAGCGCGAGCGCCTGCTGCAGCCGCGCCGTGCGGTCGCTCGAGTCGAGGTTTTCGAGATAGCGGATTTCGCTCTCGCCGAACACCAGGACGCGGCCGGGCCGCAGGTATTCCTGGAACCCGGCGAGCGCGAGGCCGGTCTTCTGCGGATGCGGGTTGGTAATCAGGCGATCGAGGCCGCGTCCGCCGGCGAGCAGTTCGATCGACAGATCGAGGGCGTCCGACCGGCTGCCGAGCAAGCCACGAACGCTGACGCCTGTCACGTTAGTAGAGGACTTTACGCTGGTTCGACGTCGGAATCTTGAGTTCCTCGCGGTACTTCGCGATCGTGCGGCGCGCCAGGACCAGGCCCTCGCGCTGCAGGATGCTGACGATCTTCGAGTCGCTCAGCGGCTTTCGCACGTCTTCGTTCTCGATGATCTTCCGGATGCGCTGCTTGATCGTGACCGACGAGACGCTCTCGCCGTACGAGCTGCTGATGCCGCTGTGGAAGAAGTACTTCATCTCGAACACGCCCTGCGGCGTGTGCATGTACTTGTTGGTCACCACGCGGCTGACGGTGGATTCGTGCATGCCGATGTCGTTGGCGACGTCGCGCAGCACCAGCGGGCGCAGGTGCTCGATGCCGTGATCGAGGAAGTCGCGCTGGAAGTTGATGATGCTGTTGGCGACCTTGTGAATCGTCTTCTGCCGCTGCTCGACCGACTTGATGAGCCACAGCGCCGAGCGGAACTTGTCTTTCACGTACGCCCGCGTCTCGTCGTTGTTGTCGGCCGCGCCCTTGTCGAGCAGCCGGCGGTAGACGGGGCTGATGCGCATCTGCGGCAGGCCGTCCTCGTTGAGCACCGCAACGTACTGATCTTCGACTTTGATGATGTAAACGTCGGGGATGACGTACTGCGACTGGCTCGGGTTGTAACGGCTGCCCGGCTTCGGATCGAGATGCCGGATGATCTCGATGTGCTCCTTGAGATCGTCGATCGAGACGCCGAGCTTGCGCGAGATTTCGGGAACCTGGTGGTTCTGGAGCAGCCGCAGGTGCTCGGTGACGATCTTCTCGGTGATCGTGCCCTGCAGGCCGACATGCCGGAGCTGCAGGAGCAGGCATTCCTGCAGGTCGCGCGCGGCGACGCCGACCGGGTCGAAGCCCTGAACGACGTTCAGCGCGCGTTCGACGTCGGCCACCTGCCACGGCCCCATCGCGGCCAGCTCCTCGAACGAGGCGACCAGATAGCCGTCGTCGTCGAGGTTGCCGACGATCGCGGAGCCGATGTCGCGGATCACCGGATCGTCAGACTGCATCGACAGCTGCCACATCAGATGATCGGTCAGCGACGTTGACGTGGAGAGCGTGTTCTCGATCGGCGGGAGCTCGCGGACTTCCTGCGGCGCCCGCGGGCGGTAGCCGTCGTCGAGGTAGTCGCCGAAGAAGTATTCGTAGTCCTGGTCGTCCCAGGTGTCGGTCTTGTTCGCCGCCTCGGCCGCCGGCTTCTCCTGCTCCTGCGCGAGCGCGTCCGCCGGCTGCAAGTCCTCCGTCGGGACCTCCTCGAGCATCGGGTTCTCGACCATCTCCTGATTGAGCAGGTCCGAGAGCTCGAGCGTAGACATCGGCAGCAGTTTGATGGCCTGCTGCAACGACGGCGTCAGAATCAGCTTCTGAACGAGTTTGGTGTGAAGCCTCTGCTGGATGCCCATTGCGCCGCTATAGTGATTAACCTACTGAACCTTCGACGGTTAAAAGAAGCCGCCGCGGCGGGTGCCGGCAAGGCACCTCTGCCGTAACGACTAGCCTTATGCAATTCCCAGGCCTTATTTTAGTCCAAGCGGAACTCGTGTCCGAGATAAATCCGTCGAACTTCTTCGTCGGCGGCCAGGCTCGCCGGCGTCCCGCTCTTGAAGATGACGCCGCCGTGGACGATGTAGGCGCGGTCGGTGATGCGCAGCGTCTCGCGGACGTTGTGATCGGTGATGAGCACGCCGATGCCGCGATCCCGCAGGTGGAAGATGATCTTCTGGATGTCGGCCACCGCGATCGGGTCGATGCCGGCAAACGGCTCGTCGAGCAGGATGAACTTCGGCGAGATGACGAGCGCGCGCGTGATTTCCGCGCGCCGCCGCTCGCCGCCCGACAGCGTGAACGCCGGCGACTGCGCGAGGGGCGTGAGATTGAGCTCCGCCAGCAGCTCGCGGACGCGTTCGCGCCGCGCCGCCTTGCTCATCTTCATCGTCTCGAGAATCGCGAGGATGTTCTGCTCGACGGTGAGGCCGCGGAAGATGGACGGCTCCTGCGGCAGATAGCCGATGCCCTTCCGCGCCCGGATGTACATCGGATCGCCGGTGACGTCCTGGTCGTCCAGCAGCACGCGGCCGTCGTCGGGCGCGGTGAGGCCGACCGTCATGTAGAAGGTCGTCGTCTTGCCGGCGCCGTTGGGACCGAGCAGGCCGACGATCTCCCCCGACGAGACGTCGAGGTTCACGCCGCGCACGACGGTCCTGCCGCCGTAAGTCTTGGTGAGCGCTTCGGTCCGGAGTGTGGCCATTACTGGCACTTCGCGCCGTTCTTCGTCTGAGTACGGACGCGTCGATTGCCGTTGATCTCGATCGTATCGGTGGCTTTCCGGAAGGTCAACGTGCGGCCGTTCGTCACGCGGCCGCAGTGATCGACGACGGCGACAGGCGCGCCGGTGACGTCGTAGCGCTCGTCTTCGGCCGAGTAGGTGACCTTCGTGCCGGTCGTGCGGCGCCCCTGCTCGAGCAGCACGAGCTTGTTGTCCGCCTGGAATGCCTCGGCGCGTTCGAGCTCGTTGCCGCCCGGCTTCAGATACAGATCGACGGTGTCGGCCGTCATGTCGTTTTCGGCCTCTGAGAAGTGCACGTCGCCCTCGTAGTGCGCGCGGCGCGCCTTGTCGTCGTACGCGAAGGTCTTCGACGTCGCCGTGGAGCGGACGCGCTCCTTCTTCTTGTCCTTGTCGGTCTGCTCGAGCACCGTCGCCGTCACGACCTCGCCCGAGGCCGACAGATTCCCCGTCCCGCTGTCGATCGTGATCGCCGAGCCTTTGATGCTCGTGTCGGTCTGCCAGAGCTGCGCGTGGCCGTCGTAGACCGCCTTGTTCGCGGCGCCGTCAAACTGCAACGCGTCCGCGGTGACGCTCACGGCCTGATCCTGTTTCAGCATCGACGGCAGCCGCGCGCGCTCGCCAGACGACGACGCGTTCTTCTTCGGCGGCTGCAGCACGCTCTTGACGGTGCCCTTCGCCACCAGGATCGGCCCGGCGAGCGTCACGTCCACCGTGTCGGCGTCAACAGTGATCTGATCGTTGAACACGTGCGGGCGCGAGCTCCCGGCGTCCTTGCCGCTCAAGGCGAGCGTGCCCGCGTCGGCGACATAATCGACCGACGGTGCCGTGCCGGAGACCTTCGCGTCGGTGAACCGCGCGCCGCCCGAGAACACGGCGCGGTCGAAGGCCGCCATCGCCGCTTGCAGGCCGACGTCGAGCCGCGCGGACGTCGCCGTCCGGTTGACCTTCGCGCTCTTCTCCCGGTACTCGACGCTGGTCGTGAATTCGGCCTGCGTCAGGCCGCGCGCCGGATCCTCCGGGTCGCCCGTCGCCGAGAGCGTGCCGGCCGTCACCGAGCGCGCCGCGAGACCGTCATTGGCGGGCAGCGTCAGCTGCACCTGGCCGCGCGCGGTCAGGGCCGAGGGCGTCGTGCCGTCCGGCGCCAGCGTCACGTCGAGCGCGTTGGCCGAGATCTCGCGTCCCGGCTTGCCCTCGCCGCCCGACAGCCGGATGACGGCGCTGCCGCCGATGGCCGCGTGCTCGAGCGCCTGCCCGTCGTCCGCGTAGTCGAGCGTGACGTCTTTGCCCGAGATGCCCTGCAGCCCGCCGGCCGTCTTCGTGCTGCCCGCAATCGTCGCCTTGTCGTGCAGCTCGAGCACCGTAATCCTCTTGTCGTCGTCGCTGAGGTAGGCAATCGCGCTGCCCGCGTCGATCACCTGCCCGGTCCTGCTGACGTGCACGCCGCCCTCGAACATGACGACGTGGTCCATGCGCGGGAAGACCGCATGGCCGGCCGAGACGTCCGCGGCGCCTTTCCCGTCGGCGTTCGGCTGCATGTGCATCACGGCGTGCTCGAGGATCGTCAGCGTGTCGGAGGCCTTGTCGTACTGCATGCCTGCGCCCGAGCCCGACATGCGATCGTGGTGAAACGCGATCGCGCCGGGCGCGCGCATGATGTTGTCGCGGTTGTCGTAGGTCGCGTGGTCGGTTTCGGCGGTGAAGCCGTCCCCTTCGACCAGCCTGATGTGCCCGTTCAGGGACACCACCGACTCGTCCTTCGCGACATCGCCCTCGTCGCCCGTGAGCGTGAACGACCGGCCGTCGCCGCGGTTGTCGGCGACGACCCGGGCCTGCAGCAGCTTCGTTGACCCGTCCGCGTAGGTCAGCTGCCGCTCGTATTCGACGCGTACGTCCTCGTGCGCCCGATTGAAGCGCACCGCGCGGCCCGACGTGCTCTCGACCACGGCCTTCGGATCCGTACGAATGGCCACGGGCGGCGGCGCCTGCGGCGCGCGGCGCCGGCGAAGCGTCCACGCCATTCCCGCCAGCACACCCACGGCGGCGAGCACCAGCACGACGCGCACCCACTTCTGCCATCTCATGCGGAACTTGAGATCCTCACATTCCGTCTGGGGCTTTGGCGTCGGAGAGGTTGAGTTCGACGAAGGTCTCGCCGTTGAATTCGTTCTGCTCCAGTGAGAACGCGACGTCCACGGCCGCCCGGTGTTCGGTGAGGTAGTCGTGGCGCTCGGCGGCGCGCCAGGCGACGGCGCGGAAGATTCGGCCCTCCTGTTTGAGCGCCATCTTGAGGTGGCGCTCTTTGAGCTTGCGCGGACCGTCCACGATCTCGACCCGCCGGGCGGCAAACACTGGACTCTGATTGCCGGCGCCGAACGGCGCCAGCGAGGTCACGCCCGCCGCCACCGCGCCGCTGATGG
>CAZOIK010000301.1:0-11129 GCA_964579765.1 uncultured Bifidobacteriaceae bacterium
CCTCGCGGTCGCGGCGTTGCTCTGGAGTACTCCCTATTCGAATGGAGAGTGATCCACTCCAGCGACATAGAAGAAAGCGGCAAACAGCGCGGGTAGCAGTAGCAAAAGCCATCCGAGTCCCCACACGAACGAGCGCGGCGATGTGCTCGTGATCCGGCCTCCCACCAGCGATCCGAGCGTTTCGGGAAACCAGATGCACGCCGTGGGAACGAGGCAGAACCCGGCGACGGTTGAGAGCCTGACCCCCGTCGCAAACGTTCGCGTCATCATCAGAAACGCCAGACGAAGCACGAACGACGGCCGCCCCGCCGACGCACCGACCACCAGCAGATAAAACGCCACGAGACAGACCGACGCCATCCGAGAACGGGACGTATCGTATTTGATCGAATCGCGAATCTCACGGCGGTCGTCGGCCATGCCGTCGTCAATCGCGATCTCGGCAAGCGCACGTTGGGCGGCTCGGACGCGTTCTGCCGGCGTGAGCCGATGCTCGGCCCGCATCTGTTCTAGTTCGCCTCGATCCAGCCAGATCCCGCCGCACGTCGGACACTCATCGATGGTCACGGCGCGAGTGGCGCTGGAGAAATGCCGCATCATGACCGTGCTCGCGCACCGAGGACATCGTCTTCTTTGGCTGGCATCGATGGTAGTCGTGAGATCGGCGTCAGGGTCGAGAATCGGCTGCAGCGCGGTATCGGCGACGTTGTCCAACTTGCGAAGAGCACCGTGCTCGAACCACATGCCACCGCAGCCGCCGTCGCACACGTTGACGGTGATCCCCGCGATCGATCTCGCGTGCAACCCGCCATGACAGGCGGGGCAATTCATGCCGACGTGCGGCTCTGTGCGGGCAGCATAGGCATCGCGCGGTTCTGCGACGTTGACTAAGAATACGCTGACCAACGCGGGATATGTGCTTGTCGAGCGAGAGATCGGCCACGAGCCGCGGAGGTCTCGCGAGAATCGAACCTGAGTGTGTCAGTTAGTGTGAGCGAAGGTGGTGAGCCGGGAGGGAATCGAACCCTCAACCCGCAGATTAAGAGCCCCATCGGGCACCCAAAAACGCTCGAAATCCTGAGGATTCTTAATCCGAGGTGTGCAAACGGCGGCAAAGGACGTCCCGCAGACAGCACCTCATCCGTTCGCGTGCCTGAAGCCCTCGCTCCTCATGTCGGCGGCCACCGGCGTGCTCCGTGCAGAATTCGCAGCACGTGAACGTCATCAAGGATCTCGTACACGGCAACGAACGGAAGCGATGCGAAGACCAGCTCCCGCGTGCCTTCGACGCGCCCCGGCCGTCCTCGTTCGGGAAAAGTATCTAGTGCGCCGACGCCTTGCACGATCGTCTCGGCAACGCGTCGGGCGGATTCGGGTCGGTCCTTGGCGATGAAGTCACAGATCCGCTCGAGGTCGTCGGCGGCGTCCGTCGTCCATCGGACGCGCATCAGCCACGGTAGCGCTGGTTGATGCGGGAAGCGACGGTGTCGTGATCGAGCAGCCGACCTTCACGAGCCGACGCGCGCCCTTGTTCGACTTCGCGTCGAAACCACTCGTCGTGATCGACCGAACTGGTCAAAAGGTCAAGCGCGACCTGGTCGACATTGCGACCACTCTCCGCGGCGAGGCGAGTGAGCTTGGCTTCGAGCTCCGGCGGGACGTGCAAGTCCATGAGCGTATGGTAGCAAATCATCGTCTTTGAAGGCCCGTGCTAGCGACTCCCAGCCTGTCGCCGCACTCACGGGCAGGCATGGGTCTAGCGGAGACGGGGCGAAAATTCATTCGGCGTCGGTAAGAATGACACTCCAGATCAACACGAGGCCTCGTCGAGAGCGAACCGGAACTCCCGAAGTGCTGCGGCAACGGCGCGATGGCACACACGTTCGACAGTACGATCGGAACGCCGCTCGACGAGCGGAGCGTCCGTCGCGAGTTCTACGACCTCCTGAAGGCGCAGAACCTGCCGCGCATGCGGCCGCACGATCTCCGCCACAGCTACGCGACGATTCTCCTCGCCACCGGCGAGCATCCGAAGGTCGTCCAGGAAATCCTCGGGCACTCGTCAGTGCAGCTCACGCTCGACACCTACAGTCACTTGCTTCCGGATCTGATGCTGAAGGAGCGAGCTGCGGCGAAGCTTGACGCGATTCTCGGTGGAGGAAACGACAATCCCGGCCAAAACCCCGGCCAGACCGATCCGGCGCGGGTTGATGATCAGGAGAAATCGTCGAATTCGTTCGAGGATGTGGTGAGCCGGGAGGGAATCGAACCCTCAACCCGCAGATTAAGAGTCTGCTGCTCTGCCAATTGAGCTACCGGCCCCAATGGTGC
Source organism: uncultured Bifidobacteriaceae bacterium (assembly GCA_964579765.1). Lineage (GTDB taxonomy): Bacteria > Acidobacteriota > Vicinamibacteria > Vicinamibacterales > CAVVIG01 > DATNBT01. Next base: position 2,332 of record CAZOIK010000301.1, read on the forward strand.
GAAGACGCATTGCAGGATCGCAGTCGCAGGATTCAATTTCTGCAATTCTGCCGTCCTGCAATTCTGCCATCTCTCGATCGTCGTCTGGTGCGCCCGGCAGGATTCGAACCTGCGGCCTACGGCTCCGGAGGCCGTCGCTCTATCCAGCTGAGCTACGGGCGCCAAACTGCGACAAGAATTGCAGAATCGCAGGTGAATTGAAGAATCGCAGGAAGGCAGAATGGCAGGATTGAACGCCCGTTCGATCAAGTCCTGCGATCCTGCAATTCTGCCATCCTGCAATTCCTCTATCCTGCCATTGCATGTGCTGGTGCGCCCGGAGGGAGTCGAACCCCCGGCCTACAGGTTCGAAGCCTGTCGCTCTATCCAGCTGAGCTACGGGCGCGCAACCGTCCGAGTGTATCAGAAGGCTTCCTGAATCGCGAGATACAGGCCGCGCGAGCCCTGCGCGCCCACGCCGTAGTCCACGCAGAGATTCGTCCGCGATTTCTTGTTGAGAAGCACGCGCAGGCCGCCCCCCGCCGCCGGCGCGAAGGCGTCGAACAGGTGCTGCCCGGCCGCGTCGCTGTCGATCGTCGTCGTGTTGACGAAGGCCACGTAGCCGAGCAGGCCGTTGCGCGTGAGGGTGTCGCGGAACTCGACCTCGCCGTAGAGCAGATGCGTGCCGCGGTAGCGCCCCTCGCCGTACCCGCGCGCCGACCGCCCGTACGCGTCGCCCGCCGTGGACGGCAGATCGAGATAGGGCGCCGCGCCGCCCGTCACGAGATCGCTCATGAGCCAGAACGCCAGCCGCCGCCGCCCGTCGTGCGTCAGCGTGCGATACGTGCGGAGATCGAGATACGCCTCCTGCCACGTCGCGTCGCCGCCAAGAAACCCGGCGAAGAACGTGCGGTAGGTCGCGCTCGCCAGCCAGCCGCGCTGCGCGTTGATCGCGTTGTCGCGCGTGTCGAGCATCACGCTCGCCGTCGTGCCGCTCGAGGTCTGATGGGCGAGGTCGAAGCCGTGCTGCTCGGTATAGGCGGCGTACGCCGATTGTTCGAACGCCGCGTCGCCACCCGCGCCTTCGCGCACGTTTCCGTGGCGGTTCACGTCGATCCCCGCGCCGACAAACAGGTGCGGCGCGACGGTGTGATACACCGTGTCGTAGATCCGCACCTGCGTGTACTTCAGGTTCTCGATGTCCGCCGGCGCGGCGGCCAGGCCGAGCCCGAGGCCGTAGGTGTCGAGCGACGTCCATTGAAACCGGTTGTCGCCGTCGAGAAACCACCGATCGTCGGGGAAGAACACGCCGAGGCGGAACGACGACAGCGTCTGGCCCTTCTCGGACCGCTTCACGCTGCCCGTCAGCGACGAGACGTGCGTCGAGGCGGGCTCGCCCGAGACGAACACCATGTTCGCCGCGAGCCCGCCGTTGAGGCCGGTCGTCGGCTTGGCGCCGAGGACCGGCGCGAACACGAACACGGGCTTGCCGACCTCGAGCACGGTCGGCCGCTCCTGGTCGGAGTCGCCGTGGCGGACGTGCCGCCAGAGATCGCCCGTGTCGGTGACGACAGGGGCGACCGTGGCCGTCACGCCGTCTTCGGCGCGGGCTCGCGCCGGAGCGCCTGCCAGCACGGCAGCCGCAACGAGGAGACAGACTGTGCGCACTTTTCTCTAATACTTATCGGGCCGGCGCGGCGTTTCAGGCGAGGGCGGCCTTACGCGCGGTTTATGCAGCATTTGTCACGAAATTCACGGCTCGCTGGGCTCGGCCGGGCCGTCGAGCCGCAGGTGCAGCAGCTTCAGGTCCAGCCACCTGCCGAACTTGTACCCGACCTGCGGGATATGGGCGACCTCGACAAAGCCCAGGCGCTCGTGCAGGTGGATGCTGACGTCGTTGTCCGCCGTGATGCCGGCCAGGACGACGTGCAGGCCTCGTTCGCGGGCGCTGGCCACCACCGCCCGCACGAGCGCCGTGCCGACGCCGCGCCGCCGCGCGCCGGCATCGACGTACACCGAGAGCTCGACGGAATATTTGTAGGCCGGCCACGGCCGGAACGGGCCGTACGTGGCGAACCCGAGCACGCGGCCGTCCTCGTCGGCGACGAACACGGGCAGCGCCGCGTCGCGCTTTGCCCGCAGCCAGTCGCGCCGCATCTCGAGCGTGTGCGGCCGGTAGTCGAAGACGGCGGTCGTGTTCGCGATCGCGTCGTTGTAGATCGCGAGCATCGCCGGAAGATCGCCGTCGGTCGCCTGGCGGATCGTCATTTCCGGTGCGCGTATTTCGCGGCGCGCTCGAGGTTCACGCCCTTCGACTTGCGGAACGCGGCCCACAGGTCGCCTTTCTCGGCAATCCGCGCGGCCATCGTCTGCATCGTGAAGGCTTCGCGATCGACGCCCGCGTGCACCTCGTCCCACGTGAGCGGCGCCGACACGCCGGCGTACTCGCTCGCGCGCGCGCTGTACGCCGTCGCGAGCGTCTTGCCCGGGATGTTCTGCAGGTAATCGACGTACACCTGCGAGCCGCGCTTCTTCACCATCCGCTCGACCGTCGCCTGCTTCGGGTGCGCCTGCGCGACGATCGTCGCGACGATCTGGCAGAAGAGCATGCCCGCGTCGTACGGCGTGTGCGGGGGCAGCGGAATGTAGATGTGCAGCCCGTCCGCGCCAGAGGTCTTCGGGAAGCCGGGCACGCGCATGGCGACGAGCACGTCGTGCACCCAGCGCGCGACGTCGAGCACCTGCGAGAACGGCACGCCCGGCATCGGGTCCAGATCGATCGCCGCATAGTCCGCGTCGTCGATCGACTGCACGCGCGAGAACCACGGGTCCTGCGAGATGGCGGCGATCTGCGCCATGTAGAGCAGCGTGATCAGATCGCCGCCGACGAGCTGCTCTTTCGGCCCGTCGGAATGCGCGACGCGCTCGACGCGAATGTTCGCCGGCACGTCCTTCGCGCGATGCTGGTAGAAGGGCTGGCCGTCGATGCCGTTGGGAAAGCGCTTCATCACGAGCGGTCGATCGGCCACGACCGGGAGGATCTGCGGCGCGACCGTCGCGTAGTAGCGGATCAGATCGCCTTTCGTCAGGCCGAGCGCCGGCCAGAACACCTTGTCGAGGTTGGTGACCTTGAGCTCCGCGCCGTCCGGAAGCGTGACGAACGCCTCGCGCCGCGCGTCCTCGAGAAACCGCAACTGCTCGACCAGCGAACCCCCGGAACCCCTGGAGCCTCTGGAACCCCCGGAACCCCGTTCGTCCACGACTTCGGCCGCTTTCTTGTCGTCCCTGAGCCCGAGATACACCGGCTGGCGGAGAACGCCGTCCGACGTCCACTCGGTGAAGCGCACCTCGGCGACGAGCGACGGCTTCACCCAGTGCGGCGTCTCGTTCTTCGGCGGCGGCGTCTCGAACGGCATCTTCTTCGTCTCGAGCGGCCCGAGCAGGCGCATCACCTTCTGGAGTTCGGCCTGATCGAACCCCGTCCCGACGTGGCCGACGTACCGCAGGCGGCCGTTGTCGTACACGCCGAGGATGAGCGAGCCGAAATACGACCGCGAGTTCCGCGGCTCGGTCCACCCACAGACGACGAATTCCTGCTCCTGCAGGAGCTTCAGCTTGCGCCAGTCGGGCGAGCGCTTGCCCGAGAGGTAACGCGACGCGGCGACTTTGGCGATCAGCCCTTCCCAGTGGTGTTTGACGGCGCGCGTGTACATCGCGCGGCCGTCGCCGTGCGCGATCTCGCTGATCCGCAGGACGGGCGACCCCGTCTCGCCGAAGAGGTGCTCGAGGCCTTTTCGCCGTTCGCGAAGCGGCTGTCCCCGAAAGTCGGTCGATCCGGCGCGCAGGACGTCGAAGGCGATGAACGCGGTGCGCGCGCCGTCCACGCCGCTCGATCCCTGCTTGAGGTGGATGCGGCCTTGAAGATTCTGAAAGCCCGAGGGCTCGCCCTTACGGTCGAGCGCGACGATTTCGCCGTCGAGCACGATCGACTGCTTCAGCCGCGCCGACCACGTGCGGAGCGCGTCCGCGATCTCGGGGAACTGGCTGGTCTTTTCGTTGCCGAGCCGCGACCACAGACGCACGCCCCTGCCCTTCGGCTCGATCTCGGCAATCGCCCGAATGCCGTCGTATTTCGGCTCGTAGACGAACGCCGGGTCCGCGAGCGGCGCGTCCGTCAGCGACGCGAGCATCGGGCGGGCGATGGCGGGAGCCGGCACCCGCTAATTATGCCGCGTCGTTTTCAGATCTTTTTCCGCTTCGACCCAGTCGTCGAAGTCCGCGCCGTGGGTCCCGCCACGCTCGAGGTAGCGGTGGTACGCGCGCACGCGGATTTCCTCTTCGCTCGGTGCAATCGACGCGGTCGGCGCCGCGCTGGACGCCTGCTCGGGCTGTGCCTGGTGCGCCGTCTTCGGTGTGGCGCGCTTGCGGGTGGAAGTGGGGGATGACGGTGAACGTTTTGCCATAGCTGCCTTCCTCAGCCATGTTACCGCTAATCGGTCGAATAGCGATCGTTGAACCAGGGCTCGGCGCTGTTCGAGTAGCCGCGGACTTCCCAGAAGCCTTTGTGATCTTCTGTCAGGAACTCGATCTTACGGATCCACTTCGTGCCCTTCCACGCGTACAGCTTCGGCGTGATCATCCGGCACGGCCCGCCATGCTCGCGCGGCAGCGGCGCGCCCTCCCACGTGTGCACCAGCAGCACGTCGTCTTCCACGGCGCGCGCGAGCGGCAGGTTCGTGGTGTACGGGATGTAAGACCCGGGCATGAAGTCGTAGCCGGTGCAGAGGACGAACGCCGCGTTCGGCGTCGGCACGGCGCGCTCGGCAATTGTCCGGAACCGGACGCCCCGCCAGCGGTTGTCGTACCGGCTCCACGTCGTCACGCAGTGGAAGTCGCTGACGTCGTCTGCCTGCGGAAGGGCGAGAAAGTCGTCCCAGCTGAGCGTGAACGGGTTCTCGCACGCGCCCGTGACGTGCAGCTTCCATTCCTTCAGCGAGATCATCGGCTGCTCGCCCAGGTCGAGCACGGGCCAGTTCTTGACTTCGTGCTGCCCGACCGGCAGTTGCGGCATGCCGTGACGGTTCGACGCCCCGCTGCCTTTGGGCGCGTTGCCGCGGAACACGACGTTCACGCCTTTGTCGAGCGCAATCTGACGCCGGATGTAAGCCTCGCGGCGCTCCACGAGATCGGGGCGATCGCTGGTGTGACTCATGGGATGGCGGTCTCCCTCGGCGAGGCCGCCGTGCGCGGCAGCTGAACGGACACCGTGTCCGCCGCGGGCTCGCCGTGTCCCTCGGGTGCGAATTCGCTGCCAGCCGGCGGCACGGCACGCGCGTCGCCCCGTCGCGCGGCCTTGTCGCGGTACATCCGGTGGTCGGCTTCGGCCAGCAGCGTCTCGTACGTGGTGCCGTCGTGCGGGAAGACCGCGGCGCCGGCGCTCGCGCCCAGACGCACGAGCTTGCCGGGCCGCACCTCGACGTTGATCTGCGACACGCGATGCTGCAGCTCGAGGCGTTTCGCCTCGGCCGCCTCCCTCGCGCAGTCGGTGAGGACGACGATGAACTCGTCGCCGGCGTAGCGGACGCAGAGATCGTACGGACGGAGGGCCCCCTGCAGCGCGAACGACATCTCGCGCAGGGCGTGGTCGCCGACATGGTGCCCGTAGCTGTCGTTGATCGACTTGAAGCCGTCGATGTCCATGACGATCAGCGCGACCTGGCTTTTGAGGCGCTCGGCGCGCGCGAGCTCGCGCGACAGGTGCACGAACATCGATCGTCGGTTGGGCAGGCCGGTCAGCGGGTCGGTCAGCGAGTCTTCCTGCGTCTGCTCGAACACGATCGCGTTGTGCAGCACGGCGCCCGCCTGCTCGCCGACGCGCTCGATGAGGCGCCGGTGATCCTCGGTGTAGCGGTTGGGCTGCGTGTGGTAGAGCGCGAGGCACCCGATGAAGACGTCGTTGTACAGGAGCGGCACGACGACCGCCGAGTGCAGGCGCGTCGTCTTCACCCCGACCGAGTCGAACGTGAGCGACGGGTTGGCGTTCACGAGCGTGCGCCGGTTGCGCGCGACCCAGCCGGAGAGTCCTTCGCCGAACTTGAGCGTCGTGTTCAGCAGCTGCGGCGCGTCAACGCCGGCCGCGTAGCGGCACTTCAGGTGCTCGCCGTCGTTCGTGGCGAGGAACAGCGTGCAGCCGGACCACGGCACGAGCTTGGCGAGCTTCGACGACACGAGCGCCATCGTGTCGGCGACGCCGAGGCTCGTGCCCATCGACTGCGCGATCTCGTAGAGCGCGTAGATCTCGCGGTGGGCCATGGCGATGTTCTCGAAGGCGTTCGGCGCCGCGGCGCCCGGCACCAGCCCGGCCGACGGAGAGCCGCCGCCGCCCTCGAGCGGCGCGAGGCCCGCGGCCAGCAGCGCCCGCTCTTCGGCGTCGGCTTCGGCGAGCAGCGCCGGCAGAATCTCGACGAACACCTCGACCAGCTTCGGATCGAGCGCGCGCCCGGCCTCGTGCTTGAGCAGGCCGATCGCGCTGTCGTGCGACAGCGCCTTGTGGTACGGCCGCTCGGTCGTGACCGCGTCGAAGTAGTCCACGATCGTCAGGATGCGCGCGCCGACGGGAATCTCCTCCGCCTTGAGCCCCTGCGGGTAGCCCTTGCCGTCCCAGCGCTCGTGGTGGCTGAGGATGATCGGCGCCACCGGGTAGGGGAACGGCACCGCGGCGATGATCTCCGCGCCGACCTCCGGGTGAATGCGGATCTTCTGAAACTCTTCCTGCGTCAGCGGGCCCGGCTTCGACAAGATGTGCTCGGGGACGGCCAGCTTGCCGATGTCGTGCAGCAGCGCCGCCGTCTTCACGCCCTGGATCGCGTCTGGCGAGAGGCCGACCGCCTTCGCCATGCCGGCCGCGTACATCTGCACGCGCCGGATGTGCATCTGCGTGTTCTGATCCTTGGCGTCGATCGCGCGCGCGAGCGCTTCGATGGTCGCGAGGTGCAGATCGGACGTCTCCTGCACGTGCCGCTGCTCGTCCTCAATCCGCCCCATGTAGACCTTGTAGGTGCGGTAGGTGAGATAGATGGGCGCGAACGCGAGCGGCGCGAACCAGTAGCCGGTCCTCGTGACGAGCGCCGCGGCCGCGGCGGCCGTGCCGGCGCCGACGAAGTAGCTCGGGGCGCTCCACAGGAAGTTCGTCTGCCACGTGGGCCAGATCGACTGCCCCGTTGACAGCGCGATGGCCGTCGCAATCAGCCCGGTGTTGAGCAGAAAGTACGTCGTCGCCGCGCCGACCAGCGGCCGCGCCACCGACGAGACGTTCGCCGCCGCGGACGGATTGCCGAGCCACGACAGCGCGAGGCCGGCGCCTTCTACCGTGATCACCAGGGCCGCCATGCTGAACAGCGTCCGGTGCGGCGGATTCTGCTCTTTGTTGTTGACATGGCACTGGCAGAACGCGCTCGCGGCGGCCACGACCATCGTCTCGTGCGGGCCGAGGAGCAGCAGCGACGCGAAATCGACCGCGTACGAGACCGACATCGTCGAGCCGCTGCTCGTGAGCGGCAGTGTCACCTTGAGCGCCGCCGTCGCGGACGCGAGCACGACGAGCGCGACGAACAGGACCGGGTCGGAGAACCTGGCGAGGGGAAGGCAGACGGCGGCGACCAGCGCGCCCGCGAGAATCACCGCGGTGACGTAGAAGCGGGCGGCGCGGGGCAGCTGTCGCATGTCAGGCCACGATCAATGGACGCGCGGGGCGGTCGAGACCCAATGCTCGCCCCAGTCTTCCTTGAGCACCGACCACAGCACCTGATCGAGATACTCGCTGCCGCGCCGCGCCGACTCGCGCAGCACGCCTTCCTGCACGGCGCCGAGCTTCCGCAGCGCGCCGTTGGCGCGTCCGTTCTGCAGCAGCACGCGCGCCTCGAGGCGGTGCACGCCGACCGTGCCGAACGCAAACGACCCGACCAGCCGCGCGGTCTCGAGAAACGCGCCCGTGCCGCGCCACGACGGCGCGAGCGTGCACTCCCACTCGGCGCTCTCCCAGCTGAGGTCGATCTGCCGCGCCTGCACGAGGCCGATGACCGCGCGCGTCGAGCCGACGGTGACGAGAAACGTGAACGCGACGCCGTTCTGGCGGTCGCGCGCGAGACGCTCGAGCATCTCCTGCACGGCGAACGCCGACGTCGGCTCGTCGATGCCGAAGCGCGACGCGTCGGCGAGGAGCAGCAGATCCATCAGCGGCCGGAGATCCGCCAACGACGGCTCGCGCAGCGTGACCAGCCGTGCCGTGAGCACGGGCAGCCCGGCACGCCAGTCGGGGGCGGCAAGCGAAGTGGGCTCGTGGTTGCTCATCTTCTATTACTGTCGAGGGCCGCCAAATGCCGACACGACGCCCGCTCGAATCTGGATTGCTGAGCAACTCTGGATCCAGATCGAGACATGGCGATCAACTCGAACCTCCGCAACGGGTTACTGTCAGTACGCAAATCGTCAGCTGGGACGAGTGGTGTACGTTTGTATGACAGTATAGTCATTAATCGCGTTTGATTGTCCTATATAGCTCTTTGAGAAGCAACAACTTGCAACAGCCGTGACTCAATACGAAACAAAGTGTGCAGGCGCAGGACACGAGCGCTCCCGGCAAGGCCGTTTGTACACGCCTGCGCGAACGTGCGACTATTAGCGAATTGGAAGACCGCTCGCCCAAGCGTTCGCTCGTAGACGACCCGAACTTCCTGGCCAGCCTCGACGAGCTGGACAGCGGTCTTTCCGGCGCGCTCGACGCCGAGCCCGAGTCGAACGTTCAGCCGTTCATCAGGCCG
>CAZOIK010000302.1:0-3776 GCA_964579765.1 uncultured Bifidobacteriaceae bacterium
GAGCCGGATGAGAACGACGCCGTCGCCGACGCGTTCCTGGCGTCACCGCCCCCGTTTCGCGCCGTCAACGCGCCCGGGATCCCGGGGGTCCCGGCCGCCGTCGTCGACGGACGCGGGCGGCTGACCACGTCACCAGATCAGCACGGCCTCGAGTGCTTCTTCGGTGCGGTATTCGAGCGGGCGAAGCTGTAGTACGATCTGGATCACCGATGGCCTTTCGCAATCGCCTCTACGGGGCCGGCAAGCTGCTGGTTCTCGTCGGAGCCTTGCTCGCCACCTACATCGTCTTCGCGGTCGGCTCGATGCGCTACGCGCTGCGTGCGCGCGAAGTCCAGGTGCCCGATCTCGTCAACCACACGACGAACGACGCCAGCGGCATGGTCGGCGCGCTCGGCCTCACGCTCAAGGTTGACGACATGACGCGAATCGATCCGAAAATCGCCGCGGGCCGGGTGCTGATGCAGGAGCCGGCGGCCGGTTCGACCGCGCGCCGGCAGCGCACGGTGCGTGTCTGGGTGAGCGCGGGCCCGCGCGCCGCCACGGCGCCCGGCGTCGCCGGGCAGAGCGAGCGCATCGCCGAAGCGCGCCTGACCGAGAGCGGCATCGCGCTCGCCGGCATCTCCGAAATCCGCTCGCCGGACTACCCGCCCGACGTCGTCGTCGCCCAGGAGCCGCCGGCGAAGACGGCGGCCGCCAGGGTGGCGCTGCTCGTCAACCGCAGCGATCGCGGCGCCACGTACGTCATGCCCGATCTGATCGGCGTCAACGGCGACCGCGCCGCCGAAGCGCTGCGCGCGCGCGGATTCCGCGCCGCGGTGGTCGGCGCGGCTCCCTATCCCGGCGTCGGCCCCGGCATCGTGCTGCGCCAGAATCCGCAGGCGGGCTTCCAGATCTCGCCCGGTCAGGCGATCTCGCTGGAGGTCAGCCGGTGAGCCTCCAGCTGGCGCCGTCGATTCTGTCAGCCGACTTCGCGCGGCTCGGCGAGTCTATCGCCGCCGTCGAGCGGGGCGGTGCGGATCTGATCCATGTGGACGTCATGGACGGGCATTTCGTGCCGAACATCACGATCGGTCCGCCTGTCGTGAAGTCGCTCAAGCGCGTGGCGACCGTGCCGCTCGACGTGCACCTGATGATCACCGATCCCGACCTCTACATCGGGCCGTTCGCCGAGGCCGGCGCGGCGATGATCTCGGTCCATGTCGAAGTGCTGCCGCACCTGCATCGCACGGTGCATGCGATCAAGGCCCTCGGCGTGAAGGCCGGGGTCGTCATCAACCCGGCGACGCCGATCGTGGCGATCAGCGAAATTGCGGCGGACGTGGACTACGTGCTCGTGATGTCGGTGAATCCGGGGTTCGGCGGACAGACTTTCATCCCGCGCAGCGAGTCTAAAGTCGCGGAGGTGCGCGCGCTGCTCGACCGCGCGGGCAATCCGGGGCCCGTCGAAATCGACGGCGGCATCGATCTCTCGACCGTCGGTCGGGTCGTCAAGGCCGGCGCCAGGATGCTCGTCGCGGGGCATGCCATCTTCAGCGCGCCGGATCCCGAACGCGCCGCCCGCGAACTCAAAGCCGCGGCCATGGCCGCTCTTCCGTCGGCCGTCGCGCGTTGAGCACGCCGGCCTCGGTGTCGCGCGTCCGCGTCCGCTACGCGGAGACGGACAAGATGGGCGTCGTCTACCACGCCAATTACTTCGTGTGGTTCGAGGTCGGCCGGACCGACCTGTTGCGCGCGGCGGGCTGGACGTACAGAGAAATGGAAGCCGAGGGGTTTTCGTTGCCGGTGATCGAAGCGCACTGCGAGTACAGACAGCCCGCGCGGTACGACGACGAGCTGGAGGTCCGCGTCGAAGCGGCGCTCGCCTCGCCGGCGCGCGTGGCCTTCACCTACGAGATCGTCCGCGTCGCCGACACGCAGACGCTCGTCACCGGCCGCACCGTCCACGTCGCCATCGACCGCGACGGCCGCCCGTGCCGCCTGCCCCAGCGCGTGAAGGGGCTGTTCGCGTGAAGGCGCTGGTCACCGGAGCCGCGGGCTTCATCGGCTCGACGCTCGCCGACCGTCTGATCGCCGACGGCGCCGCTGTGGTCGGCCTCGACTGCTTCACGGATTACTATCCGCGCCCGATGAAAGACCGGAATCTGGCGGGGCTGCTCCGGCGGTCCACGTTCAGCTTCGTCGAGTCCACGATCCAGCGGGCGGATCTCGCGCGCCTCCTGAGCGACTGCACGCACGTGTTCCACCTGGCCGCGCAGGCCGGCGTCCGCAAGAGCTGGGGACGGGAGTTCTCCGTCTATACCGTCAACAACATCGAAGCCACGCAGGTGCTGCTCGAAGCCGTCGCGCACGCGCCGCACGTCGAGCGCGTGGTGTACGCCTCGAGCTCGTCGGTCTACGGCGACGACGTCGCGATGCCGATGCGTGAAGACGCGCTGCCGCAGCCGGTGTCGCCGTATGGCGTGACGAAGCTGGCCGCCGAACAGCTTTGTCATTTGTATTACACGAATTTCCGCGTGCCGGCCGTGTCGCTCCGCTACTTCACGGTCTACGGCCCCCGGCAGCGGCCGGACATGGGCTTCCACAAGTTTCTGCGCGCGGCGATGCGGCGCGAGCCGATCGATCTCTACGGCGACGGCGAGCAGACGCGCGACTTCACGTATGTGCACGACGCGGTCAGCGCGACGGTAGCCGCGGCCGCGAAGGGTGTTCCCGGTCGTGTGTACAATGTCGGAGGCGGCTCGCGCGTGACGATGAACCACGTTGTCGAGGTCATCGGGCGCGTGACGGGACGGCCGCTCGCCGTGCGGCGCGACGAGGCGCAGAAGGGCGACATGCGGCACACGTTCGCCGACACGACGCGAGCCCGTCAGGATCTCGGGTTCGCGCCGCGCGTCTCGCTCGAAGAAGGGCTCGCAGCGGAATTCGAATGGCTTTCGGGAGTGATGTGAAGAAGCTGATTGCACTTGCGGCGCTCGTCCTCACCGCGTCGTGCGCCTCGACGACGACGCGTCAGGTCGTGCCGGCCGGCACGCAGGAGCCCGACAAGTTTCTCTTCGACAAGGGCAACGACGCCCTGAAGGCGAAGCGCTGGACCACGGCGCGCGAATACTTCAAGCAGGTCGTCGAGACCTACACGCAGAGCCCCTACCGTCCCGACGCCAAGCTCGGCGTGGGCGACACGTATCTCGAGGAAGGCGGCGCCGACAACCTCGTCCTCGCGCAGAACGAGTATCGCGAGTTCCTGTCGTTCTATCCGACGAACAAGCGCGCCGACTACGCGCAGTACAAGCTCGCGATGACGCACTTCAAGCAGATGCGGGCGTCGGAGCGCGACCAGACCGAAACCACCGACGCCGTCAAGGAATTCCAGACGTTCATCGCGCGCTATCCGGACAGCTCGCTCATGCCCGAGGCCAAGGCCCGCCTGCGCGACGCCATGGACCGCATCGACAAGGCCGACCTCGAGGTCGGCCTGTTCTACTACCGTCAGAAGTGGTATCCCGGGTCGATCGATCGCCTCTCGTCGCTGCTCAAGAAGGATCCCGAGTACTCGGGACGCGACCAGGTATATTTCTACCTGGCCGAGTCCTACATCAAGGTGAAACGCGAAGCCCAAGCGCTCCCCTATTACGAGAAGCTCGTCAACGAATTCCCGAAGAACGAGCACCTGCAGGACGCCCAGAAACGCATCGCCGAACTGAAGGCACAGCAGGCATCGAACGAAAAGAAGTCATAGGAGGATCGATGGGGTCTCGGATTTTCACGCTGGGTGCCGC
>CAZOIK010000303.1:0-1606 GCA_964579765.1 uncultured Bifidobacteriaceae bacterium
GGCTTCGCGCCCCTGCCGCCGGTGCCCATGTCCGGCGTGCTCGCGGCGAGCTTGTCCACGTCGGTGCCGGCCGCGAAGACGCGCGCCAGCTCCGGGTCGCTTTCGCCGTTGAGATCGGCAAGCCGGGCCGTGGTGTCGCTGTCGGCCGGGCGGAAGCCGGGCGGCGTCCACGTCAGGATGGGTGCCGCGCCGCGCAGGATGAGCGGTACGGTCGGACTGGCCGCCAGTCCGTTCGCCGGCCGCACCCTGTCGCCGGGCGGCAACGCCGCGGCGACGCGGTTCAGCCACCCGGTGTCGGACGCATGCGGCGCCGTCATGCCGTTCTCCAGCACGTCCTGCCCGTCGAAGTGCGAGCGGTCGCGATAGGCGGTCGCCGCGGCGTGCACGATCGCCGCTTCGTTAGCCGTGTACATGCCGTAGAGCTCCGGCATCGCCTGGTTCAGGCCGAAGAAGCCGTCGAGCGCCAGCGTTGGCTCGTAGCCCGCGGTGCCGATGGCCATGTCGCCGCGCAGCGCCGGATAGTCGGGGTCGCCGACCGGCGGCACGACCGCAAGGCCGTCCATGGCGCCGCGCAGGATGACGACGACCAGCCGCGGGTCGCGCGTCACCCCGGCGAAGGCGAAGCGCGGCATCGCCGCCCACGCCACGAACGTTCCGACGCCGGCGAGAAAGACGCGCCGGCTTGGGCAGAGCAGGGCCTCATTGATCGGGAGCTTCATGGTCGGGTCCTCTGCCGGATCAAACGCGTTGAAAGTCGGGGCTCATGAGAAGCAGGGCGAGCCCCTGCTTCTGGGATTCCGCGCGCGTCACCGCTTCGCGCATCTTGGGGTCTTCGCCGCTCCCGAACAGATCGTCGGCCAGCATGGCGGGGTCCGTCGTCGGATCGGCGAGCTGCGCAAACTGCTCGGCCACGTCGAGTCGCGAAGTCATCTGGTCGGGCGCCAGCCAGGTCGCGGCGGTCTGGTCGTAGCCGGCGGGTGAGGGCGGGTCCCATTCGGGCTGGCCGAGCGTCATCAGCACGCGCTGCACCAGCTGCGCCTTCGGCCGCACGTCGAGGGCGCGGAGCGACGCGAACACGAACTGCTGTGGGGTGCGGAAGCGGCCCGGCCCCTGCCATGCCTCGTCGGCGTCTATCAGGGTGCGGGAAAGCGAAAGCAGGTCGCCGTTGGTATCGCGGAAGGTCTGCGAGAGGTTGGCGACCAGCGCCGGCGGCGGATCGTCGGCGACGAAGGCCTGCGCCAGTTGCCGTGCGATATGGTCGGCGGTCGCCGGCGCACGCGCGAGATCAGCCAGCAGCGACAGTCCCTGCCGCTCGCCCGGCTCGCCGTAGACCTTGCCCATGATCGTGCGCGGCCCCGGTTCGTGGGCGTTGGCGCGGAAGACGAACGCGCCGGGGTTGCCGGCGTTCGCCCCGTTGCCGCCGCGCGAAAAGCTCCAGCCGGACAGAATCTCGGCGACGTTGGTGACGTCGGCCTGGGTATAGCCGCCATCGACGCCGATGGTGTGCAGTTCCATCAGCTCGCGGGCGTGGTTCTCGTTCAGCCCGCGGTCACCGCGCAGGCCGACGCGCGAATCCGGCCCGACCGAGGTCTCGTTGTTGAGGTAA
>CAZOIK010000304.1:0-13787 GCA_964579765.1 uncultured Bifidobacteriaceae bacterium
CGCTTCATCCAGCCGTACCTCAGCGCCGGCGGCGGCAGCATCGGCGGCTTCATCGAAGCCGGCGTGGGCCTGTCGTTCGCCGATCTGCTCAACAACCACCAGCTCGACGTCGCCGTGCAGGCGGGCCGCCACGTAGACGATTTCGTCGCACAGGCGTCGTACCTCAACATCGGATCGCGGTGGAACGGGGGCGTGTCGGGAGGACTGGTGCCGGGGCTGGTCGGTGCGCCGCAGGGGCCGCTCGTGCCGTCGGCCGACGGCGCGTCGCTGACGCGCGAGACCGGCGTCTACCGTCAGCTCCACCGTGACGTGTCGGGCGTCGCAATGTATCCCTTCAGCGCCGCGAAGCGCATCGAGTTCACCGCCGGCGTGCAGTCGATCGCCTACGATCTCGAGGCGACGACCAGCCGCTACGCGGGATCGAGCGGGCAGGTCCTCTCCACGCTGACGAGCACGAATCCCGCGTCGCCGACGGCGACGCTGTTCGAGACCGGCGTGGCGCTCGTCTACGACTCCTCGGTCTTCGGCACGGCGAGCCCGGCGCTCGGACAGCGCTATCGCTTCTCGATCGCGCCGTCCTTCGGCAGCATCTCGTACACGACGATAACGGCCGACTATCGCAAGTACGTAATGCCGGTGCGGCCGTTCACGATCGCGATGCGCGTGATGCACGTGGGCCGTTACGGCAGCGGCGCCGACGATCCGCGTCTGCTGCCGCTCGCGTGGACATTGCGCGACGTCGTCCGCGGGTACGGCGACGTCGGCCCGAGCGGGAGTACGCTGCCGTACTTGAGCGCCGATCGCATGCTCGTCGGCAACCTCGAGCTGCGCTTTCCGATTCCGTCCGCGTTCTCGCCGCGGCTGCACTGGAACGCGCTGCCGCTCGAAGGCCTCGTCTTCTCCGACGTCGGACGCTTCTGGATTCCCGACGCCGACACGCTGCCGGGCTCGCGCATGCTGCGCAGCGTCGGCGCCGGCGTGCGCATCGTCGCGGCCGGGGTCGTGTTCGAGCTCGACGCCGCGAAAGCGTTCGATCAGCTCTCGCACGGCTGGACGTTTTCGTTCAACTTCCGGCCGGGATTCTAAGATCTCATCGGCACTCCGCGATCGTCGGGGAATGCCGCTTGCACCTTCGCCGTGACGTGTACGGAACCCATCGAGGAGGAGACAACGTCATGCGAGGCATTCTTCCGTTGACCATTGCGGCTGCGCTTGCCGCGGCTGTTCCCGCGACTGCTCGCGCGCAGAACACCACACCACCTCCGGCACCCGCTCCAGCGCAAGCGCCGGCGACGACGACCACCACGACCGAGGGCACTGGCTGGCTCTCGAATTCGCCGAGCCACTGGGACGTCGCCGGCTTCGTCGGCTCGAACTTCGGCGCGTCCGCCAACAGCTCGAGCGTCGATTTCGGCGGACAGGTCGGCTATCTGTACAAGGGCGTCGTCGGCGGCGAGTTCCTCGCCGACTTCGCGCCGAGCTTCAACGTCAACAACGCGTTTCTCGCGGACCGTCCGTACGTGAACGCGTACATGGTCAACGCGATACTCGCGGCGCCGCTCGGATCCGATCATCAGATTCAGCCGTACGTCTCGGGCGGCTTCGGCGGCGTGCAGCTGCGATCGACGATGCTCGCGATCGCGTCGGTGCCGTCGAGCGCGCAAGCGACCGCGAACGACACGCGCGCCGGCGGCGACGTCGGCGTCGGCATCATGGGCTTCGCGGGCAACGTCGGTCTGCGCGGCGACGTGCGGTATTACCGCGCGTTCACGAGCAGCGCGGCGTCGATCGGCGGCAACACGAGTGCGGCCGACGCGTTCGCGTCGAATCTGCTTTCGGGTCTCGACTTCTGGCGCGCGAACATCGGCATCGCCGTGCGCTGGTAATCACATGCGTCAGCCTGCTCACGAGGACAAGGAGCTGGCCGCGGCGAAAGCCGCGGCCGCCACGCTGCAGGAAGCGGCGCACGGCGGAACGCCGGTCGCTATTCCTGCGGCGTACGCCGACAGCACGTCGCCCGCGCTCGAACCGCCCGCCAGCACCAATCCCGCCGCGTTCCCCGAAAGCGCGCCGCTCGTTGACATCGATCCTGAAGAGTCCGATCTCGAAGGCGGCGGCCGGCGTTAGAGCGTTTTTTACTTCGACGTAGTACGTCGTCCTTGGTGCTTCGTGCTTGGTTCCGGTCCGTTCGTGGTCCTGAGTCCACCGTCCCCGCGGGCTGCGCACCAGGGACCACAGGACCAGGTACAGACCAGGAAACCGAAAAGCGCTCTAGTCGCTGATCTCGGGAACTTAATTCCCGTCCCTGCCGGATTTGCTGCGTGGCCGGAGAGCAGGCCGCGGGCGGACACTTGAAATGTCCGCCCGGGAAAGAGGATAGAAGCGGGAAGGGCGTCTTGCGGGTTGCGCCTCAGTGGCGCGGTTGCCCTTCCTCAGAGCAACTTCGGTACCGTCGTCCGGAACGTGTTCAGACCGGAAAAACTAGGTAAGAAAGCCAAACGGGGTAGGTCGAGTCACAACGGGTGGCAACTATCTACCCTGACGCTCGTCAGAGCAGCTTGATCGCGCCCAGGTCCAGGTTCAGGTCGTCTGGCGTCAGGTCGAACTGGCTCCCGATGTCGCGGATGGTCTGTTCGATCTCCATCAGGGCTTTCCCGACGGCCTCCGTCTCGGCAGCGGTCATCGTCCGCTGCTCCATCCTCCGGACCGCCTGGCGCTCCATCAGCTGGCGGATCAGCTCGACGAGCGTCAGCACGAGCTTGATGACCGAGCGCTGCACGTCGGCGGCGTCCGGGTTCCATCGCAGGGCCTGTTGTCCGGCCTGGGCCCGAAGTGCGCGCACGTCGGTCTCACGGGCGGCCTGTACGCGTGCGGAGGACGCCGCAGCGCGTCGCGTGCGCGCCCTGCGCGCGAGGGCGGGAGAACGTTTCACGCGCTTCTTGCGCGGGCTCACGTCGTCGGCGCCTTCATGCGGCGCGGCCCGCGGTTGTGACGGCGCGTGCGCGCGCCTGGGCCGTGCGTGATGCGATCGATCGCGCAAAGCAGGCTGGACAGCCGCAGATAGACCAGGTCCACGCCGGCCACGCCGAGGACGACGTTGCCGTCCAGCACGACGCCCTTGTTGAGCAGCTCGTCGAGTACATCGACGAGCGACGTGTCGCTCGCCTCGAGAATGAGGTCGGCCTCAGGCGCGCGGCGGCGCTTCGTGCTCATGCATTCCCCGCGAATGAATACGGCGGCCACGGGCCGCTCAGCTGCAGCGCGTAACCGCCAGGCGCGATCTTCTTCGCGTACCGGTCGGCCAACGCGCGAAAGCGGGTCGCCTTCGCGCGCGGCACGAGGAACGCCGCGTCGAGCAGCAGGCGGCTCGATCCCTCGGGCGCAGCCGCGACGGCGCGGCGCTGGACGTCTCGCGCGAGCGCACCGAGCGTCTTCAGCGCGCCGCCGGCGACGCGGCGCATCTCGGTCGCGCGCGCGGCGGTCGCCCTGCGCTGCTGTCGCTTGGCCTGCAGGTAGCTGCGGCCCGAACCACCCGCGCCGGGGGCGGCGTCGGCGCGCGCGGGCGCACGCGTCGCGTCGAACACGAGCCGGACGCCCCATTCTTCGTGCCGGCGCAGCCTGCGGAGCGTGACGTCAATCCGTCGCCAGCTCGAACGCACCTGCGCCAGTGCGCGGGCGTCGTTCGCGAACAGCGTGAAGAGCTTCATCGGGACGACGGCGTCCACGGGCGACGACGCCATGAACGACTCCGTGACCGCTTCGTGCGCGACCGCGACGCGCGACACCCCGTCGAGATCGGCGAGGCCGGCGGCGAGCGGCGCCTCGCCGAAGCGGTCGAGGGGCGCGTCGCTGACGATCAGGTAGCGGCCGGGGCGCACGTCGAGCGCGCGCACGCGGCCGGCGCCGGGCGGGCCGGCCGGCGCGTTCGCCGTCTGCGGCGGCTCGGCCGACGAGACGATGCAGTAGACCCAGGTGGCGTTCACGGCTTGTCGGCTGTGTCGTCGGGTATGGAAGTCTCGACGGTCACCGCGCCGTCGCCGGACGTCATGCTCAGGGGCCCGGCGTGGCCGGCGCGGATCTCACGCAGGCGCGCGAACACGTCGTGTTCGATCGCGCTGAACTCGTCGAGGCTCAGCTCGCCGAGCTCGAGCCGCATCTGCGCGTCGAGCAGTCGCTCCCGCAGCACCGAGTCGTCGCTGAGCTCGGCTTCGGCGACCTGCCGCAGCTTGTCGAACACGAATGCGAGGCCGTCGATGAGCAGTGAGTCGATGAGGAACATCTCGAGCGATCAGGCCGGTTCGAGCTTCAGTCTGATGTTCACGAAATTGTACGGCGGCCAGGGCCCGGTGTATTTGAACGTCAACTGATCGAGCCGCCCGGCGATGTCCTTGATTTTCCGGTCGAAGGCGGCCTCCTGACTGCGCGAGATCAGGAAGGCGGCGTTCATGATCATCTTATCGCCGATGGGCTTGTTGATGCGCGACGCGACGGACACGTCCCGGAGCTCGTTGAGGATGCTGGCGACGTAGCGCTCGGAGCGCTGCTGCAGGGCCGCGTCAACGAGCCGCCCGTACTGCATGCGCGCGAAGTAGGTGGGGCCTTTCTGCGCGGAGATCTCCTTCTTCAGCCGGGAGATGTCCTCGTCCTCCGATTCGACGTCCTTCACCGCCTGGTCCGGGTCCCAGAGCACCTTGAGGCCGAACTCGAGTTTGTTCTGCATCTTTGTGAGCACGTCCCCGAAAGCTTCGAACGCCGACCGCAGCAGCTCGACGATGTCGTCGTGGGTCTTGAAAATGGTCCCGAACGACATCGGGATCACCGTGTGGTCGTGCATCACGGTCTCGTTCACGCGCTCGTGCGCGAGCACGTTGTCGCGCGTCGAGTCGAGCACTTCGATCGGCGCCTCAGAGACGACCGCCGCGAGGTTCCGGTAATGAATAGTGTAGACCTCGGGCGGCGTCGAGCCGATGCCGATTGCGCCGAAGCGCAGCGGCTTCTCCGAGTTGACGATGCAGTACACGTATTTGCCACGGCTCGGCACGCGCGACGCTTCCGGCGCGGGCGGCTCGGAGACGGCCGCGGCGAGAGGCGCGCGGCGGGGGGCAGCCGTCGTGGACCGAGGCCGCGCGTGCGGCCGGCGCGCACGCGACGGCGCCGCTTTCGCGCGCGCTCTAGGCTTTGATTTTGGCATTGTGTGTTCCGCTCCTGCGCTGTTTGCCGTCGCTCGGCCCGTCGTCGAGCACCTTGCGGATTTCGGCGACGAGATCCTCGGGCAGGCACGGCTTCGTGATGAAGCCGTCGCAGCCGGCGTTGCGCGCGTCTTCGGAGATGCCGGTCAGCGCGTGGCCGGTCACCGCGAGGACGGGGATCTGCTTCGTCCGCGGGTCGGCCTTCAGCCGGCGCGTCGCCTCCCAGCCGTCCATGATCGGCAGCGACAGATCCATGAGGATCACGTCAGGATGGCTGTCGAGCGCGCGATCGATCGCCTCGACGCCGTTACCCGCCTGCACGATCCGGAATCCGGAGAACTCGAGGTACTCCGCGTACATCTCGCGCGCGTCCGGGTAGTCATCGACGAGGAGGACGACGGGCTTCTGTGGCTTCTTTTTCATGACTCGTTACTGCCGGGTGTGCGTCAGCGTCAGCGTGAACGTAGAGCCCGAGCCGAGGGCGCTGCGCACGGTGATCGAGCCGCCGATGATCTCCGCGAGCCGCCGGCAGATCGACAGGCCGAGGCCCGTGCCGCCGTAAGCGCGCGTGGGGGAGTTGTCGAGCTGCTTGAAGTCTTCGAAGATGCGCTGCTGATCGTCGGGCGCGATGCCGATGCCGGTGTCGGTCACGGTGATGGAGACCGCTTTGGATCCCTGCAGCGGCCGCGCCGCAATCGCCACGCTGCCGGCGGGCGTGAACTTGATCGCGTTGCTCAGCAGGTTGAGCAGAGTCTGTTTCACCTTCTGGCGGTCGCTGTAGATCGGACGGAGATCGCGCGTGACGTCGGCCGTGATCTCCAGCTTCGAGCGGCGGATGATCGGATCGAGCTCGGCGAGCACCTCGCCCACGAGATCCGCGAGTTTGAACCTCGAGATCTGCAGCGGCATCCGGCCCGCTTCGATGCGGGAGATGTCGAGGATCTCGTTGATGATTGAGAGCAGGTGCTGGCCGTTCGAGGCGACGCGGGCCAGGTGCCGCTTGACCGGCGCGTCGAGCGACCCGGCCACGCCCTGCTGCAGCATCGACGTGTAGCCGAGAATCGCGTTGAGCGGCGTCCGGAACTCGTGCGACATGTTCGCGAGGAACTGCGACTTCAGTGCCGACGCCTGCTCGAGCTCGAACGCCTGGCGGCGCAGCAGCTCGTTCTGCTGGGCGATGTCGGCCGTCGCGGCGTGCACCTTGCGCTCGAGCTCCTCCGATGCCTGCTTCAGCTGCTCGTACAGCGCCGCGCGCTCGATCGCCTCGCGGCGGTCGTGCAGGATCGACACGATCGCCGTCAGCTCGCCATGTTCGGTCAGCATCTTGCCCGCGATGGCCTCGACGGGCATCGCCGCGCCGGTCGGCGGATCGATCAGCTGCACCTCGCCGACGCGCCGCTGGTCGTCGCTGAGGAGCATCCCCGAGATGAACGACGAGAAGTGCGCGTCGTTCGACTGCACGCGCCGCTGCTCGGCGGTCGAGGCCCCGGGCTGCGTCGCGAACAGGCGCTCGGCCGGCTCGTTCATCAGCGACGTCGCGCCGCCCGCATCGGTCACGACGATCGGGTCGGCCACTGAGTCGATGATGAGGTTCAGCCGGTCGCGCTCGGCCCTCGCCTGAATCTCCGCGACGCGCATCTTCCGGTAGTTCTCCTCGATCTGCTCAGTCGCGCGGCGCAGGTCGCCGACATTGCGCAGGATCGACACGATGCCCGTGCCGTACCGCGCGTCTTCGGTGACCGTGCTGAGCAGCTCGAACAGCAGATCCGATCCGTCCACCGGGTTGACGAGCAGCAGCTCGCGGCGCATCGCTCCGGTCTCCTCGATGGCCTTGCTCGACAGCGCGGACGACAGCAGCATGTTGTTCATGGCGACGGCGCCGCGGCGGCCCTCGCTTTCGTCCTCGGCCGCCACGAACAGCGCACGGGCCCGCGCGTTCGCGATGAGCAGCCGGCCTTCGGGATCCGTCAGCAGGATCGGATCGGTGACGGCGTTCACGATCGCGCGGAGCAGCGATCGCTCGTACTCCTGGCGGCGGTCGCCCTCCGACAGCGCGAGCCGGCGCAGCAGCTGTGCCAGCTTGAGCGAGAACGCCGACGCGAACCACTCGAGGTCCGGTGTCAGGCGGCGGGAGCCGCCCCAGATCAGCAGGCCGATCGCTTCGTCCGCGCCCGCCGGTCCGCGAAGCGGCATGACGTGGAACGGGCCGTTCTCGAACGGCGTGGACGGCCGGCGGCGCCGATCTCCACCGGCGCCGTTGATCGCGCCGAAGAACGCGTGGCGACGGTTCGCGAGAATCTGAACGAGGGGATGCCGCCAGTCTTCCGTCGAGATCGTCAGCGACGGCGGCCGCGACGCGCCCAGGCCGTGCGATCCGACGACGGTGAGCGACGCGGTGCCTTCACGGCGTGCCAGGCAGAGTGACTGTCCGATATGCAGCGCACCGGCCAGCCACGCGAGCGCGAACTCCGTGCAGTCGGCGAGATCGCTCCGGTTCAGGAAGCCTTCGAGGAGCTCGAGCCGCGCCGCCTCGCTGCCGGCACGGTCGTGCGACACGGTCGCGCGCGGCGCGTCCCGCCCGGGCCCCGCGGCCCTAGCGACGGCGCGTAGCGCGACGTCCTGCCGTCTGGAGCTGGGCGCGTAGTGTCGCATTTTCCGCGGCGAGCTCGTCGTACGGCTTGCTCTCAATCGCCGGCCGTGAAGCGGTCGCCGCCGCGCCGACTGCTTCCGAATATTTCAGGTAGGTGTCGATGGAGGCGACGACCACGCGCGCTTCAACCGTGATCAGGTCGATGCCGACCAGCGACACGCGCACCCAGGCGTCGATGACGATCCCCTTGTCGAGGACGCGGTCGAGGACGTCGATCAGACTGCTGCCGCTGCTCGCGCGTTCAACTGCCATCTACCAGCTCCTTGTCGCGTCGCCGCTCACCGGGGCAGCGCCCTGGAGCGGCGGCGCCCGGCGGCCGTGATCTGCCGCTCGAGCGCGCGCACCTGCTTGCGCAGCTCCTCGTTCTCCGCCGCCAGGGTCTGCTTCCCGGGAGAAAGATGGTGATCGTACCGCCACCAGTCGAGGCCGATCTGCTCCGCCTTGTCGATCGAGCACACGAGCAGGCGGATGCGGATCGTCAGCAGCTCGACTTCCGCGAGCGACACCTTGATGTCGCCGGCGACCACGAGCCCCTTGTCGAGCACGCGGTCGAGCACCTCGACCAGTCCCGTGGATCGTCCGTGGCCTTCGACGGCTGATGACATAGGCGCGGATTCTACATCACCGTCCAAACGCGTCCGTGCGGGACGGCTCGCGTCGGAGCGCGCGGCGATCGTTGAGCTGTCTGGGCCGTATTCTCCGGCAACAGGTTGTCGGGCGACTTGGAGCAAGATCGGGACCACCCCGATTCCGGGTGGATTAAGGGGAATCCCGATCGTGATGGGCAGCGCGTTGCCCATATGTGGGCAACGCGTTGCTCAATCCTGAACGATCCCCTGCTCCTTTATCTTGTTCAGAAGCGTCTTGTAGCTGATGCCGAGCAGCGGCGCCGCCTTGCGGCGATTCCAGTGCACTCGACGCAGCGTGGGGATGATCAGATCGCGCTCCGCCTTGAGCATCGCCTGCCGCGCGACCTCCGCGAGCGACTGCGGGCCTTCGGGCGGCAACGCGCCGTGCCCGTTCTCGCCCGCTGACAGCACGATCTCTTCGTCTCCAACGCCGTCGTCGGCGGCGTTGGTGGCGATCGGTGCGACGGGCGCAGGCGGCACGGGCGCCGCGACAAAGACGGGCACGGGCTTTTCGGCGGCTGCGGCGGCGCTGGCGGCGGCCTGCGCGCGCCGCGTGGACGTCTGCAACTCCCGCAGCAGCAGCGCCTCGTCCTGCAGGATCACGTAGCGCTTCACGACGTTCTCGAGCTCGCGCACGTTGCCCGGCCACGAGTAGGTCTGCAGCGCCTCGAACAGCGTCGGCGTGAGCGGCGGCTCGTGGCGGTTGTAGCGCTTCGCGTACTTCGCCGTGAAAAACTCGATGAGCTGCGGGATCTCGTCCTGCCGCTCGCGCAGCGGCGGCACCATGATCTCGATGACCTTGAGCCGGTAGTACAGATCTTCGCGGAACTCCGACTTCGCGAGCATCATCTCCAGATCGCGGTTGGTCGCGGCGACGACGCGGACGTCGGCGCTGACGCGCTTGTTGCTGCCCAGGCGGCTGAACTCGCCGTCCTGCAGCACGTGCAGCAGCTTCCCTTGCATCTGCGGCTTCATCTCGCCGATCTCGTCGAGCATCAGCGTGCCGCCGTCGGCGTGCTCGAACTTGCCGACGCGCAGCGTGGCGGCGCCGGTGAACGCGCCCTTCTCATGGCCGAACAGCTCGCTCTCGAGCAGGTCGTCGGGCACGGCCGCGCAGTTCACCTTCACGAACGGACGCGTGCGGCGGATCGAGCGATCGTGGATGGCGCGCGCCACCAGCTCCTTGCCGACGCCGCTCTCGCCGCGGATCAAGACGGTGACGTCGTTGTCGGCGACGCGATCGACGATCGTCGCGATCGACTTCATTGCGTCGCTGTTCGCCCAGAAGGCGAGCGCCTGATCGTCGTTGACCTGCCGCCGCAGCTCGGTGACTTCCGACACGAGCTGGCGTTTTTCGATCGCCTGCTTGATGGCGGTCTCGAGCGCGATCTCGCCGAGGCCGTCTGGATCGTCCGGTTTGACCACGTAGTTGACGGCGCCCGCGGACAGCGCTTCGACGATCGTCTGCGCGTGCTCGCGTCCCGACAGCATGATCACCTGCAGCTCCTGATGCGCCGCCTTCAGGCTGCGCAGCGTCGCGATGCCGTCCATGCCGGGCATCATGACGTCGAGCAGCACGACATCGGGCAACTCACCGAGCCGGGCGGCCGCGAGCAGGTCCTCGCCGTGCGCGTACACGCGCGCGAGATACCCCCGGGCGTCCAGGAATGTCTTCAGATAGTTCGCAAACGCCGTGTCATCGTCGGCGATGGCAATCAGCGGGGCTCTCATGACAACAGCATACTCCTCGTACGGAACACAACGGCCGAGCTGTGAGCAGATCGCATGCCACTTCTACGCACGCGAATCACCCAAACACGATTGCCTTACGGAAACAGTTTTCAACTTTTGGCCCTTCTGTCACCTCGAACATTACAAACCTCGGTCGTCCGCACGTGTGCGACGGCCGCATGCTTTGGCACTCTCGTTGCGACAACCCCGGCTGTGACGTGGGGGAGCGTCGCAAAGGAGTCGTGAATGAGTCCGAGGCATGCGCTGCGAACATTTCTGTGCGGATTGACCGGACACGAACTTCTGCGGAGCTTCGAACCCGGACGCGTCTGCCTGCGCTGCACGTCGTGCCCCTACGAAACACCGGGCTGGACGCTCAAGGAGAAGGCGCGTCAGCCGTCGCCGCCGCGCGCGCTCAACGCCGCCCTGATTGCGCAAAGCGTGCGCTGACGCCCTCACGCTGATACAAGCGGCAGCGACAGCGCGCACGCCGCGCGCGATCCCGGCAGCGCCCACAGGCTGCCGCGATGAACTTCCACGATCCGGTGCGCGATCGGCAGCATCAAGCCCATGCCGCCGCGCCAGCAGTCGAACGGCATCTGCCGGTGCTCTAGCACGCCGTCAGCCGTGACCGCGCCACCCGGTTCCACGAACGCAATCAGCGCGTGCGGCTCGTCGTCGCGTGAGACGAGTCCGTGCGCCTCGATCGGCGCGCTGCCGCGTTCGCGTACGAGCGCGGCGAGCAACGCGCCGACCGCCTGCTTCAAACGCGCTTCGTTGCCGTCCACCATCGCCGCGCGATCCGCGTCTTCGCAGACAAACGTGATGTCCGCACCGTCGTTCGACGCCGCGCGCACGACGTCGTCGCAGAGCGTGAAGAGCGGGAGCGGCGCGCGCGCCAGTTCGCCGTTCGACGAGAGCTCCGCGAAGTCGCTCAGCTCCTGAACGACGTGGAGCAGCCGCCCGCACGAGCGGTTCGCTTCTTCGATCATCTTCTGCTCGCGCCCCGGCAACTCCGTCGTGGACGGCCCCTTCAGCATCCGCAGATAACCCGCCACCACCGCGCCCGGCGAGCGCATTTCGTGCACGAGCAGGGCGAGCAGTCTGCGGCAGTCGTCGTCAATGCTCATCAGTCGGCCGTCATTTTCCTATCTGTGGGCGGCGGGCACCACACGGTGGAGCTGGCCGCCATGTCAGAGGCCAGCGCTATGCGGGAATCGTGCCACGTGTCGGCCAAAACCAGAACTCAGGCCCGAACGATCAGCCCGCGACGGGGGTCGCGCCGTCGAGCCCGAGCAGGAGCCGAACCTCGCACCACAGCAGATCGGGCAGGCATGGCTTGGCGACGAAGGCATCGCATCCCGAGAGACGCGCACTTTCGCGGGCGCCTGGAATGGCCGTCAACGCAATGATCGGAATTCGGCGGGTCGTAGGCGATCGGCGGAGCCGTTCGGCGGCGGCCCAGCCGTCCACGAAGGGCATGGCGAGGTCGAGGACGATCAGATCAGGATGGAGCGCCTTGGCCTGGTTGACGGCAATCGCGCCGTCTGACGCCGTATAGACGGTGCAGCCCTTGGACTTCAAGTACAGCGCGTACATCGTGCGTGCGTCGAGATCGTCGTCGGCGACGAGCACCGTCGGGCGATGACGCCCGTGCGGCGCGCGGCGCTTGGACGAGCGGGGCCGAGGCGAGGCGTGCTGTCGGGCGGACTTGCCACGCACGCCCGGGCGAAAGTGCAAGAAGCAAGCCCGGAACTTCCGTTACCTCAAGCGTTTACGCCGTGAGTTTCTCCGGAATGGTCGAGTCGGCCATCCGGCACCAGTCCACGGTACGCGCCAGGCCGTCCTCGAACGAAACGATCGGCCGATAGCCGAGACGCTCGCGCGCCTTCGTGATGTCGGCCTGTGAGTCGCGCACGTCGCCGGCCCGCGCCGGCTTGTACACGGGCGCGAGCGAGGTGCCGAGCAGGCCGTTCAGGACGCGAACGAGCTCATTGAGCGAGATGCGGCCGCCGGTCGCGAGATTCATCATGTCGCCAGAGGCGTGCGGCGCGTCGCACGCCAGCAGCACGCCGGACACCACGTTGGCGACGTAGGTGAAGTCGCGCGTCTGTTCGCCGTCGCCAAAGATCACCGGGCGGCGTCCCGCGAGCAGCGCCGACACGAACAACGAGATGACGCCGGAGTAGGGCGAGCCCGGATCCTGTCGCGGCCCGAATACATTGAAGTAGCGCGTGCACACGGTCGGTAGCCCGTACAGGTCCGTGAACATCTGGCAGTACTGCTCGCCGACGAGTTTCTGCAGCGCATAGGGCGACTGGGGGTGCGCCGGCATGTCTTCGCGCTTGGGCAACGTCGGGGTGTTCCCGTAGGCGGACGACGACGCGGCGTATACCACGCGTTTCACACCGGCATCACGCGCGGCGACCAGCACGTTGAGCGTGGCATCGACATTCGACCGGTTCGAGGTGATGGGGTCCTCGACGCTGCGCGGCACCGACGGAATGGCGGCTTGATGCAGCACGTAGTCCGCTCCACGCGCGACTCGTCGGGCGAACGCCGGGTCCGCGAGGTCGCCCTCGAAGACCTCTGCGCGGGGCAGGGACGCGAGGTTACTGCGCCTGCCCGTGACGAAGTTGTCCGCAATCCGAACATTGTGGCCGCGCCGGAGCAGTTCTTCGGCGAGATGTGATCCGATGAAACCGGCGCCGCCGGTCACGAGATACGAAGCCATGCGTCCGCTGAGCCTCCTTCTTCAGCAGGTGACTCAGCAATGCGGATGCCATCGGATGACGTCTGCGGGATCCGGGCAGCAAGTTTGCACCTGCTCGCCGTCATGCTGTTCGCGATCGTGCTGCTTGTCGTGTTGTGTTCGCTGGCGTGCCTGATTGTCCTGCACCTGGGTCTCGAAGCGGTTCAGGCGCTGCTCGCCCTCGCGATGCTGACGATCACGTGGCGCCTCCTCCGCCGGCGTCCCGGCATGACGCTCGCCGACGAATTCCGGCACTGGTAAACGCGCCGGCCAATCACTTGAACTG
The DNA here is from genome assembly GCA_964579765.1 of uncultured Bifidobacteriaceae bacterium. Taxonomy (GTDB): domain Bacteria; phylum Acidobacteriota; class Vicinamibacteria; order Vicinamibacterales; family CAVVIG01; genus DATNBT01. The sequence continues at coordinate 13,238 of CAZOIK010000304.1, forward strand.
AAACGTAAACACCAGATCGGCGCCAGTGCTCTTCACGCGCTGAAAGATCTGCTGCTCGGTCACCGCGCCTTCCAGGACGTTCGTCTGCAGGCGCAGCCAGTTGGTGAACTCGTATTCGAGCACGAAATTGGTCTGACTGTTGTCGCCGATGCCCTGCTGCACGCGCACGTACAGGTTCTGTCCGAGCTGCTGGCCGACGGTCACCTGCGCGGCGCCGCCGGTGTCCGGCGCGAGGTTGATCTCGAACTGATCGAGGTTGAGCGAGTTGGCCAGCGCGCCGGTGAGCTGATTCGCCACGGCGCCGGCGGCCAGCGACCCCGCGCGCTGCGCGAGCGACAGCTGCTGGCCTTCGCCGAGTTGGTTGAGCGGCTGGTTGAAGATGATGAGCGCGAGGATGTCCGACTGGTCGAGCGGCGGCGTGCTCGTCAGCTCGATTCGCGGCATCCGCAGGTGGCCGCGCACGATCACGCGCGCTGTCACCGCTTGGATGACGCGTTCGGCCGTGACGTCGAGCGCGGGATCGAGCCGATCGAGCGGATGCCCCTCGAAC
>CAZOIK010000305.1:0-7824 GCA_964579765.1 uncultured Bifidobacteriaceae bacterium
GTGCCCTCGAGGGCGAAGTACGACGACTGAATCGGAATGAGCAGATGCGTCGCGGCGACGAGCGCGTTCACCGTCAGCAGGCCGAGCGCCGGCGGGCAGTCGATGACGATGTTCGGAAACTTGCGGCGGAGGGGCTCGAGCTTGTCCTTCAGCCGGAAATGGGCGTCCATCTCTCCCACCAGCTTGGCTTCGAGCTTGGCGAGCGCAATCCGCGACGGCGCAATCGACAGCTGCGCCACCGGCGACGGCAGAATCACGCTCTCGATCGACACCTGCGGATCGGCGATCGCGTCGTACATGCTGCGCGCGACCTGCGGCATGTCGAGGAACGACATGGTGCTGTTGGCCTGCGGATCGAGATCGACGAGCAGGGTCGGCTTGCCGCGCAAGGCCAGCGCGGCCGCCAGGTTGATGGCGGTCGTGGTTTTGCCCACGCCGCCTTTCTGATTGGCTATGGCGACGATCATCGCTTGGGAGTGACGCCGCCGATTGTAGCAGGATCAGCGCGCGGGCCCCGCGCGCGACCGGTCACATCTTATAGCCGAGGTCCTCGGGATCGAGGCTTTCGAGCCACTTGTGGAGGCGATCGGCGTCCGCCTTGTCGGCCGTGACGTCCACCGTCTTGGCGTGGTCGATGACGGTCTCCTCGACGAAGATGGGCGCCCGCGTCCGGAGCGCCAGCGCGATGGCGTCGCTCGGCCGCGCGTCGATGGCCACGACTTCCCCGTTGATCGTGAGGTAGATGAGCGCGTAGAACGTGCTGTCCTGCAGGTCGCAGACGACGATCTTCTGCACCGAGGCCTTGAGGTCGTGGATCACGTTGCGGAGCAGATCGTGCGTCATCGGGCGCGGCGTCGAGATGTTCTCAATCTGCAGCGCGATCGCGTTCGCCTCGAACATGCCGACCCAGATCGGCAGCGTTCGCGCCCCGTCCTTGTCGCGGAGAATGACGATCGGCATGTTGCTGATCGGGTCCACCATGAGACCCTTGATGCTCATCTCGATCTGCATGCTGTCACCCTAGGCCCCGCCCGGGGTCCTGTCAAGCACGTCACGGCCGTCACGAACGTCGCGGACGGCGACGCCGCGCACGCTGTGCGGACCGGCCGCCTCGATGCGCACCGGCAGCGTGCGCCCGATCCACGACGGCTCGCCCGGCAAATTGACGACGACGTTGCTGCTCGTGCGCCCGGAGAGCTCGGTCGATCGGCGCCGGCTCGCCGCATCGACGAGGACGTCCTCGACCCGGCCGACCATCCGTTCGTTCAGCGACGTCTGAATCTCCCGCTGCAGCGCCTGCAGCGCGACGATCCGCCGCGTCTTCTCCTCGTCGGGCACGTCGTCCGGGAGACGCTTGTCGGCCAGCGTGTTCGGCCGCGGCGAGTACTTGAACGAGAACATGCTGTGATAGCCGACCGCGGCCGTCAGGCTCAGCGTGTCGCCGAAGTCGGCGTCGGTCTCGCCCGGGAACCCGACGATCATGTCCGTGGACAGCGCCACCTCCGGCAGCCGCGCGCGGATGCGCGCGACGAGGTCGAGGTATTCCTCGCGCGTGTAGCGCCGGCGCATCGCGGCCAGCACGCGCGTCGATCCCGACTGCACCGGCAGATGCAGGTGCCGGCACACCTTGGGAAGGTCGCGCATCAGCGCCAGGAACCGATCGTCGAAGTGCCTCGGGTGCGGGCTCGCGAACCGGATCCGCTCGACGCCGTCCACCGCATGGACCGCCTCGAGCAGGCCGGCGAAATCGCAGGACGGATCGTCGGGCGCCTCGTAGTGGTTCACGATCTGCCCGAGCAGCTGGATCTCCTTGTGGCCCCGCGCGGCGGCGTCGCGCACCTCGGCGAGGATGTCCGCCTTCGGCCGCATGCGCTCGTGGCCGCGCGTGTAGGGGACGACGCAGAAGCTGCAGAACTCGTTGCAGCCCTCGATAATCGTCACGTAGGCCCGGACCGGATCGCTGCGGTGCGTCACGCCGAGCGGAAAGGTGACGTCCTCGTACGGATTGAGGTCGATCGACGGCACGGCCGGCCGCGCCGCCGCCTGCTCCACCAGCATCGGCAGCTGGCGAATCGCCTGCGTGCCGACGAGGACGTCGGCGATGCCGGCCGAGCGCTTCAGGATCGCGGCCCCTTCCTGCTGCGCGACGCATCCGGCGACGGCGACGACACGGGCGCGCCCCTGTTCGGCTTCCAGCTCGCGCAGCTCGCCGAGGCGGGTGTAGAGCTTCTCTTCGGCGCGCTCGCGCACGCTGCACGTGTTGATGACCACGACGTCGGCGTCGGCCGCGTCGTCGGTCGCTTCGAAGCCCGCCTGCTCCAGCAGGCCGGCCATGCGCTCGGAGTCGTGGACGTTCATCTGGCAGCCGAACGTCTCGATGAGGTACTTACGCGCCACGGCGTCCTTTCGCTTTCGCCCTTTCGCTTTCGCCTTTCGGCGCCCGCCGCAGACGGAGCATCTCTTCGGCCGAGGCGCGGAGACCGTCGGTGATCATGTCGCCTCCGAGCATACGTCCGATTTCCGCCACCCGCGCGCCGGCGTCGAGGCGCGCGACCGTCGTCCGCGTGCGGCCGCGCTCGACGCGCTTTTCGATCGCGTAGTGCGCGTCCGCATACGCCGCAATCTGCGGCAGGTGCGTGATGCACAGCACCTGGAACGCCGACCCGAGCGCGTACAGCTTCCGCCCCACCACTTCGGCCACGCGGCCGCCGATGCCGGCGTCCACCTCGTCGAAGATCAGACCGGGGGCCGAACCGCTCGGCGGCCGCCCGTCGGCGTCGCTCCAGCCGAGTCGTGACGCCGCCGTCAGCGTCTTGATGGCCAGCATCAGCCGCGACAACTCCCCGCCCGACACGATGCGCGCCAGGGGACGCAGGTCTTCACCGGGGTTCGGCGACACGTAGAACTCGGCGTGGTCGATGCCGCGCGCGGACCACTCGGCCTCGGAGAGCTCGTCGCCGAACCGCACGTCGAACCGCGTCTGCTCCATCGCCAGCTCGCCCGCCATCCGTTCCATGGCCTCCGCGAAGGACGCCGCCACGCGCCGCCGCGCGCCGCCGAGCGCGCGCGCCGCCCCCAGATACTCCTCGCGCGCCGCGGCATGCTCGCGCTCGAGTTCGGCAAGACGGGCGTCGCCGCCCTCCAGATCCGCCAGCTCGGCGCGCAAGGCGTCGCGCCGCGCGAGACAGTCGCCGAGCGTCGGCCCGTATTTCCGTTTGAGCCGCTCGAGCAGCGCCAGCCGATCTTCAATCTGCTGCAGCCGCTCGGGCGACGCTTCAATCGAGCCGGCGTACTGCCGGAGAAACGACGCCAGCTCTTCGAGCTGCGACTTGACGGCCTCGCGCTCGAGCAGAAACGGCTCGAAGCGGCGATCGAGCGCGGCGAGCTCCGACACCCGGCGCCACACGCCGCCCAGCCCGGCGAGCACCGCGGTGTCGCTGTCATAGAGCGCCGCGTAACTTTCGTCGCACAGGCGCTGCACACGCTCGGCGCTCGCGAGCACCTGGCGGGCCGACGCGAGATCCTGATCTTCGTCCGGGCGATCCGCGTGCAGCGCCGCGCGATCGAGCTCCGCGAGTTGAAACGCGACGATCTCCTGCCGGGTCTGGCGATCGGCCGCCGCCTTGCGCAGCCGGAGGAGCTCGGCGGCGCTGGCGCGCCACGTCTCGTACGCGGCCGCAACGGGCGCGGCGAGCGGCGCGAGCGCGCCGTAGGCATCGACGATGTCGAGATGCGAGGCGGGATCGAGGAGCGTCTGGTGCTCGTGCTGGCCGTGCAGTTCGACGAGACGCGAGGACAGATCGCGAAGCACGGCGGCGGTGGCCAGCGCGCCGTTGACGAACGCGCGGCTGCGGCCCTGCGCGGTGATCTCGCGCCGGATCAGCAGTTCGTCGCCGGCGGTCTCGAAGATCGCTTCGACGGTGGCGGCGTCCTCGCCGGTGCGGACCATCTCCGCCGACGCGCGCCCGCCGAGCAGCAGGCCGACCGCCTCGACGAGAATGGACTTCCCCGCCCCGGTTTCGCCCGTCAGGACGTTCAGGCCCGGACCGAACTCGACTTCAGCCTCGTCAATGACCGCCAGATGAGTAATGCGCAGGAAGCGAAGCATCGGCGGTCAGTAAAAGAGGGAGAAGTCCAATCGTAACATATGTTTGACAGCCATTGTGCGGCGTGATACAGTTCTGCACCGTCCAGCCGGGCTCCCCACCCGGCGGTTCGACGCCGGCAATCCCACACCCGGCGCGCGCTGTCCCAGCGGCGCACCAGATGAACGTGCGGAGGAGTGCGTGCTCACGCTTGGAAGCCCGGTGTTCGCCCTGATGCAGGGAGGCGGCGGCCTTGCGCCTTCGAATTCTGGCGCGGCCCTGCTCGAGATCATCGCCAACTCGAGCCCGATTTCAAAAGTCGTGCTCGTCGTCCTCGGACTGTTTTCCGTCGTCTCGTGGGGCATCATCCTGCACAAATGGTGGACGTTCCGGCGCACCGCGCGGCAGAGCGCCAGCTTCCTCGAGGTCTTCCGCCGGAGTAGCAAGTTCTCCTATGTGCAGGCGGTCTGCGCGTCGCTCAAAGACTGCCCGCTCGTCGGGCTGTTCCTGGCCGGATATGCGGAGCTCACCGCGCAGCTGCGCCATCAGCAGCCGGCGGCCGAAGCGGCCGCGGCCGGCGCCAGTCCGCGTCCGCCGGCCGCGCGTCCTACTCTCAAGAGTCTGGCGGGCGTTGACCGCGCGTTGATGCGCGCGTCGGGCGTCGAAGTGAACAAGCTCGAGAAGCACATCGGCTTTCTGGCGACGACGGCGGCGATTACGCCGTTCATCGGGCTGTTCGGCACGGTGGTCGGCATCATGATGGCCTTCGAAGGCATCGCGCAGTCCGGATCGACGAATCTCGGCGTCGTCTCGCGGCCGATCGCCGACGCGCTCATCGCCACGGCATGCGGCCTGCTTGCGGCCATTCCGGCGGTCTATTACTACAACCTGCTGACGCAGCGCGTGAAGGTGTTCGCGTCGGAGATGGACGACTTCGCGATGGAGTTTCTGAACATCGCAGAACGGAACTTCACCTAACGTGCCGAAGGTCCAGGCCGCGCCCGATCCGATGCCGGGCCGCCGCCGCGGGCGGCGCGTGACGACGTCGCTCGCCGAGATCAACGTCGTCCCGCTGGTGGACGTAATGCTCGTGCTGCTCATCATCTTCATGGTGGCGGCGCCGATGATCCAGCGCGGGATCGACGTCAACCTGCCCGTCGCGCGGCGCGCCAACCCGATGACCGGCGAGCGCGTGGAGGTGACGGTGCCGATCTCCTACCGGCAGAACCACGTCGTCTTCATCGGGAAGGACGCGGTCAACATCGCCGTGCTGCAGGAGCGCGTGCGGCAGAAAATGGAGAACGCCGCCAAGAAGGACGTCTTCCTGCGCGGCGACCGCGGCGTGACGCTCGGCGAGCTGATGGAGGTCACCGATCTGCTGAAGGCCGCGGGCGTCGAGAACGTGGGGCTCGTGACGGCGCTCCCGAAGGAGCCGTAGGTGGAAGTCAGCGACGTCCTTCGCGATCGGATGCAGGAGCCGCGCGGACTGCCGACGACCGCGGCCGTCTCGCTCGCGGTACACCTCGCGGTCGGCGCGGCCCTGCTGCTCGGACCGCTGCGCTTTCTGTCGCGTCCGACGGACGATCAGAAACCGGTGATGACGATTTCGCTCGGCGGGTCCGGCGTCGGTCCGCAGGCCGGCGGGCTGACGTCCATCGGTCAGCGGGCCGTGCAGACCACCGAGCCGGCGACCAAACCCGAAGCCGTCCGCGCCCCGGCAGCGGCCGTTCCGAAGATGACGGTGCCGATTGAGAAGGCGGCGCCCGCCAAGCCCGCGAAGACGCCGCCGCCGAAGGAGCTCGAGGACGTGGACAAGATCGCCGACGCGCGCGGGCGCACGCTCGCACGGGGCGACGAACTGCGGACGGGATCCGCCGTCGGCTTCACCGGCGCGCGCGGCCAGGGCTTCGGCCTCTCGACGGGCGGCAGCGGCGGCATGGGCGCGACGCTCGACGTCGGCAACTTCTGCTGCCCCGACTACCTGGTGCTGCTGCAGCAGCGGATCACGTCCAACTGGAACCAGCAGGCCGAAGTGGCGGGCACAGTCGTCGTCAAGTTCACGATTCAGCGCGACGGCCGCCTCACGGGCATCTCGCTCGAGCAGTCGAGCGGCTCCATGACGCTCGACGACAACGCCAAGCGCTCCGTCGAAGTCACGCGGCAACTGACGCCGCTCCCGTCGGACTACCCGAACACGTCGTTAACCGTGCATCTGACGTTCAAATACCAGCGATGAAATACATCTTGCTTCCCGCCGCCTGCGCCCTCGCGCTCGCCGTCGTGGCCGCGCAGACGCCTCCCGCGGCGCCGCCACAGCAGCCGAGCGACGTCGCGACCACCATCAACGGCGCGGGCAACGCGCCCCCGCGGCTCGCGCTGCCCGCGTTCGTTCCGCTGTCGAGCGACCCCGAGACGGTCGCGGCCGCGAAAACGATCACCGACGTGCTCTGGAACGACCTGAACTACGAGCACGAGTTCACCTTCGTCGCGCGCGACGTCAACGCGACGATTCCCGCGGCGCGGTCGCTCGACGACGTCCCGCTCGATCGCTGGCGCGAGGTGAACGCCGACGGCGTGCTCGCCGGGACCGTGCAGCGCGCGGGCGCCGGCTTCCGCGTCCAGTTCCGCCTCTTCAATCTCACCAACAAGCGGTCCGTGCTGGGCAAGGAATACAGCGGCTCCTCGAACGCGCGGCAGTACGCGCACACGATCTCCGACGAGGTCTTCCAGACGCAGCGCGGGCTGCACGGCGTTGCGCGCACGAAGATCACGTTCGACTCGGACCGCGACGGCGAGCGGCTCGGCGGGACGATCGAAAAGCGGAACGTCAAGGAGATCTACATCGCCGACTACGACGGCGAGAACCAGCGGCGCGTGACGGCCGGCCGGACGCTCAACATCAACCCGGTGTGGTCGCCCGACGGCCGATCGATCGCCTACACGTCGTATCGTCGCGGCCCGGGCAACATCTTCATCTCCCACATCTTCGAAGGCACGCTCGACGAGATGACGAAAAGCCAGGGCGAGAACTGGCTGCCCGCCTGGTCGCCCGACGGCACCCGCATCGCGTTCACGTCCACGCGCGACGGGCACGCGCAGATCTACGTCGCCAACCGCGATGGGTCGAACGTCCGCCGTCTGACCGACGGGCCGTCGCTGAGCTCCACGCCCACCTGGTCGCCCAACGGCACGCAGATCGCGTTCACGTCGGACCGGTCCGGCACGCCGCAGATCTATCTCGTCGCCGCGGACGGCCTGGGCGGCATCCAGCGCCTCACGGCCGAGTCGTACTGCGACCGGCCGACGTGGTCGCCGGCCCCCTACAACGAGATCGCCTTCGAGGCGCGCACCGGCAGCAACGCCTTCGACATCAAGGTCATCGACGTCAACACCCGCGAGGTCAAGCAATTGACGTTCGGCGAGGGCCGCAACGAGAGCCCGGCGTTCGCGCCCAACGGGCGCCACATCGCCTTCGCCTCCGATCGCGGCGGCAAGTACCAGATTTACACGATGACGCGCGACGGCCGCGACGTCCGCCCGCTGACGAAGTCCGGCAACAACTACCAGCCCAACTGGTCAAACTGACACCCGAGAGAGGAACGATGGAACGCATGTTCAGGAATGCCGCCGTGCAGTGCGCGCTGATTGGCGCGATCGCGTGCGCCGCGGCCTGCAGCCACAAGAGAGCGCCGGTGCTCGAGCCGACCGCGGCCGCGCCGGCCGAAACGGCGCCCGCGCC
>CAZOIK010000306.1:0-3016 GCA_964579765.1 uncultured Bifidobacteriaceae bacterium
CACCGTCGCCCAGCCGGTCTGCGGGTTCCACGTCTGTATGTCGACCGGGCCGTCGCGATCAGGCGACTGCTGGCGGGTCTCGCGCAGTGTGCCTTGCATCTCCAGCGCGCGATGCAGCTCCCAGTAGTGATCGCCGTAGGACGCGCGCACGAGCTCGAGCGCCGGTGAGAACTCGTACAGGGCCTCGACCGCGTCCCGGCCGGGAGCGGCCACTTCGATCGTGCGCGCGAGGATGCTGCGCGGCGTCACCTGGATGCGCGCGCGGTTGAAGCGCGAGGCTGTGACGAGGTTCAGCTCGGTCCGCGGCATGACGGCCATGCGGATCGGCGGCGTCGAGGAGCAGCTGCTGCAGTAGTACCGCGACGTCGCCGGTTCGGGCCCCTGGCCGTCGATGCCGTCCGGCCGCGTCGGATCGAGGAGGGCCACCATGCCGCCCTCATGCGCGTTGGAGTAGCCGCCGATGACGAGGCGGTTTGCCGCCATCCAGCGCACCTGCTCGACCCATCCGGCGTGCACGAACGTCCCGTGACGATGCATCTGCCCGTCGAGCACCGTGACCAGACTCGCGCTCCACACGGCATGATGCGCGGTGATCGCGAGGCGCCGCGCGCCGCCGCTGTCGTACACCGCGAAGTCCGAGATCACCCACGGTGGCCCGTACGTCGTGCCTGCGAACGTCACCTCGTCGTCAAAGGCAAACGACCGCCGCGGGGTGCCGGAGAGATCCAGCTCCGTCAGCGTGCCGCCTTCCTGGATCCCGTCCGCGTGCCGATCCCGGAACGCCGTCGCCACGTAGATCGCTGGCGAGCCTGCGGTGGCGACATACGACGGGTCACTCATCGCCTCGGCCAGGTACGTCGTGTACGCGGGAGAGAACGAGTACGTCCATCGCCGCGCACCGCTGGCGTCGAAGGCGACGACGCTGTCCGTGGTGACGGCCAGGTGGAGATGGGGTTCGGCGGCGGCGCCGGGACGGAGTCGCCAGACCAGCGCCGTCACGATGACCAGGGCGGCGACGACGGCCGTCGACGTGGGCCTCAGGGGGCGTCGCCGCGTGAGTGCGGGCACCGGCGCCCCCGATGTCGCGGCGACCGGTGCCGTCTCCCCGGGACCGGTGGTGCGGAGCCATTCGTCGATCTCGGATCGATAGGCGAACACCGAGCGTCCGCGTCCGCCCGGAACCCGGCGGACCGGGAGCCCGAGTTCGCGTTCCCATCGCTGCGCCGTCCGTTCGTCGCGATCGAGGTACGCGGCGATGGCTTTCCACGAGTCGAGGCGCGGCGAGGCCTCGGAATGTATGTCGTTCATCAGGAATCCGACGATTGACGGCTTATGTCGGCTGTTGCCGTTTGAGGCGCCAACCGGCCATTGGCTAGTGTAGCGCCCTCATGACGAATGAATCCAAAGGGACGCTCCTTTCCAAGTACGTGGCCCTCATTGCCTTTCTGATGACCGCCGTCTCCTGCGGGAGCGGAGGGAGCTCGCCGGCGTCGCCGTCCGCGGCTGCGCCTGCCGCGGCACCCGGCACGCGCGTGATAGCGGTTGCCGGCAGCCTCGCGTTCGGCAGCGTGACGGTCGGCCAGAGTGCAAGCCAGACCTTCACGATCACCAACAGCGGGACGACGGTGCTGACAATCGCCTCCCTGACGCTGCCGACGGGCGTGAGCGGCGCGTATTCAGCCAGCTTCACGAGCGGAACCATCGCTCCCGGCGCGTCGCAGTCCGTGAACTTCAGGTTCTCGCCCACCGCGGCGCAGGACTACGGCGGGACGCTGACCATCAACGGCGACCAGACGAGCGGGACCAACACCATTGCAGTATCCGGTATCGGGGTCCTGGCGCCCGGCGTCGCGGCGACGCGCGTCATCGGCGTCAGCGGCAGCCTGAACTTCGGCGACGTCGCGGTGGGGCAGAGCGCCAGCCAGACGTTCACGATTACCAACACCGGGAACTCGACGCTGACGATCACCAACATGACGATCTCAGCGTGCTCCGCCGATTACTCCGCGAACTGGACCAGCGGCACGGTCCTCCCCGGAGGGTCGCAGCAGGTGACGGTGTTCTTCAAGCCGCAGGCCGCGCAGCAGTGCAACGCGACGCTGACGGTGGTGGGCGACCAGACGAGCGGCGCCAACACCATCGGAACCACGGCCTCCGGTTCCGGCACCGCCCCCACCCCGGCGCCCAGCCCGTCAGGCGGCGGCAAGTACGACGGCACGTACGACTTCACCTTCCAGTACGCGGCGCCCGGCGGACCGAAATCGCAGACCAACTCGCGGTTCCTGTTCATCACGAACGGCGTCGTCTCGAGCGCCGATCGATCGATCACCGGCGTCGTCGACGCCAACTTCGGATCGATCCGGTTCACGAGCATCTGTCCCTACAACGAGACGCAGGCAACGTGGACCGGCGTCATGGACGCGTCGGCCCGATCCGGCTCGAATTTCGGCCAGGGCACGTACGCCTGCGCCAACCCCGGCACGGCGCTGTCGTGGCAGGCGAGGCAGTCTCAGTGAAGCGCGATCCGCAGGTCCGTTCCTACTGTTCCGCCGGCCGCGGACGGATGCGGCTGCCGTTGCTGACGGCGTCGCCGGGATGCACGACCACGGTGGCGCCCTCGGTCAGGCCTGACGTCACCTCCGCCTCCTGACCCGTCTGGTGTCCGATGACGACCGGCGTCCGCTTCGCGCGGCCGTTGTCGACGACGTAGACGTTCCATGCGGATCCTTCGCGGAAGAGCGCGGCCGTCGGCACCCTGAGGACGTTCGCGCTTTCCCACACGACGATGCGCACCTGGACGCGGTAGCGATCGCCGAGCGCCGACCACGCGCTGACCGGATCGGTGAAGTCGAGGATGACGTTGACGCGCTGCTCCTCCACGCCGAGCGCGGAGATCTTGGTGAACCCGGATGGGTCGACGCGGCGCGCGCGTGCGTCGAGCGTCCGCCCGCCGCCCCAGTCCTCGATGAGCGCCCGCGCGCCAGGCTGCACGCGCACGGCGTCGGTCGATAGCAGG
>CAZOIK010000307.1:0-4838 GCA_964579765.1 uncultured Bifidobacteriaceae bacterium
GCTGGGTCGGCGCCGCCCGCGGCGTCGCCGACGCCGCGTACTTCGCCGTCGCCGAGCACGCCCGCGCGGGCCTCGTCCGCGGCGGGCGCGCGGTAACCGGCGCGCACGGCCGCGAGCCGGCGGTCGGATGGCTGGCGCTCAATCCGGTCGAGCGCGAGGACTATCGCAAAGCCGGGTGCCTCGAAGCCGAAGTCGCTGCCGCGGGCATCGTCCGGCGTCTGGTGTGGCGCATCAAGGCCGGGGATCGCTCGCGCGTGCAGGACACCGTCAACGGCGATCTGTCGGCGATCACGGCCGACGTCGTGCTGGCGGCCGCCCGCGACAAGGACGGCGTGTCGATTTCCGTGATGCGCGACACGGCCAAATATCTCGGCATGGCTGCCGCGAATCTCGTCGTCCTCGCGGACCCGAGCATGCTCGTCCTTGGCGGCATCATGGCGTCGGCGAGCGATCTGCTGACGGAACCGATCCTCTGGGAGCTCGGCCGCCGGCTGCCCGGTCCGATGATGGACGCGCTCAAAATCTCGACCGCGACGCTCGGCCCGGATGCGGCTGCGATGGGCGCCGCGCGGCACGCGGCATCTCTGCAGTCGGCCTGACGGCGAACGCTACGTACGGCCCGTAAAGATCGCGGTGTCGTAGTCGGTGGGATCGGGCGCGCCGATCGCGACGAACGCCTCGTGCCGCTCGCGGCACTTGCTGCACGTGCCGCAGTGAACCCCTCGAACCTCCCGAACCACTGGTTTCATACACGAGATCGTGTGCTCGAAGGGCACGCCGAGCGCGAGGCCTCTCCTGATCACGTCTGCTTTGCTCGAGTGTGCGTACGGCGCGTCGATCTGCAGCGGATGCGCGAGGCCGAGGGAGAGCGCCTGCGCCATCGAATGGCGGAAGGCCGGCGTCGCGTCCGGAAACGGATTGTGATCGAGCGTGCCGATCACGAGGCGTGCCGCCCCCGCCGCCGCGGCGAACACGGCCGCCTTCGCGAGCAGGATGATGTTGCGGCCCGGCAGGTACACGTCTTCGTCCGGCGTGTGATAGGCGGGCGCATCGCCGGTCAACGCCCAATGCGTCGCGGCGTAGACGTCGCGCATGTCAACCGACAGCGATGCGAGCGGCCGTACGCGTCCGGCGAACGGCGCGCTCGCGAGCAGCCGCGCGATGACGGCGCGCTCCGCCGCTTCCCACGCGAGGCCCGCGCCGATGTAGATCGGATACGCGTCGCCGCGCGACGCCTCGTCGGCGAGCAGCACCGCGCTGTCGAGACCTCCGGAAAGCAGCACAGCCGTGGACATATAATCGCCATTGTCATGTATTCAGTCACCAAGCGCATTGATTTCTGCTACGGCCATCGTCTGCTCGACTACGACGGCGTCTGCAAGCATCCGCACGGACACAACGCGAAGGTCGAGATCGAAGTCCGCACCGGCGCGCTCGACAATCGCAACATGGTCTGCGATTTCAGCGACATCAAGCGCATCGTGAAGGGCTGGATTGATGGCGCACTCGATCACAGGATGCTCCTGCGTTTCGACGATCCGCTCGTGAAGCCGCTCAAGGAACTCGGCGAGCCGGTGTACATCTGCGAGAGCAATCCGACCGTCGAGCACATCGCGCAGCTCATCTACCGCCACGCCGCGCGCGAGGGCCTGCCGGTCGTCCGTGTGAAGGTCTGGGAGACGCCGACGTCGTTCGCCGAGTACGGCGAGTGACCCGGCTGTACATCTTCGATCTCGACGGCACGCTCGTCGATTCGCTGAAGGACCTGGCCGACTCGGCCAACGCGCTGCTCGCCGAATGCGGCGGCGCGCGGCTCGACGAAGAAGCCGTCGGGCGGATGGTGGGCGAGGGCGCAGCGACGCTCGTCGCGCGCGCGTTCGCGAACGCGGGCCTCGTGCAGCCGCCCGACGCGCTGGCGCGGTTCCTCGCGATTTACGACACGCGACTGCTCGAGCACACGCGCGCGTACGACGGCATTCCCGACGCGCTCGCCGGCCTCGCGTCGCACGCGCCGCTCGCCGTCCTCACGAACAAGCCGATTGCCGCGACGCGGCGGATCCTCGAGGGCCTCGACCTCGCGCGATTCTTCGATCCTGCGGCCGTGCTCGGCGGCGACGGTCCGCAGCCACGCAAACCGGATCCGGCGGGACTGCGTCAGCTCTGCGCCTGGGCAGGCGTCCACGCGGCCGAGGCGATGCTCGTCGGCGACTCGCTGGTTGACTGGCAGACGGCGCGGAACGCCGGCGCAAACGTCTGTCTGGCGCGTTACGGCTTCGGCTTCCGCCAATTCCCGCGCGATCGCCTCGACGGACGCGAGCTTCTGATCGACGCCGCCTCCGAGTTGTCGGCGCTGCTGTAGTGCAGACTTCTAGGTCGGCCATCGCCGTCTGCGCGGGCGCGCCTGAAGGCTGGCACTGCATGACTTACGGCACCGCCTCAGCGTCGATGATCAGCATCAGCCCATGCGGGACGAGCGCTCGCACCTCCGGGACGATCGCCCGCACCTTCGCCTCGGTGTCGATGACGGTGATCGTGATCGGCCGATCGTCGGCGATGCCGAACAGCCCCTTCTGGTGCAGGCGGTGGTGATCGCCGAAGCCCATCACGCCGTGATGCGCCGTGGCGCCCGCGACGTCGAGATGCCGGAGCCGCCGCATGGCGACTTCGTAGAGCGGCTCGTCCTCCACGCGATCGACCTCGTTCAGGAACACCATCAGCATCTTCATTCGTCCGGTCATATGCGCTCCTCGGATCGACGAGCCGCAAGCCACGACAGCGCGGGCAGCGCGAACAGCGTCAGAAACAGCGTCGAGCACAACCCGCCGACGACGACGGTGGCGAGCGGGCGCTGGACGTCCGAGCCGACGCCCGTGGCGCGCGCGGCCGGCACCATGCCGAGCATCGCGACGATCACCATCATCAGCACCGGCCGCATCTGCGCGAGCGCGCCCTCGATGACCGCCTGACGCGCCGGCGTTCCTTCGAGGCGGCGGCGTTTGATATCCGAGATCACGAGGACGCCGCTCATCACCGCGACGCCGAACAGCGAGATGAAGCCGACGGCGGCCGAGACGCTCAGGTTGATGCCGCGCAGGTAGAGCGCGGCGATGCCGCCCACGAGCGAGAACGGCACGTTCAGCAGCACGAGGCCCGCGTCGCCGACCGATCCGAACGCGAAGAAGAGCAGGCCGAAGATCACGGCGATGGTCAGCGGCAGGATGAACGCGAGGCGCCGGCGCGCGCGGGCGAGGTTCTCGAACTGCCCGCCCCAGTCCACGCTGTAGCCGGCCGGCAGCATCACCCGCTCGGCGAACCGGCGCTGCGCGTCGGCGACGAACCCGCCCTGGTCGCGTCCGCGGATGTTCGTGCGGACGGAGATCATCCGCCGGTTCTCGCGGCGCGCGATAATGCTCGCGCCGTCCACCACTTCGATGCCGGCGAGCTGCGCCAGTGGCACGCGCTCGCCTGACTTCGTCGTCACGAGGATGCCGCCGATCGACTCGATGTCGGTGCGCGCGTCGGGGATGTAGCGCACGGTAATGTCGAAGCGGCGCTCGCCGTCGAAGTACGTGCTGGCCGAATGGCCGCCGATCGCCAGCTCGATCACGTCCTGTACGTCGCGGACGTTCAGACCGTAGCGCGCGACCGCCTGGCGATCGATACGGATGCGCAGCTGCGCCTGATCGTCTTCCTGTTCGATGCCCGTGTCCGCCGCGCCGGGCACGGTCTTGAGCACGTCCAGCGTTTGACGGCCCAGACGCCTCAGCTCGCGCAGATCGGGGCCCGTGATGATGACGGCGAGATCGGCGGGCGAGCCGGTGACCGCTTCGGTGACGTTGTCGATGATCGGCTGCGTGAAGCTGAAGAAGCCGCCGGGTATCTGACTCTTGAGCCGCGCCGAGAGCTCTTCGACCAGATCGGCCTTGCGTTTGCCGTTCTTCCAGCTGTCGTACGGCGTCAGCGCCACGAAGAACTCGTTCCGGTTCGGGCCGTACGGATCGGTCCCGTCGTCGTTGCGCCCGGTCTGCGAGGTGACTTCCCGAACTTCCGGCGACTGTCTCACGAGCGCGCGGATCTCGTTCGCGAGGCTCGCGGACTTCTCGAGCGAGATCCCGGCCGGGAAGTTCGCGCGGATCCACAGCACGCCTTCGTCGAGCTGCGGCAGAAACTCGGATCCGAGCCGCGTGGACAGCGCGCCCGCCGCAAGCACGACCGCAGCAGCGGCGGCGACGACACGCCATGGGCGGGCGATCGTCGCCTGGAGCAGCCGCGCGTAACGATCGTGCAGCCATGTCACGGCAGGGTTCTCCCACGACTTCGGCGCGTTGCGGAAAAGGTACGTCGCAAGCACCGGAATCAGCGTCAGCGCAAGGAGCATCGAGCCGAACAGCGCGTAGCAGACCGTGAACGCCATCGGCGTGAACAGCCGGCGCTCGACGCGTTCGAGCGTGAACAGCGGGATGTACGCGGAGACGATGATGACGAGCGAGAAGAAGATCGGCCGCTCGACCTCGAGCGCCGCCTCGCGGATCGTGTCGAGCACCGACTCGTTGGCGCGGGCGGCTGGATCCGTGCGCCGCCGCGTGTCGAGCGCGTGCACCATGTGCTCGACCATCACGAGCGTGCCGTCAACGACGATGCCGAAATCCAGCGCGCCGAGGCTGAGCAGGTGGGCCGGGATGCCGGTGAAGTGCATGCAGACGAACGCGAAGAGCAGCGACAGCGGGATCGTGATCGCCGTCAGCAGCGCCGCGCGGACGCTGCCGAGGAACAGGAACAGCACCGCGATGACGATGACCAGCCCTTCGAGCAGCGTGTGCGAGACCGTGTGCAGCGTG
>CAZOIK010000308.1:0-2110 GCA_964579765.1 uncultured Bifidobacteriaceae bacterium
ACACCGACCTGTTCGGCGCGGACGAGGTGTTCTTCACGAGCACGACCCGCGGCGTCGTCCCGGCAGTGCAGGTGGACGATCGCGTCATCGGCAGCGGCGCGCCCGGGCCCGTCACGCGCGCGCTCGGCGCCGCGTACGACAAGGCCGCTCGCAGTACGTAGCGCGGGCCTTTCCGCCTTCACCGAAGGCTTCGGCGGACCGCCATCGTTTCAGCGCCGGCGGTCAGGCCCGCGATGAATGGCGGCCCTGAAAGGGCCGCCCTACGTACTGGTGACTGGCGGGCAGGTGCAGAACAGATTGCGGTCGCCGTACGGATTGTCGATGCGGCTGACGCTCGGCCAGAACTTGCGCGCGCGGACCCACGGTAGCGGGAAGACGGCTTGCTCGCGCGTGTAGGGATGGCGCCAGTCGGCCGACGCGATCGCAAACGCCGTGTGCGGCGCGTTCTTCAGGAGGTTGTCTTTCGCATCCGCCTTGCCGTCAATGACCGCCTGAATCTCCTGCCGGATCGCGATCATCGCGTCGCAAAACCGATCGAGCTCTTCCTTCGGTTCGCTCTCCGTCGGCTCCACCATCAGCGTGCCGGCGACGGGAAACGACACGGTGGGCGCGTGGAATCCGTAGTCCATCAGCCGCTTCGCGACGTCGGTCTCGTCGATGCTCCCAGGGCCGCTCATCGCTTTGAGCGGCCGCAGATCGAAGATCAGCTCGTGCGCGACGCGCCCCTTCGCGCGCGTGTAGAGCACGGGGAAATGCCCGTCGAGCCGCCGTTTGACGTAGTTCGCGTTGAGGATCGCGCAGCACGTCGCCTCGGTCATCCCCGGCCCGCCGAGCAGCCTGATGTACCCGTACGAGATCACGAGGATGTTCGCGCTGCCCCACGGCGCGGCCGACACGGCGGAAATGGACTGTGCGCCGCCTGTCTGCACGAGCGAATGCCCCGGCAGAAAGGGCGCCAGATGCGACGCCACCGCAATCGGCCCCATGCCCGGGCCGCCGCCGCCGTGCGGGATGCCGAACGTCTTGTGCAGGTTGAGGTGAACGACGTCGGCGCCGATGACCGCGGGGCTCGTCAGCCCGACCTGCGCGTTCATGTTGGCGCCGTCCATGTACACCTGGCCGCCGTATGCGTGGACGATCGCACAGATCTCCTGAATCGCGTCCTCGAACACGCCGTGCGTGGACGGATACGTCACCATCAGCGCCGCCAGGCGATCCGCGTGCTGCGCCGCTTTGGCGCGCAGATCGTCCACGTCGATGCTGCCGTCGGCCCGGCCCGCCACGACGACGACGCGCAGGCCGGCCATGGCGGAGCTCGCCGGATTCGTGCCGTGCGCCGAGTCCGGGATGAGCACGACGTCGCGTGCCGCGTCGCCGCGGCTGTGATGATAAGCGCGGATGACCATCAGCCCGCTGAACTCGCCCTGCGCGCCGGAGTTCGGCTGCAACGACACCGCCGGCAGCCCCGTGACGACGGCAAGGGAAGATTCGAGCTCGCGCAGAAGCGCCTGATACCCGCGGGCCTGCTCCACCGGCGCGAACGGATGGACGTCGGCGAACTCGTGCCACGTCAACGGCAGCATCTCGGCCGCGGCGTTGAGCTTCATCGTGCACGAGCCGAGCGGGATCATCGACGTGTCGAGGCCGATGTCGCGCCGCTCGAGCCCGCGCACGTACCGCATCATCTGCGTCTCGGAGTGATACGTGTTGAACACCGGATGCGTGAGAAACGGCGAGGTCCGCGCCAGCGCGGCGTCGTAGCCGGACGTGGCGGGCCCGATGGCCGGCGCTCGCGTGTCGAGCGCGGCCGCGAACACGCCTGCTATCGCCTGCACGTCCTCCGCCTCTGTCGTTTCGTCGAGCGCGATCGTGATCGTCCCGTCATGCCTGTAGCGGAAGTTCATGCGCGCCGCGACCGCGGCCTCGCGAATGCGCTCGACGACGGCGCTGTCGCCCGGCACCTCGAGGCGAATCGTGTCGAAGAACACGTCGTTCACCTGATGGATACCGATGTACAGCAGCGCGCCTGCCAGCGCCTTCGCGCGCTCGTGCACGCGGCGGGCGACAGCCGCCAGCCCGTGCGGGCCGTGATAGACGGCGTAGAGCGCCG
>CAZOIK010000309.1:0-3500 GCA_964579765.1 uncultured Bifidobacteriaceae bacterium
ATCTACGAGGCATATCCGGAATTCGAGCGCGACGCGCCCGGCGTCGTCGAGACAATTCGCGGCGCCTATCGCCAGGCGACGCGGACGCTGCGCCTGCCGATGCACGGTGGCTTCGCCGCGATGGCGCACGTCGTGGACATCCCGATGATCGCGCGGCGATCGACGCGCGCCCGCGGCGAGACGCGCGCGCGGCTCGCCGTTCCCGACGACCGGCCGCGCGTCGTCGGCTCGGTCAGCGCCGGCCTCGACGTCGCATTCGAGGAGATCGCGCGGCGCGAGCGCCTGACGGTGCTGTCGCCGTTCGCGGCACTGCCGGCGCCGCTCGCCTATCCCGATCTCGTCGCCGCCGCCGACGTCGTCGTCAGCAAACCGGGTTACGGCATCGTGTCGGAGTGCGCGGCCAACGGCACGCCGCTCCTCTACACGTCACGCGGACGCTTCGTCGAGTACGACGTGTTCGTGGCCGAGATGCCGCGCGTCGTGCGCTGCCGCTTCATTCCTCAGGACGACCTGCGAGCCGGACGATGGCGTCCCTACATCGACGCGCTCCTCGCGCAGCCCGAGCCGGACGAGCGCCCGCGAGTCGATGGCGGACAGGTTGCGGCGGAACGTGTGTTGAAGATGTTGCAGGCTTGAAGACCTGCACTACAGGCGGTTACTCGTCTTTAACGCACGTAACGAGCGACCAGATCCGCGGGACGTTCACCTTCTCGATCGACACGGGCTTCAAATCCGCCTGCGCGAGGAACGCGGGCAGATCGAGATCCGACTTGAAGCCGATGTGAACGGTGAAGGGCGAGATGGCGCGCTCGATCCAGGCCAGCACGCGGTTCTCGCTGCGAAAGTGGTTGAGGAAGATGATGCGCCCGCCGGGCCGGCACACACGATACATCTCGCGGACGACGGCCACCGGATCGGGCACGACGCTGATCAGGTACGGCGCGTACACGATGTCGAACGAGCCGTCGGCGAAACTGATCGTCGCCGCGTCCATCTCATGCAGGCGGACGTTGCGGATGCCCTTGCGTGCGAAGCGGTCGCGCGCCTTCTCGAGCATCGGCGCGGATAAGTCAATTCCCGTAACCACGCAGTCGCGCGGATAGAGGCAGGCGTTGATACCCGTGCCGACGCCGACTTCGAGAATCCGATCGCCGGGCGCGATGGCCATGCGCTGAATGGCCTGCACGCGGCCGGGGTGCAGCGTCGGGCCGAAGAACAGGTCGTAGAACCACGCGATGTTTTCGTAAACGCGGGCGACGAAATCAGTCTCTACGGCGGTGACGGAAAGCGCTCGGGTGGAAATGTCGCTCGCGTCTATTTGCGGCTCAAAGAGGGCCATCGTTAGCCTCAGGGACTATATCACGTGTCCAGCCGCTCACACCGGAACGTCTCAGCATGGATAAGCAGATAGGACTTCGTGACCATGTCGAGGCCTATCGAGCGAATTCCGTGCCGTTGCGAGTCGGTGAACTCGTGGTGGTGTCCGAAGAGGTGCAACCGTGGCCGCATGGCGGTCAGGATCTCGTTGATTGCCGTCTTTCCGGCGTCGATGCGCTTGCCGGCCGGATAGAAGGGGCGCGGCGCTTCGTGCGTTAGAAAGACATCGACGTCCTTCAGGGCCTTGCACGCCAGCACTTCTTCCTTCACGAAGTGGCGGCGCTTATCGTCGCGGCTCTTGCCAAGTTTGACGGAGGCGGCGGCCGACTTGCGACCCTTCGAGGCCGGCAGCGCCGCGGCCGGCGTGTGATACCAGCTCGGCGCGAACGTGCCGCCGAGCGCCGCGACGCGCCAGGGGCCGACCAGGTGCAGCCGCCCGTTGCGCAGGTAGTGGAGGTTCGGCGCGGGCGGACGGCCGGCGATCGCGGCCGCGATCACGTCGAAGTCTTCGTTGTTGCCTTTGATGAAATAGAGCGGGGCGGGAGAGGCGAAGTAGGCGCCGTCGTTGGTGGCGATGTCGCCGACCTGCAGCCAGAGCGGCACGTCGGGATGGCGCGCCATGATCTGCCGCACGGTGTCGAATTCACCGTGGATGTCGCCGAGCGCGCCGATCAACATGGGCGGGAGGGGCGCCCTTCCCGCCTCACGCCCGCGGCGCCGACGGCGGCACGAGAAGATCGGTCTTGTCCCAGACGAAGTCGTCTTTGCTGTAGACCGCGAGCTCGTAGTCTTTGCCCATGAACACGGCGCCGACCGGGCACGCCTCTTCGCAGTAGCCGCAGAAGATGCAGCGTGTCTTGTGAATCTGATAGACGGAGGCGTAGCGCGGACCGGCCTGCACGCTGCCGTCGTTCTCCGCGGCCTCGAGGTAGATTGCGTCGGCGGGGCACGCCACCGAGCAGAGCCCGCACGCGACGCACTTCTCGAGATCGTTCTCGTCGCGCATCAGCACCTGCTTGCCGCGCCACTTCGGGAACATCGGGAACTTCTGTTCCGGATAGTTCACCGTGATCGGCTTTTTGAACAGATACTTGAGCGTCGTCGCAAATCCGGTGATGAGAGGACGGATGACAGCCATTTGCCCTCAGTTTACCCGGCCATTAAGATCCATGTAAATCACGATGACTGGCCCGACCGCCCTTTCGACCGATCAGGTGCTGCTGACGACGCTGCTCGTGAAGCTGGCCGTGATGGCGGCGTCGGCCACCATTCTCGTGCGGTTCCGGCGGTTCCGCCAGTTCCTCATCTTCGAACAGCGCCCGCGGCCCGACCGGCTGACGTTCGCGCTGAGCCTCGGCGTCCTGCTCTCGGCCGGTGTCGTCGCCCGCCTGCTGCTCGGCTACAACGCCGCGGATCTGACGCTGGAGGGCGCGTTCATCGCGGGGCTCATCGACGGCCCGTACGCCGGCGTCATCGTCGGCGCGCTGGTCGGGCTGCCCGCGCTCTTCGCGGGCGAGTACGGCGCGCCCTTCTTCGCCATCGGTTGCGGCTTCGCCGGCGGCGGCCTCCGCGAGCTGTGCCCCAAGGACGTGCTCTGGCAGTTCTCACCGTTTGTCTTCACGAGCTTCCCGAGGCGCGTCTGGCGGATGATCCGGCGGCTGACGGTCGATTGGCAGATCGTCCTGCTGCTCGTCCCGATCGGCCTCGAGCTGATCCGGCAGTTCATCGGCGCGCGCTTCGAGCAGCACCATCGTCTCTTCGATCTGGCGCCGGGTCAGCCGCCGTCCCTGTTCTGGCTCGCCGTCGTCCTGCTCGGCACCGTCCTGGCGGTGGCGACGCCGATCAAGATCTGGAACAACGCCCGCATCGAGCACCGGCTGCAGGAGCAGGAGAAGCTGCTGCTGGCCGCGAAGCTCGAGGCGCTGGCCAACCAGATCAACCCGCACTTCCTCTTCAACACGCTGACGTCGATCTCGTCGCTGATCCGCACGCAGCCCGAGACCGCGCGCATGCTGATCACGAAGCTCTCCGGGCTGCTCCGCCGCCTGCTGCGCGCCACCGATCACTTCGTCACCCTGCGCGAGGAGCTCGAGTCGATCGACGAGTATCTCGACATCGAGGTC
>CAZOIK010000310.1:0-8884 GCA_964579765.1 uncultured Bifidobacteriaceae bacterium
CGCGCCGCCGCCGCGTCCTCCACCGCCAACTCGCCGTCCGCCAGCGCGACAAGCGTCTCGTCAGAGAGATGCGTCATCGGCGTTCATCAGGCGCGCGGTCGATCGCGCGATCGCATTCGACACGGCCCCGAGCGACAAACCCGTGGCCTCGGCGATGTCGCGGTAGCGCAGCCCTTCGGCCCTGAGCGCGAGGCACCGGCGATCGCGCGCGGGGAGCGAACGGAGCACCGCCAACAACCGCTGCTGCCGCTGACGTCGTGCGAGATCTTCTTCGGGGCCGACGGCGGGATCGATCGGCTCGGCCGCCGACGCGACGTCGCCGTTGACCGCGGCGCGGCGGCGCCGCAGGCGGGCGCGATGCTTCAGCGCGAGGTTGCGCGCGACGGTGAAAAGCCAGCCGCGAAGATTCGTGCGCGGACGCCCGCGAGTGAGGTGCCGCGACAGCGACAGGAAGACGTCCTGCACGACGTCCTCGGAGTCCGAGGTGTCGAGACCGAGCGATCCGACGTAGCGGCGCAGCGGCGGATGGCAGTCGGCGAACAGCTCGAGAATCGCGGTCTCCACGTCGGACGGTGTCATGCGGGCGCGGATTGTACTAGAACCGCACGTGGAGGCCCGCGACCACCGCGATCGGAGGCGCCGGACTGAGGAATCGATTGTCCACACCCGGCCCGTTGGTGGCGGCGTCCACCGGAACGCCCGGGGCGCCGATGCCGGTCGGGTCGCCGAACTGTCCGGAGAACGCATACGGCGTGTCGAACAGATTCTGGACGGTGACGAAGACTTCGAGCGTCTTCCGGATCGCATACGTGCTGTGGAGATTGACGACGACGTGGCCCGGCAGCGTCGGATTCTGGTTGGACTCGTCGCCGCGGAAGTACGAGGCGCTGTTGCCGATCAGCACGGCGCCGAGACGCCACGGTGGCGTGAGGCGATACGTGGCGCCCGCCTTCACCTGCTGTGTGGGAATGCCCGGGAGGCGATCGCCGGGCACGACGCTGATGTCGCCGTGGTCGTCGGCCAGCGGATTGCTCGGCGACGGCAGCCGCAACGACGCCTGAAACGTCGCGTCGATCACGTCATACGTGCCGAAGACCGACCAGCGGGCATCCGTGTAAGCCAGATGGGTCTCGAGCCCCTGCCGGCGCGTCTCGCCGATATTCTGAAAGAAGCCCGAGCTCAGAGACGTGGCGACGCCGTAGATGTCGTCCGTCAGATTCGTCCGGAACCATCCGGCGCTCCACGTGAGGCTGCCGGCCGATCGGCCACGGGTTCTGGTCGAGCTGCGAAGGCCGGCTTCGTACGTGTGCGAGACCACCTGCTGCAATGTCGGCGGATCCGCTGACAACGAGGACGGCAGCAGGCACGGCCGCGCGGGATCCGAGCACTCGATCTCGCTCGGGGTCGGCACGCGGTTCCCCTCGGAATACCCCGCGTAGGCCGTCAGGCCGCGCGCCAACGCGTAGGTGGCGCCGGCGGCCGGGTTGAACCGCCCGTACGTCGTCGAGCCCGTCAGGTTCGACCCGAGGCGATCCGCCAGATCGATCTGCGCCAGGTTCAACCGGCCACTTACGGAAACCGCGAGCGCGGGCGTCACGGAGAACGTGTCCGTGAGGAAGACGCCCTCATATCGGTTCGTCGCGCGCAGGTTCACCGGCACGGCAGTGAACGGGGTGTTCTCCGGCGTGTTCACAAACCAGCCCGACGGCAGCACCTGCAGCAGCGGGTTGATCACGCCGACTTCCGCCGACGTCTGGAAGTCGGTGACGTCGCGATCGACGCTCGCGCCGACGGAGAAATGGTTGGCGCGGCCCACGAGCGGGGCGGTGTCGGTCGCCTGCACGGCGCCGCCGACGCTCACGCCGTGAATGCGTTCGCGGTCGTTCTGCCCGATCGGGATTTCGCCGCTGCTCGACAGGTCGGGAATGGACGCGCCGCCAATTGTGACGAGCTGCGTCATTTCGTCCGGCTGACAGAGGCCCTCGGTCGCACACGCGGTGTAGTCGGTCGTGTTGCCGTTGACGACGCGCTGGTGAAAATTGCGTCCGTACGCATTTGCCTGCAGCGTGAGCGTGCGCGTCGCCTGAAACACCTCGTTCATCGTCAGGAACTCGAGCTGGTTCTCGTTGCGCTGCGGCGAGGTGAACACGAGTGTCCGATCGACCGCCAGTTCCTGCGCCGGCGTCGAGCCTGCGCCGAGCAGCGTGTTCGTCGCGCCGGTGAAGTTGAGGTCGAAGACGTGGCGGGCGCGACGGACGGTCACGTCGGCATACAGCTGGCGCACGCGGTCGGATGACAACTGCCGCCAGCTGTCGCTGTCGAAGATCCGCCCGGCGACGTACGCGGCGACGCCGGTGCTGTGCGCCCCGAATTCGAAAATCCCGCCGCGCTGGCCAAACGACCCGCCTGCGACCTCGCCCGCGAAGCCTTGACGGGTGAAGCCGTTCTTCATGCCGATCATCACGGCCCCGCCGAGCGCGTTGAGCCCGTAGACCGGATTCGCGCTGACGACATCGACGCGATCGATTGCGATGTCAGGAATCAGATCCCAGTTGACCGTGTCGCCAAACGCCTCGTTGACGCGGACGCCGTTCTGGTAGACCGCCAGGCCTTGCGGCGTGCCGAGCAGCGGCGACGCCGAGAAGCCGCGATAAAACAGGTCCGGTTGGAACGGATCGTCCAGTGTGGCGTTGACGTTCACGCCGGCGGCTTGATCGCTGAAGCTGGTGACGACGCTGGGCGAGCCTTCGAGCGCCAGGTCGGACGATGTCAGGCTCTGCACGTTGGCCGGGACTTTGTCGCGGTCCACTCCGGTGCCCGGCAGGGGCGTCGTGCCGACCACCTCGACGGTCGGCAACGTGATCGTCGGTGGCGCCGGCGGCGTGGCGTCAGCCGGTGGCGTTGTCTGCGCTCTGGCGGCAGTGGACCAGAGCAGCAGGCCTGCCACGGAGGCAGCCTGCATGAAACGGGGGATCCGCATCTCGTCGGTCGTGGAGGCTCAGTGAGTACATTCCTCGACGCCGCGTTTTGTTCATCAAGAGTCCGTGGTGGGCTGCGGAAAACGCGCTACTTCGTGCACGCCGGGGCGAGCGGCTTGAGGGACGTGAGATTCAGGTCGGCGTAACTGCCGTCGCGATAGAGCAGGCCGCGCGCCTCGACCTTGTGCCCGTCGAGAGCGCCGCCCTTCGTCGCAGCGTCGAGGCTGACGAGGCCGAAGTTTTCGCGGCCGAGCGGCTTGCCTTCGGCCGTCCTCAGCGCGGCCGCGCTCGGCGCGGCGTCGCGCGTGACGAGCGGTTCGCTCGCGTTCGTCAGCGTCCACGTCGATCGATCTCGCATGAGACAGCCAACCACCTGCACCAGCGCGAAGTTCGGCGCGCCGGCGCCCTCGTTCTTCTTCGTGATCTGCAGGCTGTCGAGTGTGCCGGCGTCGAGCGTCAGCGCGCTCGCGCCGGCGGGGAATCCGTTCTCGCGGAGCAGGTGCGCGACGATCATGAGCTTGGTCTCGGGCGTCAGCGAATCGGTGTTGCCCGGCGGCATCGTGTCGCGGATCTTGAGGAAGAGCCGGTTGACGCTGCCGTCTTCCCAGTCGGCGAGAAACGCCGGCCCCTTGAGCGCCGGCGCGCGATCGGTGCCGTTGAGGTCGGGGCCGTGGCAGCCCTGGCAGCGCGACGCCGACGCCTTGCCCTGATCGGCTTGCGCGGTGGTGAAGACGCCGTCCCACACGCCGCGCTGCTGGATGCCGATCTCTTCGAGTGCGCTCACGTCGCCGGGCAGCTCGGCCTGGCCGGCGGGGAAGCCGTTCTGCTGCAGCACGTAGGCGAGCACCTGGAGCTTCACCTCGTCGGTGAGCGTGCCCGGCGTGCCGAGGGGCATCGTGTCGCGGATTTTCGTGAACAGGCTGCCGAGCGTGTCGTGGTCCCAGTGCGCGAGAAACGCCGGGCCCTTGAGCGTGGGGCCGAGGCCCTCGCTGCCGGTCAGCGGCACGCCGTGGCAGCGGGCGCAGACGCCCTCGAATCCAGCCTTCCCGCGCGCCGCCTGATCGGCCGTGAAGACGCCGTCGCGCACGTTCTTCGACTGCTGGGCGGTGAGCGTAACGGCGGCCATCGTGCACGCTGCCGCGACCGCGATCGACGTGACGAGCGCTCGGGGTCGGTTCATTGCGGTCTACTTCTTCGCCATGAGCTCGCGCAGCAGCGCCGCCGTCGTCTGGTGCACCTGCGGAGCCGCCTGGGCCCGTCCCTGCCGGCGCGCCCCACCGGCGGCGCCGAGGGCGAGGTCGAGCGGCGTGCGGCCCTGCTTGTCGCGCCGATCGAGCTTGGCGCCCTTGCTCGCGACGTAGGAGACGATCGAGTCGTACCCGCGTTGCGCGGCGTTGTGGAGGATGGTCTGGCCGTTCGTGTTGAACGCGTTGACGTCCACGCCGTGCTCGACGAGCAGCGTCACCGCCTCGAGCATCTTCGGCTCGGGCGTCGGGCCGCCGCTCGCCAGAATGGCCGTCGTCGTCCGGTTGGCGAGCGTCAGCGTCGGGTCGGCGCCGCCGTCGAGCAGCACCTTCATCATCTCGACGTCGCTCGCCTTCGACGCCCGCGCCAGCGCGGTCGCGCCCTCGGTGAGCTGGCCGTCGCCGATCAGGTTGTTGTGGCGGCCGATGATCGGCTTCTTGAGCTGGAGGTTGGGGTTGGCCCCGTGCGCCAGCAGCGACTTGACGATGCCGAGCGCGTCGAGCCGGTCGTGCAACTTGGGCTCGGGCCGCGTCAGCATGTTCGCCGGCGCGCGCATGTCCACGGCGGCGTAGAGCGCGGTCATGCCCGTCGAGTCGACGACGTTGGGGTCGGCGCCTTTCTCGAGCAGCAGGTCCGCGAGATCGTAGTGGATGTTGATGATCGCGATCTGCAGCGCCGTCGTGCCTTCCTGCTTCGTCGTCGCGTTCAGATCGGCGTGCGCGTCGGCGAGTGCCGCCACCGCGTCTTTCGCGTTCTGGCGCGCCGCGTACATGAGCGCCGTCCAGCCGCCTTTGGGCAGTTGGAACACGGCCATGCCGTTCGTCTCGTACCGGTAATCGGGGAACGACAGCTCTTTGGATCGCGCGTTCAGATCGGCGCCGTGCGCGGCGAGGGTCGTGATGGCCGCGGCGTGATTTTCGGCGGCCGCCCACATCAGCGCGGTCTGGCCCTGCGCCTGTCCCGTGGCGTTGCGGTGCGCGCCGCCCTCGCCGAGCGCGGCGACGACGTCCGGGCTGCCGGCGCGCGCCGCGGCCATCAGCACCGTCTCGCCGTTGGCGCCGGCGGCGTTCGCGTTGGCGCCGGCCTTGAGCAGGGCGCGCGTGATCGCCGCGTTGCCGTTCGTGGCGGCGAGCGCGAGCGGCGTGACGCCGTAGCGGTTCGCGACGTTGACGTCGGCGCGCGCGCGGATCAGCAGTTCCGCCGACTCGACGTCGTCGGCGCTGCACTGGGCCGTGCGCGCCGTCATGCCGTCCGGCTCGGCGGCGTTGACCGTGCTGCGCGCGAGCTGCGCGCGCACGGCCGCGTGGTCGCCCGCCTTGACCGCGTCGATGAGCGTCGTGCCCGTGCCGGCCGCGCCGAGCGTGGCGACGGCGAACATTACCCCAAATGTAGTGCGGGCCTTCAGGCCCGCTTTCGGGCAGGCCTGAAGAGCTCGCCGGCAGGCCTGAAGGCCTGCACTACAGGTGAGACGGCGCATGCGCTAGATGGCGACCGCGCCCGTGCTGATGCCCATCTTGTCGATGTCGCAGCCGTACTTGTTCGCGATCGACACGAGCAGGTTGGAGAACGGCGTCTCCTTCTTCTCCTGGATGTGGCGGTTGCCTTCCATGCCGCCGCAGAGGCCGCCGGCGAGGAGCGTCGGGATGTTGAGGCGCGAGTGCTGATCGCTCTCGCTCATGCCGCTGCCGTAGAGGATCATCGAGTGATCGAGCAGCGAGCCGTCGCCGTCCTGCGTGTTCTTCAGCTTCTCGAGGAACTTGGCGAACAGGCTCATGTGATACGTGTTCAGCTTCACGAGGTTCGCGATTTTCTCGGGGTTGCCGCCGTGGTGCGACATCGCGTGGTGCGGCTCGTTGACGCCGATGTTCGGGTAGACACGCTGGCTCGCGTCGCGCGACTTCATGAAGCTCACGACGCGCGTCAGATTCGCTTCGAAGGCGACCGCGGCCAGGTCGTACATCAGCAGCGCGTGCTCTTCGAACGTGTCGGGGATGCCAATCGGCGCGTCGGGGACGGCCTTCTCCGTCGTCGCCTGCTTCTCGGCCCGCTGAATCCGCTGCTCGATCTCGCGCACGTTGTCGAGGTAGTCGCCGAGCCGCGCGCGGTCCTTGCCGCCGAGCGTCCGCTCGAGATCGCGCGCTTCGTCGCGCACCGAGTCGAGGATGCTCGCGTTGTCGTGCATCCGCTCGAGGCGCTGCGCGGCCGTGCCGGGCTGGCCGAACAGGCGCTCGAACGCGACCCGCGGGTTGATCTCCATCGGCAGCGGCGTCGTCGCGTTCTTCCACGAGATCGTGTTCATGTACGCGCAGCTGTAGGCGACGTCGCAGCCGCCAATCCAGCCGGTGAAGTCTTCCGTCGCCAGCTCGAAGGACGGCAGCGTCGAGTCCTGGCCGATCTTGTTGGCGATGATCTGGTCGATCGTGATCCCCGAGCGGACGTTCTCGGCGATCGTGCGGAACGGAATCGCGCCGCTCAGCCACGCCGACACGGTCGTCGCGTGGCCGTCGAGCGGGTCGCACAGCTCGGTCACCACCGTCAGCTGATCGCGGAACTGTTCGACCGGCTTCATGATGACGTTGAACTCGAAGTTCTTGCCGACCGTCTTCGGCTCCCAGTAGCCGGGCCGCTCGCCGAGCGGCACGAACACCACGCCGAAGCGCGTGACCGGGGCCGGCGCCGCCGACAGCGCGGGCACCATCGCTTCGAGCATCGGCAGGCTGAGCGCGGCGCCCATGCCACGGAGCACCGTCCGACGCGACAGCTTCATCTTCGAGATAAACATCACCGGCTCCCCTGCGCGATGCGCACTGGCTGCTCCAGCGTCACGCGCTTCTGAAACGGCAGGCTGTTCACGATACCGAGCACGATCGACGAAAACCGATAGTTCGACGACGCCGTGTCGCGGACGATGGCGCGGACCGACGGCATGTCGTACGGCTGCAGGCCGCGGCCGAGCGCATAGATCGTCAGCTTCTCGACGACCGTCTGCACGAACATGTCGGGCTGGCGCAGTAGCGCCTTCCGCAGCGTGACGACGCCGTCGATCTTCGTGCCGTCGAGCAGCTGGCCCTCGGCGTTGATCGGCGAGCCGGCGGCCGTGACGCTGTCGCCGGCGCGCGTGCGCCACGCCCCGACGGCGTCGAAGTTCTCCATCGACAGGCCGATGGGATCCATGATCCGGTGGCACGCCGCGCACACCGGGTTGCGCCGGTGCTCCTCCATCCGCTCGCGCATCGTGAGCACGCGGCCGCCGCGGTTGGGATCTTCCTTGAGCGGCGGGACGTTGTTCGGCATCGGCGGCACCGGCGCGCTCAGCAGGTTGTCGAGCACCCACTTGCCGCGGACCACCGGCGAGGTGCGATCCGTGTGCGACGTCACCATCAGCACCGCGCCCTTGCCGAGCAGGCCGAATCGCGCGTCGTCGGTCAGCGTGACGCGGCGGAACCGGCTGCCGTAGACGTTCGGAATCCCGTAATGCCGCGCGAGCCGCTCGTTCACGAACGTGTAGTTCGCCGTCATCAGGTCGAGGACGTTCCGGTCTTCGTGCACGACGCTGTCGAAGAACAGCAGCGCTTCCTGCGCGAACGCCTGCCGCAGGTTGTCGTCGAAGTCGGGGAACGTCTCCGAGTTGGGCTGCAGGTTCTTCAGGTTGCGCAGGTAGAGCCACTGCCCGGCGAAGTTCGTCGTGAACCGCTCGGCTTTCGGATCCGCGAGCATGCGCCGCACCTGCTGTTCGAGCACGGCCGGCGTATGGAGCGTGTGGCGGGCCGCCACGTCGAGCAGTTGGGTGTCTGGAATGCTGCTCCACAGAAAGAAGGAGAGCCGCGACGCCAGCGTCAGGTCGCTGACCGGATAGACGGTACCCGGCTGCAGCCCCGGCGGATCCTGCTCGATGTGGAAGCAGAACTTGGGATCGGCGAGCAGCCGCTGCAGCGCCTTCTGCACGCCGCCCTCGAAGCTCTTGCCCTCGCGCCGCGCGGCGTCGTAGAAGCCGTCGAGGCGCTGCAGGTCGGCGTCGGCCACCTCGCCGCGGAAGGCGAGACGGGCGAGCCGCCTGACGATCGTCCGGGCGCATCCGTCTTCCTGCGCACGCGCGGTGGGATGGCAGGTGAAGATCTGGCGGCGGCTCGGCGTGTCGCCCGAGCCGGTCGGGTGGAAGGGCCCCGTCACCGTCAGCGTGTCGAAGTGCGGATGGCCAGACGTGTCGCGCGTATCCGTCGAACTCCGGATGAACGGCTGCAGCCGCGTCGGATTCGGCGCGTCGTCGTCGCCGACGAACGCCGCCGTGATCACGTGCGGGCCCGCCTTCAGCTTGAGCGTGAGGCGGCCGCGCTCGTCGATGACGTCGCCCGCCTTCGTCATGTTCACGAGGTTGGCTTTGAAGTCCGCCTCGCCGCCCATCTTGAACGTGTGCACGCGGACGCCGTCAACCGTGTACTCGACCTCGTGCTCGTACTCGAGGCCGCGCATGACCCCGAGATTGGTCCGGAACATCTTCACGGCGATCTGGTATTCCGCGTCGAGCGGCAGCGTCACGTCGGCCCGGATGCCGCCGATCGTGCCGATCGGCAGCCCTTCGAGATGGATGTCCTGCGAGGCGTCCTGCCGGATGTGGAACGTGTCCGCGGCGACGCCGGTCTCGGAATCGCCGACCGCGAGCG
>CAZOIK010000311.1:0-4320 GCA_964579765.1 uncultured Bifidobacteriaceae bacterium
GGAACACTTACATGATGAGTGAGACTACGTCAGCTTGTCCTTGAGGAAGCCGACCACCTCCGGCCAGATCTGCGCGGCCAGCCTTTCGTTCAGTGTGCCGAGCGCGTTGTGCGGGCCCATGAACGCGTGGCCGGTGCCGGGATAGACCTTGAGCGTGCAGTCCTTGCCCATGCCACGCAGCTTCGTCTCGAGCGCCTGCGCCTTGTCCGGTGGGAAGAAGTTGTCGTGCTCGGCCATGTGGCCGCTGACGGACGCCGTCAGCTTCGACCAGTCGGGCTCCATCTCGCCCTGCGGAAAGCCGTAGAACGGCACGACCGCCTTCACCTTGTCGCCGCGATTGGCGGCGATGAGGAACGACAGCATCCCGCCCATGCAGAAGCCGACGACGCCGATGCCCGTGCCGGTGACGCCCTTGCGCGCGGCGAGGTAATCGACGGCGCCGCTCATGTCGCGCGCCGCGCGATCCGGCGGCAGGCTCTGCATCAGCTTCGCCGCCTTGTCCATCTCGGTGTGGCCGGCGACCTCGCCGTGATAGAGGTCGGGCGCGAGCGCCACGAATCCCGCGGCCGCGAGCTTGTCCGCCATCTTCTTCAGATCGGCGTCCACGCCCCACCACTCCTGGATGACCAGCACGCCGGGCCCCGAGCCGCTCGGCGGCGTCGCCAGATAGCCCGTCGCGTTGTGTCCGTTGCTCTTGAATTCAACCGTCTCAGCCATAAGGAATCCGTCACTCCTTCGAAGGTCGTGCGGACCGTCAGGTCCGCCCCGCGGCAGGCCTGAAGGCCTGCACGACAGCTGTCCGCGCGCTACAGATGAAACGCGCGCTAAGGATAGCGCAGCGGTGGAAACAAGTAGAGCGCGTCCACGCCGCCCGAGAGCGTCGTCAGCAGGCTGCTGAACCGCCCGCCGTCGTCGGCCTGCGCGAGATCGGCGGACGCGAGCAGGCCGTGCGTGAAGGCGTCGGCGTCCACCGCCGCCAGCCCGCGCCGCGCGGCGTGCATGCGGGCGAAGACGCATGCGGCGTTGAGGTGCGCGGCGATCATCGCGATCTCGTTGACGATCGGCCGGCGTCCGGTGCCGATCGTCTCGAAGCTCGTCCGCAGGTAATGCGTGACGCGTTCACGAATCGCGTCGTCGGTCATGTCGAGCGTGACGCCGCGCGCCTGGCGAAGGTCGATGCCGCCCGCGCCGCCGCCGATGCCGTGCAGGTGCGCGAGCAGTCGAAGAAGGGTCGCGCGGATGGCCGACGGGCGTCCCCGCGTCGCGGGATCCAGGTGCAGCTGCACGGACGCGGCCGCCAGCAGAAAGCCGCGGAAGAGGAGCCCGGCCAGCCGCGCGCTGTGACGCTCGGGCAGCGCCTGTCCGCTGGTCAGCGAGTGACGGCTCATCACGTCGATGTACTGCGCGAGGTCGTCGTCCGACAGGCGCTGGACGCGGGGCCGCGAGAGATCGTCGAGGAACACGGCGATGCGCCGCAGGCTCGCGGTAACGTCGAACGCGCCGTCCGGACCGGGCGTGTCGAGCGTGCGGACGAGCAGCAACCGCAGCGTCTGCACCAGCGGCTGCGGCCAGGCACGCCCGGCGGTGAACATGACGCGCGCGGGCGGCTCTGGCTGCGCGCGCGCCCACGCGGCCGAAAACGCGTTGAGCTCGTGCGCCTGCGATCGCAGCGCCGCGCCGTCGTCCGCCACGATGGTCGGGCACGCGAAGCTCGTCGTGACGACGACGTCGGCAGGCGCCCCGTCGATCGGGTGGAAGCGGAACGGGAAGACGCGGCAGGCGAGTGGCTTGCGATCGACGCCGAGCTCTTCGTGGATGCGGCAGAGGCCGCCGGGCGAGAGAAACCCGCACGCGCCGTCGTCGCGCTTGCGGATCTGGAGGAGACCCGGATGGCCGTCGATCGGCTCGAACGGATCGTCGGTCGTGCCTTTCGAGCCGTCGGCGCGCTCGCGGAACCAGCGTCCGACGTGCGCGGTCCGATACGACGCCGCTTCGGCGTCGGTGACGGCCACCGTGGCGCGACGGCAGCATCGTCCGCACCGGCCGCACGTGAAGTGCTGGTCCTGGGAGAACTGCATCCGGATCCGTCAGCGGCTCCACACCTCGGGGTTGAGCAGGTTCGGCGGACGCTCGCCGGTCAGCCCGGCGATGCAATTGGCGACGGCCATCATCGACATCTTCAAGCGCGTCTCCGCCGAGGCGCTGCCCATGTGCGGCGCGAGCACCGCGTTCGGGAGCGCCGTCAGCCCCGGCGCCGGCGTCGGCTCGTGCTCGTAGACGTCGAGGCCCGCGCCAAAGATGCGGCGCGCCTTGAGCGCCCTGACGAGCGCCGTTTCGTCCACCACCGGGCCGCGCGACGCGTTGACGAGAATCGCGGTCTTCTTCATCATCGCGAGCTCGGCGGCGCCGATGTAGTGGCGGGTCTCTGGGAAGAGCGGCAGGTGCAGCGTGACGACGTCGGACTCGCGCAGAAGCGTGTGCTTGTCCACGTACGACGCGCGGAACTCCTGTTCGACCGCGTCCGACGCGCGGCTGCGGCTCGCGTACAGCACTTTCATGTTGAAGCCCATCGCGCGCTTCGCCACGCCGCGGCCGATGCGGCCGAAGCCGCAGATGCCGATCGTCTTGCCGTAGAGATCCTGGCCGAGAAACTCCATCATCCGCCAGCGCTTCCAGCGTCCCGATCGGAACGCGCGGTCGGCAGACACGAGGCCGCGCGCGGCGGCGAGGATCAGGCACCAGGTGAAATCAGCCGTCGTGTCGTCGAGGACGCCGGGCGTGTTGGTCGTCATCACGCCGTGCCGCGTCGCCGCCGCGACGTCCAGGTTGTTGTATCCGACGGCCACGTTGCAGACGATCTTCAGCTGCTGGTTCTTCTCGAGCACCGCTTCGGTGACGACGTCGGTGGCGAGCGTGACCACGCCGTCTTTTCCCTTGAGCTTCTGGAGCAGCTGCCGAGGGCTGACCGGCAGATCCTTCTGGTTCGCGTCAACGACGAAGTGCTGCTTCAGCCGGGCAATCGCTTCGGGAGAGATCTCGCGGGTGACGAGGACGCGGGGTTTCACGGGGCGAAACTGTACCACGGACACCGGATCGTCCTCTGTGTCCTCCGTTCCTCCGCGGTGATCAGCGCCTTCTCGGCGATTTCCGCGATCTCTGCGTCGATCGTCGTCGCTCTATCGCAGCGTGTAATTGAGGATCCACACGAGAAACAGCACCGTCGGCACGTGGACGACGAACTGCAGCGCCGCGTAGCCGACGATGTCGCGCGCTTTGAGGCCGAGGATGCCGAGCAGCGGCAGCATCCAGAACGGGTGAATGAGGTTCGCGAGCGCTTCGGTCGCGTTGTACGTCTGCACGACCCAGCCGAGGTGCACGTGCAGCGCCTTGCCGGCCTCCAGCATGTACGGCGCCTCGATCAGCCACTTCCCGCCGGCTGAGGGCACGAACAGCCCGAGGAAGGCCGAGTACATGCCGACGAGAACCGGATAGGTGTGCTGCGTCGAGACCGCGACGAAGAAGTGCGCCAGCCGGCTCGCCAGGCCCGACTCGGTCATCATCTTCACCATGCCGGCGTACATCGGGTATTGCACGAGCACGCCGGCGACCGACGGCACGGCCGCGGCAATCGACTTCACGAACGAGCGCGGCGTCCAGTGCAGCAGGACGCCGGCGACGAGGAACAGGAACACGTAGTGATTCAGCTCGAGGATGACGGACGCGCCCTTCGACGCGACCTCGCTGCCGAGATACACGAGCCCGAAGCCGCCGACGATGACGCTGAGGAGCGGTGAGAACTCGAGCCACTCGCCGGGTTTCTCCGGCACCTCCTTCGGCGCCTCGGCGGCCTCGTACGCGACGCCCATGTCGAGCATGCTGCGCGCCTGCGACGCGTCCGGCGCGGAGTAGTACGCAATGGCCATCGAAATCACGACGAGCACGGCCGCCGTCAGCAGGCTCTGCCAGAGCAGCAGCGTCTGGCTCAGCGGGATGACGCCGCTGATCGCCAGAATCGACGGCGGCAGCGAGGCCGGCGCCGCCATGATCAGCGCCGCGGACGACGAGAGGCCGAGCGCCCAGACGCTGCCGACGCCGAGATACGCCGCCGCGCCGACCGCGCGGTAGTCGGCGTCGCGCACGCGGTGCGTGACTTCACGCGCAAGCAGCCCGCTGATGATCAGGCTGAAGCTCCACGAGATGAGCGACGAGCCCATCGAGAACAGCGCGACGAACGCAACCGCCGCGCGCCCGTTCTTCGGAATCGCCGCCAGCCGGCAGATGAGCCGGTACACGGGCCGCGCCGTCGCGACCGAGTAGCCG
>CAZOIK010000312.1:0-6287 GCA_964579765.1 uncultured Bifidobacteriaceae bacterium
AGAACCGCGCGCAACCCGCTCCAGTGCAACCCGGGCCCGTCGTCGATCTCACCGGCGAGTGGGCCGCCCAGATGCACGAGGACGCTCCGTACCGCGGACCGGGCGGGTTCCTCGGCGACTACACGGGGCTCCCGATCAACGCCGCCGCGCGGCAGATGGCCGAGACCTGGGACGCCGACATCCTGTCGCAGCCCGAACGAAGCACGCAGGCCTGGCCGGCACAGTATGCGATGCGCGGCGAGGGACCGAACATCCGCGTCAGCGAGGTGCGCGATCGCGTCACGGACGCGCTCGTCGCCCTGAAGATCGTCGGCGTCTTCGGGCGATCCGATCGCACCATCTGGCTCGACGGCCGCGCGCATCCGTCGGCGCACGCGGAGCACACCTGGGCGGGCTTCTCGACCGGCACGTTCCATGACGGCGAGCTCACCGTCACCACCACACACATGAAGATGGGCGTCATCCAGAAAGTGGGCATCTACACGAGCCCCGACAGCGTGATGACGGAGCACTTCTTCCGGCACGGCAACTACCTGACATCCGTCACGTACATCGAAGATCCGGTCTATCTCGAAGAGCCGTTCATCCGCACGCAGACGTGGGTGCTCAACCCGAATCAGACGATCGCGCCGCCCGTCGCCTGGCAGCCGGTGGACGAGCTCGTCGGCAAACCGGTCGGCTGGGTGCCGCACTACGCGCTGGGCACGAAGCACATGGAGCCGGCGGAGCACTACGGCATCCCGTTCGAGGCGACGCAGGGCGGCGCGAAGACGACCTACCCGGAATATCAGCTGCGGATCCAGCAGCTGCAGGCGCAAGGACGCCGCACGCCATGAGACGGCACGCGGTTCGTCTCGCGGCGTGCGCGGCGGCGGCGGCGATGCTCGGCGCCGGCGCGGCGGCGCAGTCCACGCTGACGCCCGACCAGCTGAAGTACCGGCCCGGACGCCCGAATTTCGACACGGCGCCGGTGGAGATCCTTCCCGTCCAGGGTCGGGTGTATCTGATCTCCACGGACACGAGCAGCAACATCGCCGCGCAGATCGACGACGAGGGCGTGGTGCTGGTTGACGCGGGGCGGGCCGAGGTCAGCAGCGACGTGCTCGCGCAGATCAGGACGCGCACACAGCTCCCGATCAGAGCGATCGTCGACACCACGACCGATCTGGACCACATCGGCGGCAACGACGCGCTTGCCCGCACGGGCACCCCGCTCTATCAGGGGCCTCCCGGGTCGGCCCCGCAGGCGCAGGTCTTCGCGCACGAGAAGGCCCTCGCCCGCATCAGCGCGCCGACGGGACGCACGTCCACGGTGCCGCCGGCGCTCTGGCCCACGGACACGTTCGCCGGCGCGAAGGAGAAGATCTATTTCAATCACGAGCCGATCGAGCTGCAGTGGGCGCCCGGCCACACCGACGGCGACGTCATCGTCTGGTTCCGGCGCTCGGACGTCATCGCGACCGGCGACGCGTTCACGACGACGTCGTATCCGCGTTTCGATCGGGCGCGCGGCGGGTCCATCCAGGGCGTGCTCGACGTCCTGAACCACGTCGTCGATCTCGCGGTCACGGCGTTCAACGGACAGCGCGGCACGCGCGTCATCCCCGGCCACGGCCGCATCTGCAATCAGGCCGACGTCGTCGAATATCGCGACATGGCGACGATCGTCCGCGATCGCGTGCGCGATCTGGCGAAGGCCGGCAAGACGCTCGATCAGATCAAAGCGGCGCACGTGACGCTCGACTACGACGGCCTCTACGCCACGCCGGCCTACACCGGCGACATGTTCGTCGAAGCGATCTACAAGGACGTGACGTCGGCCGCGCCGTCAGCCCGGTAGCGGGGGCCGTCGATCTGCGCGATCGAGTGTGCGGGTTGCGCAGCCACACGTGTCGCCCGCGCAAAGCGCTCTGCAGTCGGCGCACACGGGTCTGTCACCCGCGCAAAGCGCTCTGTCAGCGGCGCAAGTCCTCCTACCGGCTGCGCACAGCACTCGACCGACGTTCCACACGCATCTGACCGACGTCCCCGAGCGTCTGACCGACCTCCCTGAGCATCTGACCGACGTCCCCGAGCGTTTGACAGGCCGAACCGGCGAGCTGTCAGCGCGGCTGGCACCCCGACTGTGTCTCCAGAGACACACTCCACGAGCGCCGCGTCGTCGGCTCATGACGCGCGCGCACGATCGCTCTATGCTGGACGCCGGATGACGAATGCGCGCGCGGCGGCGAGTCGGCATGTCTGGCGCGGCCACGTCAGCCGGACGTTCGTCGGGCTGCTGCTGCTCGTGCACGCCCTCGTGCTCGTCTGGCTGTGCGGCGACTGGTGGCGCCTGCGGCTGCTCGCGTTCGACTTCCGCGAGGTGCCGAGCGAGGAATTCATGACGCTGCCGCCAGAGGCGCTGACGTCGTACGGGTACGTCGAAGACGCGCCGGCGGAGCTCACCGTCTTCCACGACGTCGCGCAGCGCGTGCTCGCGGGCGCTACGACCGACGGCGACCGCATGCGCCGCCTCGGCGACTACCTGTACGGACTGCGGCACGAGACGGCGCCCGCCGCCGAAGAGGCCGATCTCGAGGTCGGTGCCCTGACGACGTTCGCGCGGATGCGCGCGGGACATGCCAGCGACTGCGGCGAACTGGCCGTCGTGATGGCCTCGATGTGGCGCAGCCTCGGCGGCCACACGCGCGTCGTCGCCTGGGGGACGATCGACGGCGTGCTCGCGCATACGTCGCTCGAGCTCTGGTCGGCCGAGTACCGGCGGTGGATGTACTACGACCTCAACGTCAACGGCTACTGGGCCGAAGACGACGGCACGCCGCTGTCGTTCGCGTCGGTGCGCGCGAACGGGCTGACGGGCGAGGATCTCCATCTGGTCGCCACCGACGTCCCGAGCATGCACGACTGGACGCCGGAGGAGTTCCAGGCGTTCCTGCGCGCCTACCCGATCGAGTGGTATCGCCTGAACAACGTGTGGCTCTACATGGAGCGCGATCGCCGCTTCGGGCGGCTCAACGTGCTCTACCCCGTGTTCCGCCGCCTCTCGCCCGCCGATCGCGTCATCGACAACCTCACCGGCGTGCGCGACCGCCGGCTCGTCGTGGACGGCAAGATCCAGATCGCCAACGTCCTGACGTTCAGCGGCGCGCGCCTGCTGTTTGCGTACTGCCTGACGATGGGCTCGTCTGCGCGATCACGCTCGTCGCCAGCCGTCGCGCTGATCGATAATATGACCGTGCGCACCGCCATTGCCACGGTCTTCTGCCTGCTCACCGCCGCCGTCGCCTCCGCGCAGGGCGTGGCCGGACGCTGGGACGCCGCGGTCCTCGCCAACGGCGTCGCCGTCCCGTTCCGGTTCGAGATCACGACGAACGGCGCGACCGCCACGGGCTTTTTCTTCGACGGCAGCCGGAAGATCGCCTCGAGCTCGGGGCGCTTCGAGAACGGCCGGCTGACGCTCGACTACGACTTCCTCAACACGGTGCTCGACGCCGCGTTCGACGGCAAAGAGCTGCACGGCACCTACGTCAACCGGCGGCCGAACTCGCGGCCGCTCGACTTCTTCGCCGCGCGCGTCGTGCGGCGCCCGACGGCGGCGGCGGGCCGCGTGCCGCAGGGCGGCGGCGAGTGGGTGATGTATCGCACGGCGAAGGACAACTCCAAGCTCGACGTCTCGTGGCGGCTCCACCTCAGCCAGTCGGGCCCGGACGTGTCCGGCGCGATCCTGCGCACGTCAGGCGACAGCGGCACGTTGACGGGCGCGTGGAAGAACGGCCGGTTGACGCTCAGCCATTTCGACGGCTCGCGCCCGCTGCTCTTCGAAGCCGAGCTGAACAGCGACGGCACGCTCGCCATCACGCTCGATCGCAAGTTCACCTATCGCGCGGCGCGCAGCACGCAGCTCGCCGGCAAGGGCATCCCCCAGCCGCCCGATCTGTCGCAGTTCACGGGCGTCAAGGATCCCCGCGCGCCGTTTCATTTCAGCGGCGTCGCCCTCGACGGCAACGCCGTCTCCGACGCGGACGCGCGCTTCAAAGGGAAAGTCGTCGTGCTGACGGTCGGCGGGACGTGGTGTCCGAACTGCCACGACGAGGCGCCGTTTCTCTCGTCGCTCTACACCGAGTTTCACGCGAAGGGGCTCGAGGTCGTCGGCCTCTTCTTCGAGAACGACGCCGATTTCGCGGCCGTGCGTCCGCGCATCCAGGCGTTCACGCGCCGCTACAGCGTGGTCTACCCGATCGTCTTCGCCGGCACGACCGATCAGGCCGAGGCGAAGCTCTCGCAGCTCCGCAACTTCAGCGTGTATCCGACGACGGTGGTTCTGGGGCGGGACGGGCGCGTGCGCAGCGTCCACGCCGGATACGCCGGCACGGCCACCGGCGCCGAGCACACACGGCTCACGAACGAGGAGCACGCGCTCGTCGCGCGCCTTGTGGCCGAGAAGCCGCCGCAGTAGCCGCCGGCGACGTCCGGTGCCGGACGATCAGCACGACGATCGCGACGGCGAACATGACGAGCCCGATGAACTGCGACGTGGAGAGCAGGCCGCCGAACACGAACCCGCGGTCCGCGTCGCCGCGGAAGAACTCCAGCCCGAACCGCGCGACGGCATAGAGCAGCGTGTAGGCGACGATCACGTCGCCCTCGCGGTGACGCCGCCGCGCGAACCAGACGAGCACTCCGAACAACACCAGGCACGCGGCCGACTCGTACAGCTGCACCGGGTGCAGCGGCACGCCGAGCGGCGCGCCGCCGAGGATGGCGGCGTCGGGGTTGGTGAACGTCACGGCCCACGGCACCGACGCCGGCCGGCCGTAGTCGTCGCCGGCCATGAAGCAGCCGATGCGCCCGATCGCCTGGCCGAGCGCGATGGCGGGCGCGCAGAGATCGGCCGCCAGCCACACCGAGACCTCCGAGTGCCGCCAGAAGAACAGCCCGGAGGCGACGAGCCCGCCGATGAACCCGCCGTAGAAATCGCCCGCGCTCGTCACGAGCGACCAGAGCTGCGACGCCGACGCCGTGAATTCGCCGGCGGAGCGCACGAACAGCAGCGCCTTGGCGCCGATGAGGGCCCCGACAATCGCCCAGATGCCGAGCGAGGTCAGCAGTTCCGGATCGAGCCCCGCCCGGCGTGCGCCGCGCCGGAGCCAGCCGAGCGCCGACAAGTAGGCGAGCGCGAGCAGCAGCCCGAAGGTGTAGATCGTGAAGTACGGCGTGCGCAGCAGGATGGGATGCATCGTACAATCAGCTTTTCACGAGAGAGGCACATGCGCATACTAATTCTTCGGTCGGCCCTCGTCGCCGTCGCGGCGGGCGCCGTGTTGTGCTCGACGCCCGCGTCCGCGCAGTGGCTGAAATACCCGACGGCCGGCGTGCCCAAGACCGCCGACGGCAAAGACGACTTCACGGCCAAGACGCCGAGGACCGCCGACGGCCATCCGGATCTGACCGGCATCTGGATCACGGCGGACACGCCGTGCGGCGCCAAAGACCCCGAGCGGGTGATCTGCGGCGCGGAGCTCTCGATGGGCATCCACGGCATCGACATGGGCGCCGGCCTGCCCGGCGGGCTCCCCTACCAGCCGTGGCTGAAGGCGCTCGTCAAGGAGCGCACGGCGAACAACGCCAAGGACGATCCGCACGTGCGCTGCCTGCCCGATCCGTTTCTGCGGGCCTACAGCATGCCGCACATGCTGAAGTTCGTGCAGACGCCGGCGCTGCTCGTCATGCTCGACGAGATGAACGCCAACTACCGCCAGGTGTTCCTCGACGGCCGGCCGCTGCCGGTCGATCCGGATCCGTCGTGGCAGGGCTACTCGTCGGCGAAATGGGACGGCGACACGCTCGTCGTCGATTCCAACGGCTTTCGTGACGACCTCTGGATCGACTGGCACGGCAGCGTGCTGACGACGGCCGCGAAGGTGCGCGAGCGGATCACGCGTCCCGACTACGGCCACCTCGACGTCGAGCTCACGGTGGACGATCCGAAGGCGTACACCAAGCCGTGGACGGTGACGCTGCACGAGCGCATCGCGCTCAACACCGAGCTCATCGACGAGATCTGCCTCGAGAACGAGCTGTCGTCGAAGCGCATGAAGTGAAGGCGCTCTAAAAGTAGATGCGCACGCCGGCGCCCACCTGGGGGCCGCCGGCGTCGCTATGCACCCCTGACGCCACACCTTCGAGCGGCAGCGTCAGCGACGCGCGCGAGTAGCGGAACAGCCCGCCGACGCCGACATACTTCGACAGCCTGACGCTCACGTCGACGCCGGCGTTGACGCCGATGC